>DASURA010000100.1:0-21143 GCA_036280295.1 Hyphomicrobiaceae bacterium
TCACCTAATGCAGCTTCACCACTGGCTCCGTCCGCCGGGTGATGATGCGGGCCGTTGTGTCGAGCGCCACTTTGGTGGGGCCGTGCAGGGCGAGCTGGTGCATCTTGTAGAGCGACTTGTACATGAGGCCGGCAAACCAGCCCTCGATGAACAGGTTGCCGCCCACCAGCCTGCCCATCAGGTTGCCCACCGTGGAATACTCGCCAAGCGATACCAGCGAGCCGAAGTCGCGGTACTGCCACTCCTTGAGCGGCATGCCGGCGATACGCCGCGACAGCTGCCGGGCCAGGAACGAGGCCTGCTGATGCGCCGCCTGGGCGCGCGGCGGTACGTTACTTTTGTGGTCCGGCCAGGGACACGCCGCGCAGTCGCCAAAGGCGAAGATGGCATCGTCGCGCGTGGTTTGCAGGGTGGGACGGACGACAAGCTGGTTGAGCTTGTTGGTCTCAAGCCCGGCGATGTCCTTGAGTAGGTCCGGCGCCTTGATACCGGCGGCCCACACCACCAGCTCGGCCGGGATGAAGCGGCCGTTGCCGAGCGTGACGCCTTCCGCCGTCACCTCCGTGACCAGAGCGCCGGTGTGGACCGCAACCTTGAGGCTATCCAAGAGGTGGGCCGCGCCCGCCGACAGCCGCTCCGGCAGCGCGGGCAGAATGCGCGGCGCCGCCTCGATCAGATGGATCTTGATGTCCTTGTCAGGATCGATGCGGTCGAGGCCGAACGCCACCAGCTGGCGCGTGGTCTTGTGCAGCTCGGCCGCCAGCTCCGTGCCTGTGGCGCCGGCGCCGATGATCGCCACGTTGAGCTGGCCCGGCCGCAGCGGGCCCGGCTGCGTGTTGGCGCGCAGGCAGGCGTTCACGAGATCGGTATGGAAGCGCTCGGCCTGGTCTGGCGTCTCCAGCGGGATCGCATGCGCCTTGACCCCGCGCGTGCCGAAGTCGTTGGTGAGGCTGCCGATGGCGATGACCAGCGTGTCGTAGGGGAAATCGTGCTCCGGCAGCACCTCGCGCCCCTCGGCATCGAGGTGACGCGCCACCCGCACGGTGCGGCGCGCGCGGTCAATGCCGATCAGGCCGCCGAGACGGAAGGTGAAGTGGTGCCAGTGTGCCTGGGCCAGATAGTCGAGCTTCTCCGCGCCCAGGTCCATGCTGCCGGCGGCAACCTCGTGCAGCAGAGGTTTCCACAGGTGCGTGCTGCGCCGGTCGATCAGCGTGACGTGCGCCTTGCCGCTCCGTCCGAGCCGATTGCCGAGCCGCGTCACCAGCTCCAGCCCGCCGGCACCTCCGCCGACAACCACGATGCGGTGCGGTACGTCTGCCAATGTTGCCATCCCGATGCGGGTCAGGCTGAGGTCAATTCCCGAGATGAGTTCTGGCGTGGATATCCGATAGCGGACAGCTGAATGCGATGCTTTCCAGCGAGAACGGGCCACTCCCGCCGATGTTGTCGGTCTGCTCCGGCCCGCCGCCTTCCGGGCGGCGCCGCAAGAGCTCGACCAGCACGCGCGCCGAATGCACGACTGCAATCTCCCTCACACTCGGAATCTTGCAATAGGCTGAAAGGCCGTTTCCAATCAGCCGCGCAAGGGTCGATTGGAGCCTGCCACGCGCCGGCGACATGACGCGCACCTCCCCGTCCACCAGCTGGAACTTGCGGCCCGTCCTGTCCCGCAGCCAGGCGAGGAACTCGGCAACCGTCATGCCGGGCGGAGATCTGCTAAGCGCGTTGACCATGATTAATCCTACCACAGCAGAACAAATGCGGCACGCATAAACATGGGAAGGTTACACAGCCCTTGCTGCCGCCCTGGCAGGGGCGCGCAGCATCCGATCCGCACAATTTCGCCGACCTGATATGGCGTAGCCGAGGAGAGATCCCATGGACCGCAACAAGCTCGAAGAGCTGCGCGCCAAGTATCCGGACGACAAGCCGGATGCGTCGCATTATCCCGAGTTCACCAAGGCCATTTCGGCAATCTTTGCCGGCACCGACCGGCGGCCGAAGCCCTATGAGGGGGTGTCAAGCTTCCTCGGTGCGCCGCTGCGGCTCGATGCCATGAGCCAGGCGGATCTGGGCGGCCTCGAGGTGGCGCTGGTGGGCGTGCCGATGGATCTGGGCGTCACCAACCGGCCGGGCGCGCGCTTCGGCCCGCGCGCGGTGCGCGGGGTGGAGCGGATAGGGCCCTATCATCATGTGCACCGCATGGTACCGCTAGGCGCGGTGAAAGCCGCCGACATCGGTGACGTGCCATTCCGCAGCCGCTACAGCCTCGACGACAGCATCGCCGATATCGAGGCATGCTTTGCCAGGATCGCGGCCGCCGGCGTGACTCCGCTGGCGGTAGGCGGCGATCATTCCATCACCTTCCCGATCCTGAAGGCGCTGGGGGCCAACGCGCCGCTCGGCCTGGTGCACATCGACGCCCACTGCGACACGGGCCCGCAGTTCGAGGGCGCCAAGTTCCACCACGGCGGCCCATTCCGCAATGCCGTCCTGGCCGGCGTGCTCGACCCGGACCGCACCATCCAGATCGGCATCCGCGGGGGTGCGGAGTATCTGTGGGAATTCTCCTACGTCAGCGGCATGACCGTGATCCATGCGGAGGAATTCGCCCGGCTGGGCCTGCCGGCGGTGATCGAGAAGATGCGTACTGTGATCGGCACCGGCCCGACCTACATTACCTTCGATATCGACAGCCTCGACCCCGCCTTTGCCCCCGGCACCGGCACGCCCGAAATCGGTGGGTTGACCACACGCGAGGCCCAGGAGCTGGTGCGCGCCTGCGCCGGCCTCAACGTCGTCGGCGCCGACGTGGTGGAGGTGGCCCCGCAGTACGACGGCACCACCAACACGGCGCAGGCCGCAGCGCAGATGCTGTTCGAGCTGCTGGCAGTGGTGGCGGTTGGGAGAGGGCATACCCGCCAGGTCTGACCCGGCCGCCTGTCCATCCGTCTACGTAGATATGAGTCTCCATCAGCGCCGGCAATTCATCCGAATGCGAATCTTTCTCAAGGGGTTGCCCAGAGAGGCAATACCCAGTATTAACTACGTGGACCAGCTGAAAATCGCCGCGTGTCAAAGCCTTGCTTTGGTGGGGGGCCCAGATAGGAGATTTTTCTGGTGATGCAGCCAAGGAATAGGCTTGCCTACAACGACGTCAATGCTGCCAAGGCTAACTTCGATAGTATTTATACAGAACCAGATCCACGCGAATACTTCAGAGTTCTTTTTGGCGTAGACTACATCATCCCGGATCTGGCAAAGGGCATTTTTCAGAACGTCATCGCTGCGCTTGAGCAGAAGCATCAGCGGCGCATCCGGGTTCTTGATATCGGCTGCAGCTTCGGGATTAACGCCGCACTCGTCCGCTTTCCTCTCGACATCAACCGGCTCGCACAGCGCTACGTCGACCTTCAGGCTGCTGGCCTGACGACTGGCGAGCTGATCCCGCTCGATCGCCACTACTTTCGATCGTGGCCCAAGCTTGATGTCGAGATCATCGGCTGCGACGTCTCCGAGCCGGCGATCAACTACGCGCGCGAGGTGGGGCTGATCGATCACGGAATCGTCGGCAACTTCGAGGATGGACGCGTGAGCGGCGCGGCGCGCGACCTCCTGAAGGGGATCGACCTAATCATCTCGACGGGCAGCGTCGGCTACGTGACCGACCGCACCTTCGCGAGAATGCTGGACGCCATCGGGCAGCCCGCCCCCTGGGTGTGCTCGTTCGTGCTGCGGATGTTCCCCTACACAGCAATCTCTTCACTGATGGACGAGGCCGGTCTCGTGACGGAGAAGCTGCAGGGTGTCACCTTCGTGCAGCGACGCTTCCATTCCGAGACCGAGTGCCGACAGGTCATCGCCGAGTTGGAGACGCAGGGCATCGACCCAAGGAACAAGGAGGCGGACGGGCTTCTCCATGCCGAGCTGTTCCTGTCGCGCCCGGCGGACGATCTGACCCAGCATCCTCTGGAGGAGCTGGTCTCCGTGACGAGCGGCGCAAGCCGCCAGTTCGGGCGCAGGTTCCGCCGCGGTGACGACGCGGTCATCCGGCTGGTCCGGTAGCGTCCGGGGGGCGACACGCGGACCCTGGCAATCTGTCTGGTCAGGCCCGGAGGGTCTGGCCAGATTCGCCCGCAATCGCCGGCAGCGGCGGCGGGTTGGGAGCGGCGCGGGCCTCCTCGATCAGACGACCGCACGCCGTCTCGATACGGTCCTGGATCAGACGGCGCGCCTCAACGCGCGGCAGGCCGGGCGGGATGGGATCGAGGATCTCTATCACCACCGTGCCGGGGTAGCGCATGAACGAGCGGCGTGGCCAGAACAGGCCGGAGTTGAGCGCCACCGGCACGCACGGCAGGCCGAGGCCGTCGTAGAGGGCGATAAAACCCGGCTTGTAGTCCGGCGGCGCGCCCGGCGGCCGGCGCGTACCCTCAGGGAAGATGACGATCTCGCGACCTTGGGCCGCGCGCGCACGTGCGTCGCGCAGCAACGTCTTCAGAGCGCTCGGACCCTTGTCGCGCTGAACGAAGAGGTGCTCGAACTTGTGGCTGAACCAGCCGTAGAACGGGATCCAGCCGAGTTCCGCCTTCATCACCATCGCCGGATCACGGAACACAGGGATCAAAGCGAAGGTATCCCAGGCTGACTGGTGCTTGGCAGCGACCAGAATGGCGCCGGGGGGCAGCTTCTCGCGCCCGCGCACCTCGTAGCGGGTGCCGCAAATCACCTTAAGCCACCACAGGCTGGCGAGCCCATGCAGCCTGAGGCCCTCCATCGCCCAGCGACGCGGAGCCAGAAGCAGCCAGCTCCCGAGGAGAAGGAAGACGGCGGTGTTGGCGTAGAACACCACCAGGAACACGAGCGAACGCAACAGCAGCATCAGCCAATCCTCACTTGCTGCCTATCACTCGCCGGCGGCGTGCGAACGCGCCGCCGCCACCTCGCCCCAGCGCCACATCCTGTCTGCGCCGTAACGCGCTGCCGAGGTCAGAAACTTCGCGTACTCCCCCAGCAGCACCTTGGTGGTGAAGCCGTCGGTCCACCAGCGGGGCGCGTTGATCGTGTGGGGAACCACAGGATAGGGGAGAAGCGTCACACCCGGCATCGCTCGTCCAAGCTCCGTCAGGCTGCGCGGCATGTGATAGCTGGAGGTGACGACGATCAAACTGTTGAAGCCATGCGCCCGCGCCCACGCCTTGGTCTCCTCCGCATTGTCGATGGTGGTATGGGCATAGTCGATATCGACGCTGGCGGCGAACATCCGATTGGAGAGCCGGCTCAGGCGCCTGATGTCCTGCCGCGTGGTCTGCGGGTTGACCCCTGAGATGAGAAGGCGCGTCCCGCGACCCTGCTCCAGCAGCCGCGCTCCGGCCCGGAGCCTGAGGTCGCCGCCCGTCAGCACTACGATCCCCTCGGCGCGCGGCGGCGCCGCATTGGGAAGGTAGTCTGCCACGACCCGCGCGAACACGACGAAGCCCGCCACGAGCCCCAGGAGCATCGCGGCCACAGCTGCGCCGACCCATCTGACCCGTCGTGTCACAGCACCTCTTGCGCGCCCTTCCCCCCACACGCACGGGCGATATTGCGGCAAGTCCCGGACGCCACTCCAGTGAATTCGTGCAACGGCACGATTCCAATCGTCGCATTTCCATGGGCCGGCGGCCTCGGCCGCCCGTGGGGCTCAGTTAATGCTGGCTGTTCAAGATGCGGAACACGCCGATGCGCGACGTCAACATGCAGAGCGTCGCGATCACCAGCACCACGATTCCCATCAGGAAATAGTCCCACAGGCCGAGGCTGGTGATGCCGATCAGCCGGTTCATCTCGGACATCGCTCCAGGGCCGCCACCCAGGAAATCCATGATGTAGGGCATGGAGAGAAAAACGAGCACCGCCCAGACCGCGCCCACTATACCCGCACGCACGCCAAGCCGCATGAAGTGCCGCTCGAACTCGCGGGCAATGAACTTGTCGGTAGCTCCCACGAAGTGCAGCACCTCTACAATGTCGCGGTTCGACGCCATTGCGCTCTTGGTGGCAGACACAATGATGGCGGTGGTGGCGGCGGCGACCAGCAGCAGGATGGCAATGCCGCCGAGCGCAAACGAGCGCGTGATGGTACGCACCTGCCGCTGCCAGCGCCTGTGATCGTCGATGGTCACGCCAGACGAGGCCGGAAACCGGGCGTCCAGGGCGCCGCGCAGGTTGTCGAAGTTGGGCGGGTTGATGCGATCGATCTCCACGGCGATGAGCCGCGGCACCGGCAGCGTGCTCAAGGCATCGGTCTGGCCAAGCCACGGCTCGAGCAGACGGGAGGTCTCGCGCACGCTCAAGGGACGCACCCGGGCGACACCGGGCTGGCGCGTCAGAAAGCTGGCCACGTCGCCGACCTGCTGGTCCACGTCGATGCCCTGCTTGGCCTCGACCTGCACCGTGACCTCGCCGGCGATGTCGCGCAGCCAGGAGGATGCGGACTGGTACATCATATTGACCGAGCCTGCGGTCAGCGACGCCAGGAAGCACATGATCGTGATGACGAGCGTCAGCGAGCGGCCGGTCACCGAGCCCGCAGGGACGATCGGGGCGATGGGCAGCTGGCGTGCGGAGCGCCGCGAGCGTGTCTCTCCCCCATCGTCGAAGCCGCTACCCGAGCCGCTGCTGCGTCCGGTTGCGTGCGTGCGCCCGGTGAGGGGCTGGTCGGGCTCCAGCTGCAGGCCGGGCATCTGCTGTTGCATGTCGGACCACCCGTCAGGCTTGTTGAGCGATCTTGACATGACCCTCGTGCAGCTCCAGGCGCGGCGCCTTTGTCTGCTTCATCAACTGATGATCGTGGGTGGCGATCAGGACCGAGGTGCCGAGCCGGTTGAGCTCGATGAACAGCCTGAGCAGGCGGCGCGCCATCTGCGGGTCAACGTTGCCGGTCGGCTCGTCGGCGAGCAGCAGCTCCGGCTTGTTGATGACCGCACGGGCGATCGCCGCGCGCTGCTTCTCTCCGCCCGACAGCACATTGGGTGCCGAGTGCATGCGGTCGCCGAGGCCGACCCACTGCAGCAGATCGGTCACATCCTCCTTGTAGTCGGAGGGCTTCTTGCCGGTCACGCGCAGCGGCATGGCGACGTTCTCCCACGTCGTCATGTGATCGAGCAGGCGGAAATCCTGGAACACGATGCCGATGCGGCGCCGGAGCTGGGCGCGTCGCGCCGGCGTCACCCGGCTGATGTCCTGGCCGAACAGCGTGATCGAGCCGCGAGTCGGCTGGATCGACATGAAGAGCAGACGCAGAAGCGAGGTCTTCCCCGAGCCGGACGGTCCGGTAAGGAAGTGGAAGGAGCCCGGACGCAGGTGGAACGTCGCATCCTGCAGCACCTCAGCGCTGCGCGTGTAGCGCAAGCCGACCCCGTTCAATCTAACCACGTGACGCTTACCCCCTCAGGACCAAGTGGGCTCCCATTACCCCATAATCGATGCACCGGGAAAGTGGGATCAATGGTCAGGAATGTGGCGGACTGATGGGACCGGCCCAGGTGGGCCGCCGCCTTTGCCAGGCGGGACGTCTCGGTACCCGCAGAAGGGCTGATCCGACACAGTCGTGGATGCCCATCGCGTGCCCGTCTCGCCGGCCAACCGCGCAGGTGGAATCGATGGTAGGCTAGTGTTCTTCAGACCGCGAAATTCGTTCCAAACTTGCGGCACGCTGAGACGAATTTCGCGATCAGGACACTAGAGGACCAGGCAGGCCGTGGATGCGCCTCCGCGTGCAGGGCGGCAGGCCTACACGTCACATTCCAGACGTCACACGGGTGGCGAAGGAGAGCAACATGGCACGCATCCTTCTGGCCGACGACGATGCTGCCGCACGCGACCTCGTGCAGCGTGCCCTGAGCGGCGACGGCCACTGCGTCACCTGCACCCAGGACGGCGCCGAGGCCCTGGAGCAGCTGCAGGAAGCGGCACCGGCTTTCGATCTGCTGATCGCCGACGTGCTGATGCCCGCGATCGATGGCATCGCCGTGGCCGAGAAGGCGATCGAGCTGCAGCCCGCGCTGCGCGTGATCCTGGTCTCCGGCTTCGCCGAGGAACTCGACCGGGCACAACACCTCAAGTCCATGGTGGCACGCGTGGTGGCCAAGCCGATCACGCTGGAGGGGATACGGGCAGCGGTGCGGGAGGCGTTGGGGTAGGTTTCAGCCGCCCACCCGCTTCGCCGGCCCTCCACAAATGAAACCGGTGCGCACCACACCGTCCCCTCCCCCCCTTGTGGGGGAGGGACAGGGTGGAGGGATTGCAGAACATCGAAGGTTGTCCCCACCCCTAAACCCTCCCCACAAGGGGGAGGGGATCCGGTAGGCGCTTATTTTAGGCTTGCACTCTACTTTGATCCTCCGTTCGCCTTCGCCCGATACGGGCTCGCCTTGTACGTGCCCAGAATGTGCACCTCGGTGGAGAAGAAGCCGAGCTCCTCCAGTGCGAGGGCAACTGAGCGGTCCTCCGGATGCCCCTCTACGTCGGCGTAGAACATGGTGGCGACGAAGCGGCCGTCGAGCTGGTAGCTCTCCAGCTTGGTCATGTTGACGGAGTTGGTGGCGAAGCCTCCGAGCGCCTTGTAGAGCGCCGCCGGCACGTTGCGTACGCGGAAGATGAAGGTGGTGACGACCGGGCCATCGCCGGCTCGGGCATCGGCCTTCTCGTTCGCCAAAATGACGAAGCGGGTGGTATTGTGCTGCTCGTCCTCGATGTCGTGCTTCAGGATCTGCAGGCCGTAGATCTCGGCGGCCAGAGAAGAGGCGATCGCTGCCAGCGAAGGGTCCTGCGCCTCGGCGACGAGCCGGGCCGAGCCGGCCGTATCGGCCTCGGGCACCGGCGCAATGCCGAGCTGGCGCAGCGCGGTGCGGCATTGCCCCAGCGCCTGGGTGTGCGACAGCGCCTTCTTCACCGTCTGCAAGGAGGCCCCGGGCACGGCCAGCAGCTGATGGCGCACGCGCAGGAAGTGCTCGCCGACGATGTAGAGGCCGGCACCCGGCAGCAGGTGGTGGATATCGGCCACACGCCCGGCCACCGAGTTCTCGATCGGGATCATGGCGTAGCGCGCCTCTCCGGTCTTCACGGCAGCCAGTGCGTCCTCGAACGTGGCGCACGGCACCGCTTCCAGCTCCGGATACGCCTCGCGGCAGGCCAGGTGCGAGTTGGCGCCGGGCTCGCCCTGGTAGGAGACACGCAGCGCCGCGGGGCGACGTTGCGATGCCGGGGCCTTCGCCCCGGGTGCAAGCTTGGGCGCGAGCGGTTTGGTCTTCTTTTCAGCCATGTGAGGAATACGCCGGGAAGGCGCCGCTAGGGTTACGCTGCCAGCGTCTCCTCCCATGTCATACCGGGGCTTGTCCCCGGTATCCAGCCAACAGCGAGCTCTGGCGTGACTGCCTTGGTGGACCCCGGCAACAAGTGCCGGAGTGACACGAAATCGGGAGTTGTGGAATCGATGCTAGCCCGCAATCACCCGTCGGGCCAGATCGAGATCCTCAGGTGTATTGACCTCGACCGGTATGGAGTCAACAAGCGTTACGTCGATCCGCATGCCGTCCTCGAGCGCCCGCAGCTGCTCGAGCTTCTCGCGGATCTCCAGCGGCGACGGTGCCAGCGACACGAAGCGCTCCAGCGCCGCGCGGCGGTAGGCGTACATCCCGAAGTGGTGATAGAGCGGGCCGTCGCCCCACGGCGCGGTGGCGCGCGTGAAGTAGAGGGCGCGCAGCCGGCGCGGCACATGGGTCGTCGTGCCCACCACCTTGACCGAGTTGGGGTTGGTGCGATCGGCCTCGTGCACGATCTCGGCGGCTATGGTGGCAATGTCCGGCCCCGGATTTGCTCCCGCCTCGGCGAGCGGCGCCAGGCATTGGTGCACGAGCGAGGCGTCCATCGCCGGCAGGTCACCCTGCAGGTTGAGGACGATCTCGATCTCACCCCGGGGATCGACCTTGGTCACCGCCTCGAACACGCGGTCGGAGCCGGAGACGTGGTCGGCCCGTGTCATCAGCGCCTCGCCGCCGGCCTTGCGCACCGCCGCCAGTATATCCTCGTCGTCGGTCGCCACCACGACGCGGCCGGCGTCGGCCGCCATCGCCCGCTTCCAGACGTGGGCGATCATCGGCTGGCCGCCGATCTCGGCCAGCGGCTTGCGCGGCAGGCGGGTGGAGTGCATGCGGGCCGGGATGACGATGAGGGTGCGCGGCATGAGGGTCGCCTGGGTGACAATTGGTCTCGGGAGCGAGCACCTAGAACGGACGTCTGGTCAGTTGCAAGCACGGAGCGAATTTCTATAGTGACCGCCGGTTGGCGACATGAGCGATGTCGCTGTCGTAACCGGGGGCGCTCGACGCGTATGGACGGCTTCGAGTTCAATAAGATCGCGGGTGCCGTGCTGACGGCCATGCTGGTCATGGCAGGCAGCAGGACGCTCTTGGATATCGCGCTGGCGAAGCATGCGCCGGAGAAGCCGGGCTGGGCCTTGCCCGTCAAGGAAAGCAAGGGCGGGGGTGGCGCGCCGGCTCCGGCCGAGCCGGCCTTCGACGCTGCCGCAGTCCTCGCCCTGCTGCCCAAGGCCAACGCTGATGGCGGCCAGGCCATCTTCAAGAAGTGCATGGCCTGCCACTCGGGCAACAAGGGTGGCCCCAATATGGTTGGCCCGAACCTCTATGGCATCGTCGGGCGCAAGGTGGGCACGGCTGCCGGCTTCGAGGCCCGCTATTCCGAGGCCATGAAGACGCACGGCGGCGAGTGGACCTTCGAGCGGCTGGCCAAGTACCTGCACAAGCCGCAGTCGGAAGTGCCCGGCAACAAGATGGTGTTCGCCGGCATCCCGGATAGCGCCGACCTGGCCGACCTGCTCGTCTACCTGCGCACGCTGTCCGACAGCCCGGCACCGCTTCCGACCCCGGCGGCAAAGTAGCGCCCCCGCTCCGCCGGCCGCTGCAAACCGCTCTCGAGTTAACGCTGCGAGCGGCTCTGGAATCGGAACGGCTTGGGACTCCAGAATTCTGAACTATTTTTGCACGGCCGACGATGACCAAGGATTAACTTGGCCATCAACGGTCGTATTGCCATATTTGCGCCCCTTGGCACACTCCGTGCCAAGCCACGACAATAACTATTAAAGGGGGACGCTCTCGGCATGGCCCGATACTTGAGCTTGGCTCTGGCGCCGATGGGACTATGGCTTCTGCTCCTCGCGCCGGTGGCGACCGCCTCGGAGGTGCCGGAAAAGCACCATGCCCTATCGCTGATCGGGGAGCCAGCCTACGACCCCGAGTTCTCCCATTTCAATTGGGTCAACCCCAACGCCCCCAAGGGCGGCCGGGTGCGCATGATGGAGTTTGGATCATTCGATTCCCTGAACGGCTTCACCAGCAAGGGCGACGTACCGAGCGGGATTGGGCTGATCTACGACACCCTGATGGTGGGGAGCCCCGATGAGGCCTCGACGGAGTACGGCCTCATCGCCGAGTGGGTCTCGTTTCCGGATGACTTCTCGTCGGCTACGTTCCAGATCCGCTCCGGGGCACGCTTCCACGACGGGACGCCGATCACGCCGGAAGATGTCATCTTCTCGATGGAGGCCGTCAAGAAGGTGAACCCGAACAGGGCCCGCTATTACAAGAACGTCGTCAAAGCCGAGAAGGTGGCCGACAACCAGGTCAAGTTCACGTTCAATGTGACCGGCAACCGCGAACTGCCGCTGATCGTCGGGCAACTGACGGTGCTGCCCAAGCATTTCTGGGAGGGGAAGGCCGGCAACGGCGAGCCGCGCGACCTCGCCAAGACGACGCTCGAGATACCGCTCGGCTCCGGCCCGTACCGGGTGAAAGCAATCGATCCCGGGCGCAGCATCACCTTCGAGCGCGTCAAGGACTGGTGGGCAAAGGACTTGGCCGTAGCCCAGGGGCAGTGGAACTTCGACGAGATCAAGTACGTCTTCTTCCGCGATTGGCTGCCTGGATTTGAGTCCTTCAAGGCCGGCGAGCTGGACTTCTGGGAGGAAAACAGCGCGAAAAACTGGGCGACCCGTTACGATTTCGACGCCATCAAGCGCGGCCTGGTCCTGAAAGAGAAGATCCCGGTCAAGAGGGTGGCGCCGATGCAGGCGTTCGCCTTCAACATCCGCCGCCCGCAGCTCAAGGACCCGCGCGTGCGTCGCGCCTTCAACCTGGCGCTCAATTTCGAGCAGATGAACAAGACGCTGCTGTACGAGCAGTACCAGCGGGTCAACAGCTACTTCGACAACTCCGAGCTCATGGCGACCGGCCTGCCGCAGGGGCGCGAGCTGGAGCTGCTGAACGAGGTGAAGGACAAGGTGCCGCCCGAGGTCTTTACCGCGGAGTGGAAAAACCCGGTCAACACCGGACCGGACGAGGATGGGCGGAAGAACCTGGCGAAGGCTGCCAAGCTGCTCGCCGAGGCCGGCTATCGCGTCAAGAACGGCGTCCTGACCAATGCCTCGGGCCTGCAGCTCAAGGTCGAGTTCCTCAACCGGCAGCCGGACTTCGAGCGCCTGATCCTTCCCTATATCACGTCGCTGGAGCGGCTCGGCATCAAGGCCACCCTGCGCACCGTCGACAGCGCGCAATGGATCAGCCGCATCCGCAAGCGCGAGTTCGACATCACCACGATCACCTTCCCGCAGTCGGAATCACCCGGCAACGAGCAGCGCTCCTTCTGGAGCTCGGACGCCGCCGACAAGGAAGGCACCTTCAACTTCATCGGCATCAAGAACCCGGCAATCGACCACCTGATCGATAAGATCATCCTGGCCAAGGATCGTGGGGAGCTG
This sequence comes from Hyphomicrobiaceae bacterium, assembly GCA_036280295.1. GTDB lineage: Bacteria > Pseudomonadota > Alphaproteobacteria > Rhizobiales > Hyphomicrobiaceae > AWTP1-13. The sequence continues at coordinate 12,818 of DASURA010000100.1, forward strand.
GTCGCGGCCACCCGCGCACTCGACCGCGTGCTGCTGTGGAACCACTACGTGGTGCCGCAGTGGCATGGGCCATTCGAGCGGATCGCCATGTGGAACGTGTTCGGGCGGCCGGATAAGCTGCCCAGCCGATCGCCAGCCTTCCTCCGCACCTGGTGGTGGGACGCCGAGAAAGCCAAGCAGGCCGCTGCAGCGCAGTAGTGTTGTACCTCCGACGCCATATTCCGTGTCATGCCGGGACATGTTCCCGGCATCCAGACCCGAACAGGCGCCGGACCCCGTCGACGGGTAGAGTCCAGTCACGACAGGCGCTGGACTGACACCTGTCTCCAACCGACGCGAGCCGAGAGCCCGCCGATGGCAACGTATCTTCTGAAGCGCTTCCTGCTGATCTTCCCGACTCTGCTCGGGATCATGGTGATCAGCTTCACCATCATCCAGTTCGCCCCCGGCGGACCGGTCGAGCGCATGATCGCCAAACTGTCCGGCACCGACGTCGCCGCGACAGAGCGCATCGGCGGCTCTGGAAGCGACGGCTTCTCGTCCTCGTCACAGTCGGGCGCGGACGCGGGCGATTCAAGATACCGCGGCGCGCAAGGGCTCCCGCCCGAGTTCATCAAGCAGCTGGAGAAGCAGTTCGGCTTCGACAAGCCGGCGCACGTGCGCTTCCTCCAGATGATGAAGAGCTACCTGATATTCGACTTCGGCAAGAGCTATTTCCGAGACATCTCCGTGCTGCAGCTGATCAAGGAGAAGCTGCCGGTCTCGATCTCGCTCGGGCTCTGGATGCTGCTCATCACCTATCTGATCTCGATCCCGCTCGGCATCCGCAAGGCCGTGCACGATGGGGAGCGGTTCGACGTCTGGACCTCCGGCGTCCTGGTGATCGGCTACGCCATCCCCGGCTTCCTCGTCGCCGTGTTCCTGCTGGTCATGCTCGCAGGCGGGTCGTTCGTGCAATGGTTCCCGCTGCGCGGCCTGACCTCCGACAACTGGGACCAGCTATCGCTGATCGGCAAGGTCGTCGACTATTTTTGGCATCTCATCCTGCCGCTGATCGCCATGTCGCTCGGCGCCTTCACCACCATGACGTTCCTTACCCGCAACTCATTCCTGGACGAGATCCGCAAGCAGTATGTGCTGACCGCGCAGGCCAAGGGCCTCGGGCAGACCCAGGTGCTCTACGGCCACGTGTTCCGCAACGCCATGCTGCTCATCGTCGCCGGCTTCCCGGGCGCGTTCATCCACGCCTTCTTCACCGGCTCGCTTCTGATCGAGACCATTTTCAACCTGGACGGCATCGGCCTCTTAAGCTTCGAGAGTGCGATCAACCGCGACTACCCGGTCGTGTTCGCCTCCATCTATATCCTCGCCCTGCTGGGCCTGGCGATCAACCTGCTCTCGGATTTCATCTATACGCTGGTCGATCCCCGCATCGACTTCGAGACGCGGGAGGTATGAGCGTGGACACACGGGTTGAAGAGACGGGCGTCGGGCGTCGGGCGTCGGGCGTCGCCGCTACGGAGTCGTGCTGCCCGACTGCCGACTGCCGACTGCCGACTGGCGAAGGCAGTGCAAAGCGCTGGCGCCTGCCGCGCCTCTCGCCCCTCAACCGTCGCCGCTGGAGCAACTTCAAGGCCAACCGGCGCGGGCTGTTGAGCCTCGCCATCTTCCTCGTCCTGTTCGTCCTCAGCCTGTTCGCCGAGGTGATCGCCAACGACAGGCCGATCGTGCTCATCTACAAGGGCGAGGTGCTGTTCCCGATCCTGGTCGACTACCCGGAGGCGAAGTTCGGCGGCTTTCTCGCGACCACCGACTACAAAGACCCGGTGATCGAGGAGGAGATCGGCAAGAACGGCTGGGCGATCTGGCCGCTGATCGGGCACTCCGCAGAATCAACCAACAAGGATTATCCGCGCATCAAGAACGCGGAGGGCCAGTGCCTCGGCTTTCCGGCGCCCGCCCCCTGGATGATGCGCCACGCGGAGCTGTGCGAAGCCTCGCCGGCCCAGCTCACCCGCTACCAGGCGCTCGGCAACCGCAACTGGCTCGGCACCGACGATCAGGGCCGCGACGTGCTCGCCCGGCTGATCTATGGCTTCCGCATCTCGGTTCTGTTCGGGCTCCTGCTCACCATCCTGTCGTCGATGATCGGCATCGCCGCCGGGGCGGTGCAGGGCTACTTCGGCGGCAAGGTCGACCTCGTCCTGCAGCGGCTCCTGGAGATCTGGTCGTCGGTGCCGCAGCTCTTCGTTCTCATCATCCTCTCGGCAGTGCTGACACCGGGCTTCTGGACGCTGCTCGGCATCCTGCTCCTGTTCAACTGGGTCTATCTGGTCGGCGTGGTGCGCGCCGAGTTCCTGCGCGGACGCAATCTGGAATACATCCTGGCGGCCCGGGCACTCGGCCTCTCCAACGTCCGCATCATGCTCCGCCACCTGCTACCGAACGCCATGGTGGCGACCATGACGTTCCTGCCGTTCAAGCTGTCCGGAGCCATCACGGCCCTGGCCGCGCTCGACTACCTTGGCCTTGGCCTGCCGCCCGGCTCGGCGTCGCTCGGCGAGCTCCTGGCGCAGGGCAAGGCCAACCTGCACGCCCCGTGGCTCGGCCTCAGCGCGTTCGTCTCGATCGCCGGCATCCTGACCCTGCTGATCTTTGTCGGCGAGGCGGCGCGTGACGCCCTCGACCCGAGGAAGACATTCAAATGAGCGACACCATGACAACGTCGCCGCTCGTGGACGTGCGCAATCTCTCGGTCGAGTTCCGCGCCTCCGGCAAGCCGGTCACCGCCGTAAAGGGCGTGTCGTTCCACATCGCCAAGGGCGAGATCGTGGCGCTGGTGGGCGAATCGGGCTCCGGCAAGAGTGTGTCGGCGCTCTCCATCCTCAGGCTGCTGCCGTATCCGGCGGCCAGCCATCCCACCGGCGAGATCCACTTCGCCGGCCGCGACCTGCTCAAGTCCGACAACAAGGACATGCGCGAGATTCGCGGCGAGAAGATCTCCATCGTGTTCCAGGAGCCGATGACATCGCTCAACCCCCTGCACTCGATCCTGAAGCAGGTGGGCGAGGTGATGAAGCTGCACCACCGTCTCGATGATGCCACCGTGCGCGAGCGCGTGCTGGCACTGCTGCGCAAGGTCGGCCTCGCCGAGCCGGAGAAGCGCCTCAACGCCTATCCGTTCCAGCTTTCCGGCGGGCAGCGCCAGCGGGTGATGATCGCCATGGCGCTCGCCAACGAGCCGGACCTGCTGATCGCCGACGAGCCGACCACGGCGCTCGACGTGACCATCCAGGCGCAGATCCTGGAGTTGCTCAAGTCGTTGCAGCGCGAGACCGGCATGGCCATGCTGCTGATCACCCACGACCTCGGCGTGGTCCGCAAGATGGCCGACCGCGTCTACGTCATGAGCGACGGCAAGGTGGTGGAGGAAGGCAAGGCGGCGGACGTGCTGGAACGCCCGCAGCACCCCTATACCTGTCAGCTGATGTCGGCGCAGCCCAAGGGCGAGCCACCGCAGCCTTCGCCGGCTGCACCGACAGTGCTGGAGACGCACAACCTCAAGGTCTGGTTCCCGATCAAGAAGGGCTTCCTGCGCCGCACGGTCGATCACGTAAAGGCGGTTGACGGATTGTCGCTGAAGCTGCGCGCCGGCGAGACCATCGGCGTGGTCGGCGAATCCGGCTCGGGCAAGACCACTCTCGGCCTCGCCCTGCTGCGCCTGATCTCCTCGCAGGGGCCGATTGCCTACATGGGCAGGCCGATCGACGGCCTCGGCTCGGCTGGCATGCGGCCGCTGCGCCGGGAGATGCAGGTGGTGTTCCAAGACCCGTACGGCTCGCTGTCGCCGCGCTTTTCCATCGGGCAGATCATCGAGGAAGGCCTGGCGATCCAGCACCCACACCTCGACTACGACGCGCGCCGCGCCCGCGTCGCCGCGGCGCTCACGGAGGTTGGGCTCGATCCAGAAGGCCAGGACCGCTATCCGCACGAGTTCTCGGGCGGCCAGCGCCAGCGCGTTGCCATCGCCCGCGCCATGGTGCTGGAGCCGAAGTTCGTGCTGCTCGACGAGCCCACCAGCGCCCTCGACATGTCGGTGCAGGCGCAGATCGTCGACCTCCTGCGCGACCTGCAGAAGCGACACGGCCTCGCCTACCTGTTCATCTCGCACGACCTCAAGGTGGTGCGCGCCCTCTCCAACTACGTCGTGGTGATGAAAGCCGGCAAGATGGTCGAGGAAGGGCCGGCGGCGCAGATCTTCGATCACCCGCACGCCGCCTACACCAAGGCGCTGCTGGCGGCGGCATTCGATCTTACTGTCGAGGGGCGGGAGGCGGTGGCGGGTTAGCGTGGCCGAGCTTGGGTGCGCTGGTCGGCGCGGACCAGACACGACGACCCCGAAGGATCAATAAGCCATCTCCGCGGACATCGTCAGCCATCGTGTCCGGCTTCGCCTGCATCAGGCAACTCAAGCCAGCGCGCAGGAATTTCTAACGTGCAGCGGAGCCCTGAGGGGGCGTACACGATATCGACCCGGCCGCCGAGCTCGTACGGTATCAGGTGTCGAATGGTGCTGGTGCCGTAGCCCGATCTGGTTGGTGGCCGCACGGCCGGGCCACCGCTCTCTTCCCACCAGACGCAAAACAGAGTGTCTGAATCTCCCTTCCGGAGGTGCTCCCACCGAACAGAGACACAACCGTCCTTGACCGAGAGGGCACCGAATTTTGCAGCATTGGTGGCAAGCTCGTGGAGCACCATCGCAATTGTCTGCCCTGCCTCGGCGCTCAAGACAACGTCGGATCCCTCGATCCGCATAGTCCCGGTCGTTGCATAAGGAGCAAGAACCCGGCGAACGAGCTCGCCAAGCAAGAGCCCATGCCAATGCCGGCCGCTCAGCAGCTCATGGGTGATCGCCAGCGATCGAATACGGCCGTCGAATGCGGTGACGAATTCAGCCATGGAGCTGCTGGCTTCCCGTGTGCGGACGACGATAGCAGAAACGAGGGCGAGCATGTTTTTGACGCGATGGTCGAGCTCGGCAATGAGCAAGCTCTTGTTCTCTTCCAACTCCTTTCGCGCCGTAATGTCTCGCGTCAGGCCTTTGATGCGCAGGAGGCGCCCGTTTGCGTCGAACTCCCCCCTTGCAGTTTCCTCCAGCCATACCTGCCGTCCGTCCGAACGAACGAAGCGAAACGTCAGGGCATACGATGGGTTGTTGGGATTAAGTGCGCGGATGCAGGCTTTGAGGCTCGCACGGTCGTCGGGATGAACGTGGCTGATAAAATCCTTGCGGGGAGGCCGAGCCATGCCCCCTCGTTCAAATCCAAGAATGTCTGCTAGCGTATTGTCGCAATACTTCGAGCAACAAGAGACAGCATCCCATTCGAAGGCCGTCACCCGGCCGGCCGCCATTGCATCCGCCAGCCGGGTCCTGCTCTCTTCCTCATTCAAGAGAGCCAGCCTGAGCGTCGCTTCGTTGCGCCGCCTTTCAGTAAACAATGCGATCAGCACAAGAGTGGAAAGTGTCACCATCGCTACGGAGACCTGGGCGCCAGCTATGCGCTCGCTGAGCGGGATGCGCGCGTCGCCAAATTGGCCCAAGCCAAATACGATCGCGCAGATGACCGTCATGGACCAAACAAATGCCCCCGCTATTCCGAAAATGGGGGGGCACCGGGCCGTCAGCCACAACAGCAGTGGGAACACCACAGCATCCGCGTCATATGTGGCCCAGGCCCCACTCGGTTGAGGGACCGAATACATGCCGCCGATCGTCAAAGCGGCGAGAACCGCTACGCCCTCGATGGATTCGGCACGGGAGGGCGGCTCACGCCACAGTTGACCGAGTCCAATGACGAGCGGCGCCGCCACTAGAATTCCGACGACATGCGTCAAGAACCATGCGCGCCATACGCCCCCGAAAGGCATGGGGCCTTGCAGCAAAGTGATCGCCGCGGCACCAGCGATGCCTGAAGCTGCAGCCCCCACGCCGGCGGCGGCCACAAAGCCCACGACTCGGCGCACGCTATCGAAGGCGAATGTGTCCCCGAGCCACCGCTCGATTAGCCGGCCCGTGAGAACAGCTTCGCCAGCAATGCAGGCCCCCTTCAATACTGCCGCCCCAAAAAAGGCTTGATCGGCCATGGCGTTGGCCGCGATGGTGGCGGCAACCACGCCGATCACCACGGCGGCACTCGCGCGGCGCCCCAACGTGACAAGAATGCCGACGGCGATGCCTGACGCTGGCCAAAAGACGGGCAAGCCCTCGGTGATTATTGCAAGCCCCAGTCGGGCCGCTGGAAGGTAGGCGATTGTCACGCCGGCCGTTGAGCCCACCGCCACAAGCCACGTTGGAGCCGCCTGCGCGGGGGGCAGGTACCTATTGCCGTCGAAAGGTGGTTCCATGCGTGTCAATGTACCCCCGCTGAACGCAGTGGATCGTCGAGGATAGGCGGTGGCCAGGCACGCGACCCCCGTGCTTTGGAGCTGTAAACGCCAAATTCACCTTTATGGTTACTTCGGTGGTCCAACGGCTGAATGGCATCCTGAAAGGCTTTAAACGACCTTGGTCCGATACGGGTCAGGAGTTGGTCACGCGTTCCGCTTCAGTTTGTAGGGCGGGTCGAGCGTGATGGAAGACTCAGCACTTGGGTGCCCTGGACCGTGTTGGGCCGGCGCTTCGCTTGACGCAACCTACGCGGCGCCCGATCGTGCCCTGCGCGATTGTGCAGAGGTCAATCCCGGAAAGCCGCATTGACCGCGCCTCGGGCCGGGGCGAGCATGCCGGCCTCGGGGGGCAGCAGATGGACGGCAATCTCATCGTGACGGCGATCCTGATCGCCGTGACCATCGGCCTTTGGGCCACCGGCTGGCTGCCCGAGTACCTGACTGCGCTCCTCTTCTTCGCGGCGGCAACGATCCTGCACGTGGCGCCGCCCGCGGTGATCTTCTCCGGCTTCGCCTCGGCGGCGTTCTGGCTGGTGCTAAGCGGCTACGTGATCGGCATCGCCATCGCCAAGACCGGGCTGGCGATCCGAGTCGCCGGCGTGCTGGCCACGCACATCGCCGCCTCCTATACGCGCATGGTGCTGGGCGTCGTCGTTCTCACCTACGCGCTGGCCTTCGTGATGCCCTCCAACATGGGCCGGATCGCCCTGCTGATGCCGATCGTGCTGGCGCTGGCCGATCGCGCCGGGCTTGGCGAGGGCCGCACCGGGCGCATCGGGCTGGCACTGGCGGTCGGCTTCGGCACCTACCAGCTCTCCGCCTCGATCCTGCCGGCGAACGTGCCGAACCTGCTGATGGCCGGCGCCATCGAGACCAGCTACGGGCTGCACCTCGCCTATGTGCCCTATCTCGTGCTGCACGCCCCGGTGATCGGCCTGCTGAAGGGCACCGTGGTGGTGGCCGCGATCCTGTGGCTGTTCCGAGACCGGACGGAGATGAATGGCAAGATCGAGCCGGTCGGCCCGCTCACCGGCCCGGAAAAGCGGCTCGCCGTCCTGCTGGCATTGACGCTTGGCCTGTGGATCACGGATTCGCTGCACGGCATCCAGCCGGCCTGGGTGGGGCTGGCCGCGGCGTGCATATGCCTCCTGCCCCGCATCGGCTTTGTCACGGCGGAGGATTTCGCCAGCGACGTGAGCCACCGGACGATGTTCTACATCGCCGGCGTGCTCGGCCTCGCCACACTCGCCGCCCAGAGCGGGCTTGGCAGCCTGATCGGCAACGCCGTGCTGAAAGTGGCGCCACTGGAGGCTTCGGCCCCCTTCACCAGCTACGCCACCATTGTCGGGTTCTCGACCCTGCTCAATTTTGCGGTGACGGCCAACGGCGTGCCGGCGATATTCACGCCGCTGGCGCAAACCTTCGCCACCGCCACCGGCTTCCCGCTCATTACCGTGCTGATGTTCCAGGTGCTCGGCTTCGCCACGCCGATCCTGCCCTATCAGGCGGCACCGATCGTGCTGGCCATGGGGATCGGCCGCATCCCGCTGGCGGCGGCGACCCGGCTGTGCCTCGTTGTGGCGGCCGTTACCTTCCTGGTGCTGCTGCCGCTCGACTACGGCTGGATGGCGCTGCTGGGGTGGCTCGGGTAGAGGCGCAGAGATCAGCGCGGCGGCCGCTGGCGGGCCAGCTGCGCCTCGCGACGGGCGATGTAGACAGCGGATGCAAAGATGATGGCCGCGCCGACCCAGGTCCAGGCATCGATGGTCTCGCCGAAGGCCAGGTAGGCGATCGCCACCGCGAACGGCAGGCGCGAGAATTCGAAGGTCATGGCCAGGGAGGCATCGGTGGCGGCATAGCCCCGCACCAGCGTGACGTG
>DASURA010000101.1:0-12810 GCA_036280295.1 Hyphomicrobiaceae bacterium
CGGCACCACGCTCCTGCTGCACTGCGACCTGATCTACGCCACCCCGGCCGCCAGCCTGCGCACGCCGTTCCTCGACCTCGGCCTGATCCAGGAGGCCGGCTCCAGCCTCTTGGGCCCGGCGCGGCTCGGCTACCCGCGCGCTTTCGAGCTGATCTGCCTCGGCGAGCCATTCAGCGCCCAGCGCGCGCTCGAGGCCGGCCTCATCAATGCCGTCGTGCCCGCCGACCAGCTCGAGGCCACCGCGCTGAAGGCCGCGCGCCGGCTTGCTGCCAAGCCCCGCCAGGCGCTGATGACCTCGCGCCGCCTGCTGCGCCAGGGTCTCCCAGATCTCGGCGCCATGATCGATCAGGAGGCGGCGGCCTACCGCACACTGATGGTTTCACCGGAGGCCAGCGAGGCTTTCACCGCCTTCCTGGAAAAGCGCCCGCCCGACTTCGCCAAGGCGCGCCGGAGCGGCTGAGACGGCATGTAGGGTGGGTTGGGGCCGCGGGCCCGTAACCCACCATGTGACGACGGGTCGGGTGCCAATGGTGGGTTACGTGCTGCGCGCTAACTCACCCTGCGGGAGACGACGGGGCCCGCCCCGCTACGGCTGGTCCTGTTTCCAGGGAGGACGACATGACGCGAGCGGATACGCTGCAAGGCAAAACGCTTTTCATCACCGGCGCCAGCCGCGGCATCGGTCTCGCCATCGCGCTCCGCGCCGCCCGCGATGGTGCCAATATCGCCATCGCCGCCAAGACGGCACAGCCCAACCCGAAGCTCGAGGGCACCATCTACACGGCGGCCAAGGAGATCGAGGCGGCCGGCGGCAAGGCGCTGCCCATCGTCTGCGACATCCGCTTTGAGGACCAGGTGCAGGCGGCCGTCGCCAGGACGGTGGAGACTTTCGGCGGCATCGACATCTGCGTGAACAACGCCTCCGCCATCTCGCTGACGCCGTCGACTGCCACCGACATGAAGCGCTACGACCTGATGCACGGCATCAATGCCCGCGGCACCTTCCTCGTCTCCAGGACCTGCATTCCGCATCTGAAGCAGGCCGCCAACCCGCACATCCTGATGATCTCGCCGCCGCTCGATATGAATGTCAGGTGGTTCGCCCCGCACGTGGCCTACTCGATGGCCAAGTTCAACATGAGCATCATCGCGCTGGGGCTGTCCGGCGAGCTCGCGGCCGACGGCATCGCGGTCAACACGCTGTGGCCGCGCACCACCATCGCCACGGCGGCGGTGCGGAACCTGCTGGGCGGCGATGCCCTGATACGCCGCTCGCGCACGCCCGAGATCATGGGCGACGCGGCGCACGCGATCCTGACGCAGGACGCCAGGTCCTTCACCGGGCGCTCCTGCATTGACGATACGCTGCTCTACGAGCGCGGCGTACGCGACTTCGAGAAATACCGGGTCGATCCCAGCCTCGAGCTGGCGCCGGATTTCTTCGTGCCGGAGTCCATCCCGGCGCCGCCGGGCGTCACCGTCGCCGCGGGCCTGACCTAGTCGGATACGCCGGATACCTGCGTGCCGCAGCCGCAGGCCTGCGGCCCGGCCGGCCTGTGTCCGCATCAGGGGATCAACTGCAGGCGCAGTGCCTCGGCGACGGCGTGGAGACGGTCCTTGGCGCCGAGCTTCATCTGCGCCTTCTTCATGTGGCTGCGGATGGTCTCCTCGCCGAGCTCCAGGAGCTCGGCGATCTTGCGCGTCCGGAAGCCGTCGGAGGCCAGCCGCAGCACCGACAGCTCGCGCGGAGTCAGCATCGCCTGCTTGCCGACCCGCTGCGCGTCGGGCCCGACGATCTGCTCCAGCCGGATCGCCGCAAAGTTGGCTGCCATGAACATCAGCGCCCGCAATTGCGGCGACAGCCACCCCGTCAGCACCCTGCGCGACCAGAACGCGACCACCCAGCGCAATCCGCCCACCGGGCAGACGAGGCCGTCGCGCATCCCGTATTTCAGGCACAGCTCGTAAGCCCAGCGGTCGATGCCGATCGGTTCGAACATCCTGAGGGCCTCCGTCCAGGTGACAGGGGCCAGGCCATGACGGGCCATGAGGATGACGGACGACGGCTTGCGCTGGCTGACGACCATGTACTCGGCCCACCAGCCTTCGGGCACCGACCTGTGGATGAAGACATTCTCGCCCATGCGCAACGTTTCCCTCTGCGGGATATCGACGCCGTATCGGCGCGCGCCCAGCACACGGACCGAAGTCCCTTTCGACACCGCCCCGTCAAGACCGTCCAGGATGCTGACGGGGGAATGGAGCTCGCTGATCTGCGCTGTGTAGTCGAGAATGGTCGAGCGCCAGGTCTCCTCGATCCTGGCCGGCTCGCTCTTTGGGAAGGCGATCGGTTTGGCCTGTCCTTGCACGCATGCCTCCCTTCTCGCTGCATTGCCCCTGACGGATCGGCTTGGTGCCGGCTTCGACCGGGGCGCGCGATGTCGTCGGGCTCTGGCGGCCCGATTGTACCCTCACGATGCGTCGACAGGAGAGGTTTGTACAGGGTTTGAGGGCCTTCCGTAGTCACGCCAAGAGAAAACCCTGACGTAGATCTACCGATCGGGAGACGGGGACGTGTCGAGCAGGTCCCGACCCGCCATCGAGGTCAGACTCCTTCCTTAACCGGCGCCATGCTAGCGTCTGCAGGAGCGGTCCGACCCGCCATTACGGCACCCTTGCAGCGCACTTGGCCCTGCTTTGGCCTAAACTTGCCTTCAATATTTCCACATTCGCGCTCGCAGGAGGTAGGGGCTGACGATGAGCCGAGCCATCGTTCTCATTGTGTGCTTGGCGTTTGCCGGCGGAATCGGCGTCTATACGCAGTACTCGCGGGGGGAGACCGGCGAGCCTGTGTTTACCGTGCCGGCGCGGCCGGCCGAGAGTGGCCCGCGCGAGCCGGCAGCGCCGGAGCCGCGGCGCATCGACCCCGAGAACCGGTACGCGCTGACCCGCGAGTTGCAGCGCGAATTGAAGCGCGTGGGCTGCTATCACGGCGAGATCACCGGCGCGTGGACTGCTTCAAGCCGTGCGGCGATGAAGACGTTCGTCGAGCGTGTCAACGCCGCCCTGCCGGTCGATGTCCCGGATCCGGTGCTGCTCAGCCTGGTCCAGGGGCAACCGGAGCGCGTGTGCGGGATCGCCTGCCCGCCCGGTCAGGCGGAAAGCGCCAGAGGCACCTGCGTGCCGAGCGCGATGCTGGCCAAGACCGGCAAGGAGGGGGCCGACAGCGACAAGGCGCCGGCCGGCACAGCCAGCGCCACGCCCCCAGGCCGGACGCCGCCGGAGGGCGTGAAGCAGCGTCGGCCGCGCAAGTCGGCGCAGGGCCCATTGTCGACGCTGGGCGACTTCCTCAAGTCGTTGGGGATCCAGTAGCGGCCGGTCTGACGACCGAGCTGTCTTGTCTGCCGGCCGTTGCCGGCCTCAGCGCGCGGTGCAGACGGCCACGCTCATCCACGCCGGCGACTCGCCCCCCCGCAACACGTTTATCTGCAATCAGAGCGTCATCACGCCGTCGGTGCCGCAGGCGCGCGCGGGCGTGCGCGCACTTCACACAGAATCGTCGCCGCAGCCCATTGACACCCATATTCACCCATGCCATCCCATGGTTGCCCAGATTGCGCCGGAAAATTGGCGGCGGGGTGTCGGCGCGCCGGTGTCAGACCCTCCGGGTCTGACACCGTGACTCCAACGGCGATTGGCAAATGTTGTCAGGCCGAGACAGACCGACAGCCAGTAGCCGATGGCGGGGGTGCGTATGGCGTCAGAGCCCGACGGTCTGGCGCCCGAGGAGCAAAGCGTAGGTCAGTCGCGTGGCGAGCGTTGAGGGCGCAGCTCGAGCAACGGGGATGGACCGCTTTGTCTCTACCTTCATCAACAAGATCGACGCCAAAGGGCGCGTGTCCGTACCTGCCCCGTTCCGCGCCGTCCTGGAGCGCGACGGCTATGCCGGCGGCGGCATCTACTGCTACCCCTCGCTCGATGCTCCGGCCCTTGATGCAGGCGGCCAGAGGCTTGCGGACAATATCGACCGGCTTCTCGACGGTTTGCCGGATTATTCGGACGAGCGGGACGAGCTGTCTGTCGCGCTCTATGGTGACGTGCACACCCTCGTCATCGACCAGGACGGACGCATCGTGCTTCCTGAGACGCTTCGCACCCACGCCGGCATTTCAACCCACGTCGCTTTCGTGGGGCTCGGACAGAAGTTCCAGATGTGGGAGCCGCAACGCTTCGAGGCCCGGCGCGCCAGCGCCCGCGAGAAGGTCCGAGACCACCGCCGACTGTTTGCTGCGGGGAGCCGCCTGCCGGGAGATGACCCGGGACCCGGCGCAGGGAAAGGCGGGAGCGGAGGAGCACGGGAATGATGGCGCGCGGCGGCACCCCATTGGCCGGGGGAGACCGCAGAGGGACGCGGCGTCACGTTCCCGTGCTGCTTCCCGAGGTGCTGACGGCGCTCACGCCGCAGGCCGGCCAGCGTTTCATTGACGGCACCTTCGGGGCGGGCGGCTATACGGCGGCCCTGCTCGATGCCGCGCCCGACGTGCGCGTGCTCGCCATCGACCGCGATCCCACGGCGATCGCGGCGGGGCAGGCGCTGGTGCATTCGAGCGGCGGTCACCTCACTCTGATGGAGGGGCGATTCGCCGAGCTGGACCGGCTTGCGGAGGTGTCGGGCTTCGCGCCAGCCGACGGAGTCGTGCTCGACATCGGCGTCTCGTCCATGCAGCTCGACGATCCGGCGCGCGGCTTCTCGTTCCAGGGCGACGGGCCACTCGACATGCGCATGTCAAGAGAGGGGCCATCCGCGGCCGATGTGGTCAACCGCGCCGAGGAAGGCGAGATCGCCGACATCCTGTTTCATCTGGGCGAGGAGCGCCGCTCGCGCGCCATCGCCCGCGCCATTCTCGCACGGCGGCGCGAGCAGCCGCTCATGCGCACCGGCGAGCTGGTCGAGGTGGTGGAGCGGGTGCTGGGGCGCGGCAAGCCCGGCGGCAAGCATCCGGCGACCCGCACCTTCCAGGCGCTGCGGATCTACGTGAACGACGAGCTTGGCGAGCTGGCCGAGGGGCTGGCGGCGGCGGAGCGGGTGCTGCGCCCGGGCGGCCGGCTTGCGGTAGTGACGTTCCACTCTCTGGAGGACGGCATCGCCAAGCGCTTCCTGCAGGCGCGCGCCGGCAAGCGTGATCAGGGGTCGCGCCATCTGCCGCCCGGCGCCGGGCCTCGGTATGCACCCAGTTTCCGGTTCGTTAACTCCAAGCCGGTTAGTCCTGGTCATGAGGAAGTGGCTGCCAATCCGCGGGCGCGGTCGGCGCGGCTGCGGTGTGCGGTGAGAACAAGCGCGCCGGCTTGGCCAGCGGATGCGGCTCCCTCAGTGCCGCGGTTGACGTGACGGGTTGAAACGGGGCGGACTCCTCGCCGCTAGGGTATCCGGTGTTTGGAGGACGTCGTGCACGACAAGCGCGACCTGTCCTCTCTTCGCTTGCGGGGAGAGGACTAGGGTGAGGGGCAGGAGCAAAGGAAAGGCTATCTACGCAGCGCCTTCGATCCCTGGCGATGCGCTCTATTTTTCATCGAGGCGCCGCGACCGCGTTGTGAGGGCGGCACGCGCGGCTGCCTCTCAGCCCGACCCTCTCCCCACCGCCCGCTGCACGGTGGAGTGAGCCTCGTGGGATGGGCCGAGGGCGATGGGGAGAGGGAGTCCGGTTCATGCACCGCACGCTCAATTTCATCCTGTTGCTGCTGGCGCTGGCGAGCGCGTTCGCCCTCTATGTCTTGAAGTACGACACGCGCCGCCAGGAGGTGCGGGTGCACAGGCTGGAACGGTCGCTCGACCGGATCGAGGAGGATATCGCCCGCCTGAAGGTGAATCGCGCCCACCTGGCCCGCCCGGAGCGGCTGGAGCCGCTGGCCCGTGCACTCGGCATGGTCCCGATCGGGCCTCGCCACTATTTGCGCGTGGATGCGTCCGCATCGCCGCCTGTTGCGGCCCAGGCGCAGGAGTGAGCGCAGATGGGCCTGTTCCAGCGTGCGTCCGCAGACCGCAACCGCAAGCCTGCTCGGCGTGCAACCGGGGGGCATATGGGGTCGGACCCACAGGGTCTGACACCGTCGCGGCGCGCGCTGCTGGCGCTGGTCGTACTGCTCGCATGTTTCGCGGCGATTGCCGTGCAGCTGCTGCGCCTCGGGCTCAAGGGCGGGCTCACGCGGCTGCGCATGACGGTGGCCGAGGTGCCGACCAGCGGGTGGGCGCGGCCTGACATCGTCGATCGGCACGGGCGCCTGCTGGCAAGCGACCGAAGGGTCCAATCGCTGTTCGCCGATCCGGCGATCCTGCTGGATCTGGACGAGGCGGTAGAGAAGGTTACCTCGGTTCTGCCCAATCTCGACAGCGCGGAGCTGCGCAAAGCGCTGGCAGATCGCAGCCGGCGCTTCGTCTGGGTGGCGCGCGGGCTGTCGCCCGAGGATGCGCGGCGCATCCATGAGCTGGGACTTCCAGGCCTCGGCTTCCGCACCGAGCTGCGCCGCACCTATCCCCTGGGCTCGCTCGCCGGCCATGTCCTGGGCGCCGTGAATGTCGACAACCGCGGCCTGGCCGGCATCGAGCGCATGCTCGACGAGTCCGGTGCCGTCGACCCGGCCCGCGGCGGCGAGCGCAGCTTGCGGCCGCCGGTGCCGCTGGCACTCGATATCGGTGTGCAGCACGGCGTGCGCGAAGAGCTCAAGCGCGCCTTGCAGCAATACGGCGCCAAGGCCGCCGCAGCTCTTGTCATGGACGTGCGGACAGGCGAGATCGTCGCCGCGGTGTCGCTGCCGGAGCTCGATCCCAACCGGCCGACGGAGCTGCTCGACGCGACGCTGGCCGACCGGCTGCTGGCCGGAAGCTTCGAGCTCGGGTCGGTCTACAAGATCATCACCATCGCGCTGGCGCTCGAATGCGGCATCGCCGACCTGGATACGGTGCTGGATGTGCGCGAGCCGCTGACCGTCGGACCGCACGTCATCCGCGATCACTATCCGCAGGGGCGCCCGCTAACCGTGCGCGAGGTATTCCTGTATTCATCCAATGTCGGCGCCGGCATGCTGGCGCTCCGGGCTGGCGCCGAGCGGCAGCGGGCGTTCCTCGCCAAGCTGGGCCTGCTTGAAGGCATGCGCACCGAGACCGGCGCGGTGGCGCCGCCGCAGCTGCCGGCCTCCTGGGGGCGCGCGGAGACCATCACCATCGCCTACGGTCACGGGCTTGCTGTTGCCCCGCTGCAGTTTGCGGCGGCCGCCGCTGCGATCGTCAACGGAGGCGAGAGGGTCATGCCGACGTTCCTGTTGCCCACCAAGGCGTCGCGGAAGCCGGCACGGACGCGGGTGGTCTCGGCCGCCACCAGCGCCAGCCTGCGCGAGCTGATGCGGTTGGGCGTGACGCACAAGGCCGGCACCGGCCGCCGCGCCGAGGTAGAGGGCTACGGCGTCGGCGGCAAGACCGGCACGGCAGAGATGCCGGGCCGCGGCGGCTACCGCGAGAAGTCGGTGATCGCCTCGTTCATGGCGGCGTTCCCCATGGAGGCACCGCGCTACGTGACGCTGACCATGCTGTTCGAGCCGCAGGGCACCAAGGAGACGCGCGGCCGCATCACCGCGGGTGTCAACGCCGCCCCGGTCACTGGCCGCATCGTTGAGCGCATTGCTCCCATGCTCGGCGTGCTGCCGCGGCTGGTGGAGACACATAAATCCGCCCCGTTTGACGCCCCGCATGAGGCACAATAAAAGCCAGCCGCGCGGGCTGGCAGCGCGGATTTGCGTCAACATGGGCGCCCTGCAAGGAGCAATCGAGGCGCAATGAACCTCTCCACGCTTGTCGGCCCGGAGATAATTGCACCCTCCGGTTGCAGTAAAATCGAGATCGCCGGGATCACCGCCGACAGCCGCGAGGTGCGGCCGGGCTGGCTGTTTGCGGCGTTGCGCGGCGCCAAGGCGGACGGCAGCCGGTTCGTGGCCGATGCCGTCGACAAGGGGGCGGCGGCCATTCTCGCGGCGCCGGAGGCGCAACTTGAGGTTGCCGGACAGGTGCCGGTGCTCGTGGCGGCGGAGCCGCGCCGGGCGCTGGCCCTGATTGCGGCGCGCTTTTACGGGGTGCAGCCCGCGACCGTCGTTGCAGTTACCGGCACCAGCGGCAAGACCTCGGTGGCGGATTTCACACGCCAGATTTATGCGGCCCTGGGCCATGCGGCAGCTTCGCTCGGCACCATCGGCCTCGTCACGCCGGACGCGCGCCGCTACGGCAGCCTCACCAGCCCCGATCCGGTCACGCTGCATCGTACCCTGGCGGATCTCGCCAAGGGCGGCGTGACGCATATGACGCTGGAGGCTTCCTCGCATGGCCTCGACCAGCACCGCGTCGACGGCCTCAGGCTGAAAGCTGCCGCCTTCACCAACCTCGGCCACGATCACCTCGACTACCACCCGAGCGTGGAAGCCTATCTGGCGGCCAAGCTGCGGCTGTTCTCGGAGGTACTGCCGACGGGCGGCGTGGCGGTCGTCAATGCCGACAGTGAGCAGGCGCCAAGGGTGATCGCGACCGCCCGCGATGCCGGCCGCACGGTGATGACGGTGGGCACGGCGGGCGAGACCTTGAAGTTGGAAGCGGTGGAGCGGGAGCGCTTCGCGCAGCGCCTGCGCGTACGCCACGCCGGCAAGACCATGGACATCCTGTTGCCGCTGCTCGGCGCCTATCAGGCCGGCAACGCGCTGCTGGCGGCCGGGCTCGCCATGGCCACCGGCGAAGCCGCCGAACGCGTGCTGAGGGCGCTGGAGAAGCTGGACGGCGTGAAGGGACGGCTGGAGGTGATGGGGCTGGTGCGCGGCGGCCTCGCGGTGATCGATTACGCGCACAAGCCCGATGCGCTGGCGGCGGCGCTGACGGCGCTCAGGCCGTTTGCGCCGGGCAAGCTGATCTGCGTGTTCGGCTGCGGCGGCGATCGCGACGTGGCCAAGCGGCCGATCATGGGCCGTATCGCCTCGGCGCTCGCCGACACGGTAATCGTCACCGACGACAACCCGCGCAGCGAGGACCCGAAGGCGATCCGTGCCGCCATCCTCGCCGGCGCCAGCCGCACTGCGCGCGAGATCGCCGACCGCGCCGAGGCGATTGCGGCAGGCGCCCGGTTGCTCGGCGCCGGCGACGTGCTGCTGGTGGCCGGCAAGGGGCACGAGACCGGGCAGATCGTCGGCGACACCGTGCTTCCATTCTCCGACCACGAGGTGGTCCACGCCCTGCTCACGGAGACCATGCTCGCATGACAGATCCCCTGTGGCAGTGGGACGAGCTGGTGGCGGCGACGCAAGGTCGGCCCCAAGGTGTGCCTGCTGCCGCCATCACCGGCTTCTCGATCGACACGCGTACGTTGCAGCCTGGCGATGTGTTCGTGGCCCTGAACGCGGCGCGCGACGGGCACGAGTTCGTCACCGCGGCGTTCGCGGCAGGTGCGGCGGCGGCGCTGGTCTCCTCCGGCTACGCGCGCGCTGCGGGCGATGGCGCCTTGCTGCGCGTGGCCGATCCGCTGGCAGCGCTGGAGGCGATCGGCCGCGCCGCCCGGGCACGCAGCCAGGCACGTATCGTCGCGGTGACCGGCAGCGCCGGCAAGACCGGCACCAAGGAGATGCTGCGCCTCTGCCTCCACGATGCCGCGCGCACGCATGCATCCGAGAAGTCCTACAACAACCACTGGGGCGTCCCGCTCACCCTTGCGCGCATGCCGCGCAGTGCCGAGTACGGCGTCTTCGAGATCGGCATGAACCATGCGGGCGAGATCGCCCCGCTGACGCGCCTAATACGACCGCACGTGGCCGTCGTCACCACGGTCGAGCCGGTGCACCTTGAATACTTCGCCTCGGTGGAGGCGATCGCCGAGGCCAAGGCGGAGATCTTCGCGGGAATTGAGCCCGGCGGCACGGCGGTGCTGCCCTACGACAATCCGCATTTCGCTCTGCTCAAGACGCGCGCCGCCGCCGTCGGCGCCAGGGTGGTGAGCGTGGGCTACGCCGACGCGGCGGACGTGCGCTGCATCCAGGCCAACATGGATGCCAAGGGCGCGTCGGTGATAGCCGGCATGGGCACGCAGCGCTTCCCCTACCGCGTCGGTGCGCCGGGCGAGCACTATGTGCGCAATTCGCTGGCCGTCCTGGCTGCCCTGACGGCGCTCGGCGCCGACCCGATGCGCTGCCTGCCGGCACTGGTGAAGGTAACGGCGCCGGCGGGGCGGGGCGCACGAACCACCCTTGCAATGCCGGACGGGCCGCTCCTCCTGATCGACGAGAGCTACAACGCCAACCCGGCCTCGGTGCAAGCCGCGCTGGCCGCGATGGCAACAGTGCCGCGCGCCGATTTCCGGCGACGGATCGCGGTGCTCGGTGACATGCTGGAGCTCGGCGAAGCCTCCGGAGACCTGCATCGCGGCCTGAAAGAAGCGGTTGACGCGGCCGGCATCGATCTGGTCTTTGCCTGCGGACCGATGATGAAGCTGCTCTTCGACGCGTTGAAAACGGCACAGCAGGGCGCGTGGGCGCAAGACTCCGCGCAGCTCTCACCCGGCCTGCTCGATGCGCTGCAGGCGGGCGACGTGGTCATGATCAAAGGCTCACTGGCATCGCGGATGGGCCCGCTGGCGGAGGCCATGCGGGCCAGGTTCCCGAGGACCGGCAGCTAGTGCGATGATCGAGAAGTCCGCGCCATCGCCTGTGGCCAGGTGGCGGAGCGGACTTCTCGATCTGAATCGCACGAGCAATCGTTAATGTTGGCTGGTGTCCTTCAGATCGCGAAATTCGTTCCGCCCTTGTGGCTTGCTGGGACGAATTCGCGATCAGGACACTAGCGAGGGCTTGGAGGGCAGAGACCGCGATGCTGTATGCGCTGGCGACCCTGAGCGACCAGATCTCGCCGCTCAACGTGTTCCGCTACATCACGTTCCGCACCGGCGGCGCCATCATGACCGGCCTGCTGTTCGTGTTCCTGTTCGGACCGGCCTTGATCGACCTGTTGCGCGTCAAGCAGGGCAAGGGCCAGCCGATCCGCGAGGATGGGCCGCAGTCGCACTTCGCCAAGCGCGGCACGCCGACCATGGGCGGGCTCATGATCCTGGGCGGCGTCACGGTGGCCACGCTGCTATGGGCGAACCTGTCGAACCCCTACGTCTGGATGGTGCTGCTGGTGACGCTCGGCTTCGGCGCCATCGGCTTCTACGACGACTATCTCAAGGTCACCAAGCGTGGCACCGCGGGTTTCTCCGGCAGGCTGCGGCTGGCGTGCGAGATCGGCATCGCGGCCGCCGCCACCATCGCCGTGATGCACCTGGGTACGCCGGGCTTCTCCACGTCGCTGACGGTACCGTTCTTCAAGAACGTGCTGCTGCCGCTCGGCGTCTTCTTCGTGTTCGTCGGCGTGTTCGTGATCGTCGGTGCCGGCAATGCCGTCAATCTCACCGACGGCCTCGATGGGCTTGCGATCGTGCCCGTGATCATCGCCGCCGCCACCTTCGGCATCATCGCCTATGCGACCGGCCACGCCGTATTCGCCCGCTACCTGCAGATCCACAACGTGCCGGGCGTCGGCGAGCTCGCCATCATCTGCGGCGCGCTGATCGGAGCGGGGCTGGGCTTCCTGTGGTTCAATGCGCCGCCGGCCATGATCTTCATGGGCGATACCGGCTCCCTGGCGTTGGGCGGCGCGCTTGGCGCGATTGCGGTCGCAACCAAGCACGAGATCGTGCTGGCCATCGTCGGCGGGCTGTTCGTGCTGGAGACGCTGTCAGTCATCATCCAGGTCATGTCATTCAAGCTGACGGGCAAGCGAGTGTTCCGCATGGCGCCCTTGCATCACCATTTCGAGGAGCAGGGCTGGCGCGAGTCGACGGTGGTGGTGCGCTTCTGGATCATCTCGGTGGTGCTGGCGCTCGTCAGCCTGGCGACGTTGAAGCTCAGATGAGACTGCTGGTGATTGCGGCAGCGGCCGCTCTTGCCATCATCGTCGCCCCCACGGACGAGATCAGGTTCGCTATCGCGGCCGGTCTGTTTGTACTCGGGGGGATTTACAACGTGTTTTCGGGGCTCATCATGGGCTTGCGCGAGGTGACAACGGTGCGATTCTGGATCGTCGTAGCGGGGCTGGTGCTCGTCAGCCTCGCCACGTTGAAACTCCATTAGGCGCGAATGGCGAATGGTGAATGGCGAACGGGAGAAAACGAGTCGCCATGATTCCCTTCGCCATTCACCATTCACCGGGCTCCAATGACACCCATCACCACCTTCGCCGAACGTAGCGTTGCCGTCTTCGGCCTCGGCCTGTCGGGGCTGGCAAGCTGCCGCGCGCTCGCGGCTGGCGGCGCGGCCGTTGTCGCCGCTGACGACGGCGCGGCCGGGCGCGAAGCTGCGGCCAAGGCCGGGTTCCAGGTGGAGGATCTCGCAGCGGCGGATTGGAGCCGCTTCGCGGCGCTGGTGCTGGCGCCGGGAGTGCCGCTCACGCATCCGCAGCCGCACTGGGTGGTGCGCAGGGCGAAGGCCGCCGGCGTCGAGATCATCGGCGATGTGGAGTTGTATGCGCGCGAGCGGGCGAAGGTCGCGCCGGAGGCACCGTTCGTGGCCATCACCGGCACCAACGGCAAGTCGACCACCACGGCTCTGACGGCGCACATCCTGCGTTCCGCCGGGCGCGACGTGCAGATGGGCGGCAACATCGGCACGGCGGTGCTGGCGCTGCAGCCGCCGGCGGCCGATCGCTGCCACGTCATCGAGATGTCGTCGTTCCAGATCGAGCTGACGCCGACCCTG
>DASURA010000102.1:0-2951 GCA_036280295.1 Hyphomicrobiaceae bacterium
CTATTACCGCCATTGCCCGCCGGACCCGCGTCGTGGCAGCTACGGCAGTGATTCCTGGGCGCTCCTCAACATGATCGATTACGCCCGATGGTCCCACAACACCGACGCGGAAGCCGCCCTATGCCGGCTGGTCGAGGCGCACTTCCTCGCCATCCAGGGCGGCTGCGGCTACTGCCTGGAGACCGGCCGGTTCATGGCGGTGACGACCAACTGGGCCTGGCTCGTCAGCCAGGTGCTGCCGGCCGATGCGTTCCGGCCCTGGGCGCAGGCGTTCTTCGCCGCTGCCGGCGGACTGCCGCAGCCGGTCGCCCGGCCCGCCAACTGGCACCACCACGGCCTCAACTTCTCCCGCGCCTGGGGCCTGGCCGCGCTGGCGGCGGCCAGCACCTCCGAGGCGGCGCGGCACGCCTATCTGGCGGCCTACGCCAGCCACGTCCGCGCCACCTACGACATGCCGTCGCTGTGGCGCGACAGCTACCGCTGCATCGGCCACTGGGTGCCGCAGTTCGGCCTGCTGGCGATCCAGCCGCTGTTTGATCCGCAATGGGGTTGCCGCGGCGCGGGCAATTCTGTACTAAGCACCGCGCTCCGGTCCCCGGAGCGGCCCAGCGGGGGCGCGTAGCTCAGCGGTAGAGCACTCCCTTCACACGGGAGGGGTCACAGGTTCAATCCCTGTCGCGCCCACCATCCTCGCAGCGTCCGGGCCGCATCGATACCGCAAAGCCCCAGGCGCGTTGCACCCCGCCAGTGCGGGCCTGCCCCCGGCATCACCACCCACCCTCTTTCACGAACCGGACCATCGCCGGGCCGCAAGCCTGAGGTGCAGCAGTCTATGAAAAGAGCGTTGGCGCATGGTGAAATGTACGGAAACGTGACGTGGTGTCCAGCGTTGCAATTCCGCCCCGATCCGCCGCGTTAATTGAACGCCAGAAACGTTGATCGTTGTGCTCTCAACGAATCGAGGGCAATCATGACCGTGCGGGGGCTCACCTGGGGGCAGGGGTCATGTCCGTTATCGAGAAAACCGTTGCACTACTGGATGCTCTGACGATCAGCGACTTGGAGTCGTTGCCACCGGCCCGGCGCCGTCGCTTTGCCGATGTCTGCAAGCACTGGGCGGACCTTGCCGAGCCACGGCCGGAGCCGCCGAAGGCGGGCATTTTGTCCGACTTGAAGCGAGGCTATCGCTACGAGTGAGTGGCAACTAGCCTGCCTCGACAATGCCTGGGATACGAAATTGCCCTGCAGCCGCTGCGGGGCATTTTTCGTTGTGCGGGGCTTTGAGCCTGGCTCCTCTCCCACCGGCCGCGCCGGTCTGCTTCGCCAACGCGCCACCTTGCTGCCGCCCGGCTGCGCGACTAGCTTCCCAGGTTTAAAGGGGCCAGGGAGAGACAGAGCGTGGCGGACTGGCATCTCTGGCTGCCACCGGCGCTGACCAAGCGGCGCTTCCGGATCTACACAGCGGGCCATGTGATCTCGGTCACCGGCGGCTGGATCCAGCAGGTGGCGCTGGCCTGGCTGATCTTCCGGCTTACGGATTCGATCATCCTGCTCGGATTCACCGGCTTTCTGCTGAACATCTTCTACCTGCTGCTCGGGCCGTTCACCGGCCTCGCCGCCGACCGGCTGCCTCGCCTGAAGGCGCTGATCGGCATCGACCTGGTGCTGGCCGGGCTGGCACTGGTGCTGGCCGCGATGGGGCTCTCCGGCGTCGAGAGCGTCGCGGCTTACCTGGCGGTCGCGGCGCTGATCGGCATCGCCAGCGCCTTCGAGATGCCGATGCGCCAGACGCTCTTCAAGGACATCGTCGAGGAGCGCGCGCTGGTCACCAGCGCCATCGGCGTCAGCGCCATGGTGTTCAACGTCGGCCGCATGCTGGGGCCCGCCGTCGCCGGCGCCCTGCTGGTCTACGTCTCCGAGGCCTGGTGCTTTGTCATCAACGCGGCAAGCTTCATCGCCATCATCGGCGCCCTGCTGGCCATGCGCCTGCCGGCGGCCGCGGCGCCCGCGGCGGCGAGCACGCGCTCCGACGGGCTGTGGGCCAATCTCGGCGAGCTGATGTCGTTCCCCGCGGTGCGCTACCTGCTGCCGACGGTCGCCGCCGTCGGTCTGCTGGCGACGCCCTACGTGCCGCTGATGCCGTCGATCGTGGCGGATTTCTTCGACGGCCAGGCCTCCACCGTCGGCATGCTGATGAGCGCTGCCGGCGTCGGCGCGCTGGTCGCGGCCACGTACCTGTCACTGCAGCCTGGCTACGGGCGCCAGATCCGCCTGGTCACGACGGCGCCGCTGGCGGTCGGCATGATATTGACGGCGTTCGCCTGGTCGCGGCTGTTCCCGCTCTCGCTGCTGCTGCTGGCGGCCCTGGGCGCATCAGTGCTGGTGTCTGTGAATGCCACCAACGGCCTGTTGCAGCAATCCGTGCCCGATGCCTGGCGCGGACGGGCCGTGGGCCTCTACAGCATGGCCTTCGCCGGCACGGCGCCGATCGGCAACATCGTCACTGGCCTGCTGGCGGAGCGCATCGGCCTGGCGGCCACGCTGTCGCTCAACGGGCTGCTGATCGTGGCCGCCGGCCTGCTTGCGCGCTGGCACCTGCACAACCACCCCGAGGCCCTGCGCGGCCTGATGCGCAGCCTGAGCCGGTAGTCAGGCGCGGGGAGGTGGCGCGCCTGGTGCGCCGGTTGGTAGCTTGCCGCGCCGCGGGACACCGCGCCCGCATGACAAAGGCACGACGCACCGGCACGCGCTATTGCGGGCGGCCCGATACGGGCCCATCGCCTTCCTCAAGCTCGACGACGACATCGGTCGGCTCGGGCGGATGCGCGACCAGGCTCGTGCGGTTGGCGTCCTGCCAGCTCGCCACCCTCATGACCTGGCCCGCCTCATGGCCGTCGTCGGTCTCGACCGTCAGCTCCACAATGTTCAACCCATCGGCATCGATGAAGAAG
>DASURA010000103.1:0-40766 GCA_036280295.1 Hyphomicrobiaceae bacterium
CGGCGACCTCGCGGTGTTCAGCCGCAATGCCAGCGGCAAGGTGGTCCAGCTGTTCCCCAACCGGTTCAGCGGGCCGTCCGGGCAGCCTGCAGCATCGCCGATGGCCGTTCGTGCCGGGCAAACCGTCGCCATCCCTGCGCCAGGCGACAGCTTCGACCTGCAGGTCTCGCCGTCAACCGGGCGCCATGTCATCATTGCTGTCGTGGTGCCCGAAGGCGTCAGGCTTACCGACCTCACGCGCGGCTTCGACGGCATGGCGCCGATCGACAACTTCCGCGGCGTCATGCAAGGCATCGCCGATGCAGCCCGGCGCGAGCAGAAGATGTCGCCGGGCGTACGGCGTGCGGTCTGCACTCGGCAGTTCCTGGTTGAGTAGAAAACCGGGCCTGTCATGCCGGTGCTTGTCCCCGGCATTCTTTCAACAGAGGGCTCGGATGCGCGTGGCTGGAGTTATCCGGCAACAGGTGCCGGGGCAGCTCCGGAGGCGGGCATTGCAGCGGCGAGGAGACATCATGCTGGGACCCATCAATCGTCGTCGCGCGCTCTGGGCCCCGCTGCTGGTATTGGCATCGGTCGCCAAGGCTTCGGCGGCCGGCATGCCGGACGTGGAGGCACTGACCGCGGGCTACAATGCATCGGGGCTGATGCTCTACCGCAACCTGGCCGGCACGCCCGGCAACATCGTGCTGTCGCCGTACTCGATCGGCTCGGCGCTCGCCATGGTGCGTTCGGGCGCCGGCGGCGAGACCGAGCGCGAGATGGCGAGGGCGCTCAAGCAGACGCTGCCCCGCGCGGCCGCCGAGACCGCCAGCGCCAAGCTGCTCGCGATCCTCGACGGCTATGATCGTACGTCGAAGCCCGGCCACTGCCCGCAGGGTGCGCACTGGAGCGGGAAGCGCTGCGAAGCGCCGCCCGTAATGAAGGATATGCGCTGCCCGCCGTTCATGACGGTCAACGACGGGCTCTGCATCAGCGGGCCGATCGGTGCCTCGGCAACGCTGGTTGCGGCCAATGCACTGATGCTTCCCAAGGGCGCGGGCGCCATCTCCGATGCCTATCGGGCCACGGTGCGCGACGTATATGGTGCCACCATCCGGGAGGGCGCGGGCGTCGCCGAGGTCAATGCCTGGGTGAAGGAGCGGACGGCGGGCAAGATCGATCGCATCATCGACCGGCTGCCGAATGCTGCCGGCCCGGTGCTTCTGAACGCGATCTACCTGAAGGCGGCGTGGGGCACGCCCTTCGCCGAACGGGCTACGCGCGACGAGTCGTTCAGCCTGACTGGCGGGCAGCGGGTGCGCGTGCCGACCATGCATCGGACCTCCGAGCTGGCGCTCGTCGAGCGGGCGGGCTACCGGGCTGTCCGGCTCGACTACTCACAACGCTCGCTCGGCATGATCGTCGTGCTGCCGGACGAGATTGCCGGGCTCGATGCAGTGACGCGCCGGCTCGATGCGGGCGAGCTGGCGGCTCTGTTGGGGAGTCTGAGATTGACGGAACACCGGCCGGTGGCCCTGGCGCTGCCGCGCTTCAAGGCCTCGTTCTCGGCCGACCTGGTGCCGCCGCTGCAGAGCGCCGGCATCCGCCTTGCCTTCAGTGATCATGCCGACTTCAGTGGCATCACCGGGGCGGCGCCGGGCGCCCGCGGCCTGCGGATTGCCGCCGTCCGGCACCGGGCGGTCATCGAGGTGACCGAGGCCGGCACCGAAGCGGCGGCGGCGACGGCCATCGCCATGGCCAAGGCCAGCCTGCCGATCAGGAGGCCCGATCCGGTCCCCTTCGTTGTCGACCGTCCGTTCCTGTTCCTGCTGATTGACGATGCCTCAGGCGCCGTCCTGTTCCAGGGCCGCATCGCGGATCCGCGATCGCCCGCTTGACGCACGTGCCATTGCTGCGCTTTGCTTATCCATTCGAGCCATGGAATTTCCAGAGCACAGATTTTTTTGGAGATTGGGCAGATGGGTGGGGAAGCCGGCAAGGTGGATGCGGCGACGCTCGTTCGCGCCGTGGAGGCGATCTACGATGCAGCGCCTGCGCCCGAGCGATGGCCGCAGGCGCTGGCCGCCATCGCCGACTGTTTCGGCGACGTGGGCACCATCCTGATCTGGCAGCGTGATGACGGCGGCTTCGGCACGGTGGTCTCGCCGAGCCTCAACGCGGCGCAGAAGGACTACCAGGAGAACCGCTGGGATCTGCGCGACCTGCCTTCGCAGCGCCTGGTGGAGAAGTCCTACCTGCTGGAACGCGAGACTTGGGACGAGCGCGATGGCGTTACGGTCGAGGAGATGGCGACGCATCCGTTCTATACCGATTTCGGCGTCCGGCACGGCATCCGCTGGCACTTGGGGATTGCCTGCGCGCCCGATCCGCGCGTGCGCGTGTGGATGGCGCTGCAGCGCGGCCTCGACAAGCCGCCCCATTCCGATTTCGAGCGCGAGCTGGCGGGCCGTCTCGGCCGGCACGTCGAGAAGGCGCTGCGGCTCAGCATCCGCCTGTTTGATGCCGAGTTCGCCAATCTCGGGCTCGGCGAGGCCTTGGCGCGGCTGGGCATCGGCGTGTTCGCGCTCGACGCGATGGGGCGCGTGGTGTTCTCCAACCCGGCCGGCGAGGGCGTGCTGGGAGAGCCGATCGCCATCGCCGATGGCGTGCTGCGCATCGGCGCGGGGGCGCAGAGGGCCGGCATCGAGCGCGCCATCCAGCAGGTGCTGAAGGGTAACGTCGATGTGGAGGTGGACGCCAGGGCGATTCTTGTCAATCGCCGGGAATCGGAGCGGCCGCTGGTGGTCTATCTCCTGCCGGTGCCGGTATCGGGGCGCCCCGCCGATCAGTTCCTCGCCCACACCCGCGCACTGGTGCTCGTCATCGATCCCAAGACCGACGATCCTGCGGATCCGGCACTGGTGCGCGACGTGCTGGGGCTGACCCTGGGCGAGGCGCGGGTGGCGTCGCTGGTGGGCACCGGCCTCAAGCTGCGCGAGGCGGCCGACAGGCTCGGCATTGCCGAGGAGACAGCGCGCTCGGTGCTGAAGCGGGTGTTCTCCAAGGTCGGCGTGTCGCGTCAAAGCGAGCTTTCCGCGCTGCTGACGAGGCTGGTGCTGCGGTAGCGCGGAGCAGATCAGCCGCGCCGGTGGGTCGCATCGTCTAGGATCCGCTCCAGCGTTGCGGTATCGGTTTCGGAAAAGTGCAGCTCGATGGGCAGTACGCGCGTGGCGCCGGCCAGCGCGGCGAGCGGACCGACAGTGCCTTGGAGGCGTGCCATGTCCTTGGCGGTGGTGACGAGGCCAGCATCGTGCCGCGCTGCCAGTGCCAGCAGCCGCCGAGCATCGCCCTCGTCGAGGCGCTCATGGTCGCCGAAGGCAACGGTCTCGACGATCTCGGCGCCGAGTGTGCCGAGCATGGCGAAGAACCGCTGTGGTGCACCGATCCCCGCCCACGCCACGAGGCGCTGATGCTTGAGCCAGCCGGCATCGCCGGCAGCCACCGTCCGGCAGCGAAGCACCGGTTTGGCAAATCCCGCGCGCTGTCGCAGCCAATGCGCCACCCTGTCCCCGGCGCCGGCTGCCGGCTCGTTCACGACGATTGCGTCGACAAGGCCGAGCTGGAACGCGAGCGGCGCCCGCAACGGTCCCGCCGGGATCACCCGGCCGTTGCCGATGCCGCGCCGGCCATCCACTATGGCGAGCGTGAGATCCTTGGCAAGCTGCGGGTTCTGCAGGCCATCGTCCATGACGATCACGTCAGCTGCCGGAGCGGGCCCGGTGATGGCGGCCTGCTCGATCGCCCTTGCCCCCGCCGCGCGGTCGCGCGCGATGAGGGTGGGCGCAGCGCGGGCCAGCAGCAGCGCCTCGTCGCCGACCTGATCGGCACTGTCGCCGGTGGTCACCCAGTGCGGCCCGGCCTCGTTGCCGCCGTAGCCGCGCGTCAGCACGACCGGGTGCAGGCCGGCGACGCGCAGCCGCTCGCACAGGTGCAGCGTCAGCGGTGTCTTGCCGGTGCCGCCGGCGGTGAGATTGCCGACGCAGATGACGGGCAGTCGCGCGCGGTAGGGCCTGGCGCGCGCAAAGCGATGCCTCGCAGCCCAGCCGTAGAGCGCCGCCAGCGGGGCCAGACTGGCGGCTACCAGGGACGGACTGGCCGTTGGACTGGTGCCATACCACCACGGCGGCTCATCAAGATGCGGGCGCAAGTTCATCCTCGCCCGGCAGCTGGCGCAGCAGCGCCTCGACAGTGCGCGGCAGGGCGCCGGCAAGGCTGGCAAGCGCCTGCTCTCCCTGCTGGCGCATCTCGGCAAGCTCGGCCGCATCGCCCAGCAGACGCCCGGCGGCTTCGGCGAGCTCAACGGCGGAGTTGACGACCATGGCCGCCTTACGGCTGAGCAGCGCCTCGTAGGTATCGGTGAAATTCTGCCACTGCGGCCCGGTGAGCACGGCGGCGCCGTGGCGGATCGCCTCGATCGGATTGTGCCCGCCGCGATCGACCAGGGAGCCGCCAATGAACGCCACAGGCACCAGCTTGTAGAGCGTGCCGAGCTCGCCGAGCGTGTCGGCAATGTAGATCTCGGTTGCGCGGCTCGGCATCTCGCCGGCAGCGCGCCGCGCCACTGTCGTCCCCAGCCCCTCCAGCATTGCGGCAATCGCCGGCCCGCGCTCGGGATGGCGCGGGGCGATGATGGTGACGAGCTCGGGCAGCCGCTGGCGCAGCAGGCGATGCGCCTCGGCAATGACGGCGTCCTCGCCTTCGTGCGTGGCCGCCGCCAGCAGTACCGGCCGGCCCTCCAGCGCAACCTGCAGCCGCTCCAGCTCGACGGTGTCCACTGGGGGGGCCGGTGTGTCGATCTTCAGATTGCCGGACATCCGCGCGGTTGTCGCGCCCAGGGTCTTGAAGCGGCGCGCCAGCGCCTCGGTCTGAGTCAGCACCAGCGCGAAGCGGCTGAACAGCGGGCGCGCCAAGCCGCTGTTGCGCCGCCAGCGCCGATACGACCGCGTGGTCATGCGGGCATTGACGAGAGCCAGCGGGACGCCGCGCTCCGAGGCCTCCAGGATCAGGTTCGGCCAGATCTCGGACTCGGTGAGGATGGCAAGGTCCGGTCGCCAATGGTCGAGGAAGCTGCGCATGTACTGTGGCACGTCGAGTGGCACATATTGGTGCAGCGTGCGTGGTGGCAAACGCTGGGCCGCGAGCTGGGCTGATGTGACGGTTCCGGTGGTGAGGAGGAACGACAGCGACGGGCGCTGCTCGGCCAAAGCCGCGATCAGCGGCAGGATCGATACTGTCTCGCCGACGCTGGCGGCATGCACCCAGACCATCCGGCCGGCCGGCCTTACGGCGCTTGGGCGACCCATGCGCTCCGGCAGGCGCTCGGCCACATCCTCCTTGCCGCGGCGCTGCCGCATCCTGAGGATGTACGGCGCCAGCGGCCGCGCCAGGGCAGTGAGCGAGCGGTATGCCTTGAGGCGCAGGCCGGGCGGCGTGATGAAGCCGGGCGTGGCCCGTGCCGGATCCGCCCCGGCCCGCCCATAGGCGATTGCGGTGGCGGCGTTGAGCGAGGCCTCCACGGCCAGCCGATAGCCTTCCAGCTCGTCAGGATCGGCATCGCGCGGCACATGGATGATATCGCCGACTGCGAAGCCCATGCGTGACCACGGCAGGTTGATGGTCATGCGGCTCCAGGTGTTCAGCGAGAAATAGCGCGATGTGGCGATCGCCAGCGGCATGATCGGCTTGCCCGAGGCGCGCGCGATCATGACGACCCCGAGGCCGGCCCGCCGTGGCTCGCCGCCGGGAACGTCGGCGGTCATGCCCACCGCGCGGCCCTCGCGCAGCGTCTGGACTGCGGCGCGAAAGGCATGCACGCCGCCACGGTCCTTGCGCCGGCCGCCGGCACCGGCGCCGCGGATCAGCCGCATGCCGAACTCGCGCAGCACCGCGCCCATCAGCTCGGCGTCGCCGTGGCGCGCCAGCATAATGTCCACCTCGTATCCAGGCTGGCGCACGAGCGGCAGCAGCATGAACTGGCCATGCCACATGGTGACGACGCAGGGATGATTGTGCGCGTGCTCGTCGAACCGCTCCGTCATCTCCTCGGTCTGGAGGCACGTGGAGCCGACGAGGCGGACATAGCGCGCGAGCAGCCGGCCGACGACCCTGTGAATGAGCCTGGGCTTGGGCTCAGCGCTCGCCATGTCCCAGTGCTCCTCGCGTCTTCCCGATGACGGCCGCTTTTGAGGACTAGTCGTCCGTATTGTCAATAAGGCCCAGGCGTTGAACCGGCCGCCGCATCATCCTGTCAAGCGGCCGCAGTCGGCGATGCCACAGTGTCTGTGCGATCCGGCCCACCCGGTGCGCTGTCGCCCAGATCCAGCAACGTCTGCGAGCGGCAGAGCCGGGCGTAGATGCCGTCGCGGGCGATCAGCTCGGCGTGGGTTCCCGTCTCGGCCAGCCGTCCCGCGTCCATCAGGCAGATCATATCGGCCCGCTGCACCGTGGACAGCCGGTGGGCGATCACCAGTGTGGTGCGATTGGCTGTGAAACGGGCCAGCGCCTCCTGCACCAGACTTTCCGATTCGGTATCGAGTGCGCTCGTCGCCTCATCGAGGACCAAGATCGGTGCGTTTTTCAGGATCGCGCGGGCCAGCGCCAGCCGCTGGCGCTGGCCGCCCGACAGCCTGAGGCCGCCCTCGCCGATCACCGTGTCGTAGCCTTGCGGCTGTGCCGTGATGAAATCGTGCGCCGCCGCTGCCTTGGCCGCAGCGACGATCTCTTCATCCGTGGCGCCGAGGCGCCCGAGTGCGATGTTGGCGCGGATGGTATCGTCGAACAGGGTGATCTCCTGGCTCACCATCGCCACCGAATCGCGCAGGCTCGCCAGCGTGACGTCGCGGATGTCCTGGCCGTCAATGAGGACGCGGCCGCCGCTCACGTCGAACAGCCGCACCACCAGGTTGATGATCGTGGACTTGCCGGCACCGGAGCGGCCGACCAGGGCCACCGTTGTGCCGCCGGGTACGAAAAGCGAGAGCCCGGTGACGGCCGGTGCGCGGGCATCCTGGCTGTAGGCGAAGCTCACGCCGTCGAAGGCAATGGCGCCGGCGCCTACGGCAAGCGGCCTGGCACCCGGCCGGTCGGCGACGACCGGCGTCTCGTCGAACAGCTCATAGATGCGCTCGGCCGCAGCCACGCCCTCGGACGTGGCATTTGCCATGTTGCCGAACGAGCGCAGCGACTGCGCTGCCAGCAGCAGGCAGGCGACATAGGCCATGAAGTCGCCATCAGTGCTGATGCCGCTGGAGATGCGCCAGTAGGCGAAGGCAATGGTGGCGGCAACGGCGATGCCGCCCAGCACCTCCATGAGCGACAGTGCGGCGGCACGCGCCCGCACGGCTTTCATCCTCAATCGGAATACCTGCTCGAAGTTGGTGTCGAGCCGCTGCACGGCATACGACTCCAGCCGGAACGCCTTGATGAGGCGCGCGCCGGAGAAGGTCTCCGTCAAGCGCGAGGTCATGCTCCCCATTTCCGCCTGGGTACGCTTGGCGAGCGACTTCAGGCGCAGCGCCAGCGTCCGCAACGGGATGACGGCCAGCGGTCCGCCGCCGAGGACGACCAGCGTCATCGCCCAGTCGTAGTAGAACATCACCCCAACCATGGCGACCACGGTCAGCACGTCACGCGCCAGGCCGACGAGCGCCAACTGGGCTGCCGTATTGATGG
Source organism: Hyphomicrobiaceae bacterium (assembly GCA_036280295.1). Lineage (GTDB taxonomy): Bacteria > Pseudomonadota > Alphaproteobacteria > Rhizobiales > Hyphomicrobiaceae > AWTP1-13. Next base: position 7,711 of record DASURA010000103.1, read on the forward strand.
CGGTGAGATCGTTGGTGAGGCGAGAGACCAGCCGCCCCGTGGTCTCGCCTGACAAGCGGGCAAAGTCGGCGTTCATAAGGTGGGCGAACGCCGCCTTCTGCACGTTCGTCACCATCCGTGTGACTGTCTTGGTGGCGGTGGTCTGATGCAGGTAGAGGAAGATGCCGCGGCTGGCCGTGATCACCACGATGGCCGTCAGGAGCCACAGCACTGTGCTGGCCCCTGGCGTTCCCAGGGTGTTGAAAGCCTGCTTGATCAGGAACGGATAGCCGGCCGTCGCCACGGCCAGGCCCGCCGTCCAGACCAGGGCCAGGGCGATCATGCGCCCCTGCGGCCGGATCCAGTCCTTGGCGAAGCGGCGCAGCACGCCGCGCGCTCTCGCCGGCGGGAGGGCCTTGCTCGATCGGATCATCTTAGAGTCCACCGCCGCGTCCAAGTCCCCTCCGTCTGGCGGGCAGGCCGGGCCGGCTGTCGGCCGGTTCAGCCAAGTCTACTACCAGCCGCGACGCGGCAGCGCCACCGGCTCAGGCGCATTCAGGGCGCTGCGCCCCACTGCGTGCCCCAAGCGCACCCCGGCGCTCACGAGGTGGGAGGCGGACCCGTGAGCTCCGGATCCAGGAGGCGGTGCATGTGCACGATGAAATAACGCATATGCGCGTTGTCGACAGTCCGCTGTGCAACAGCCTTCCAGGCTTTGTAGGCCTCTGCGTAGTTGGGATAGATGCCGACGATGTCGAGTGCCTTCAGATCTGAAAACTCTACGCTTTCCAGAGACTTAAGCTCTCCCCCAAAGACCAGATGCAGGAGCTGCTTGCCGGCGACATCGGCACCGGCGACCGGGCCGCCGGGCGGGATGGTGTTTGCGGAGGCAGTCATGCTCGTCACGTTCATGAGGCACGGTCTCGCAGATGGGTATTGCTGGTACGGGAAAGGTACTTGCCGGACCGCGGCCAAATTTCAAGCACGTCTGCATCCGCAGATTGCCGCACTGCGAAAAGCTGCAGCTAGAACGAGGTGTGGAGAAGCGCCGACAGGGACCTGCCGACACTCATGTCCGCGACCAATCCGCCGAGCAGCAGCCATCCCACCGTCCGGTTGGCCTTGAAGCGGGTGAGACAGTTGACGGCATCCTCGGTGTCGAGTGTCCCGACCTGCCAAGCGAGATGGACGGCTGCGAGCATCAGCGCCAGCAGGAACAGCCAACCGGCCCCCGCCAGCACGCCGGCGATACCCCACAGAACAACGGCGCCGGCATAGAACACGGTGAGCCAGCGCGGCGTCGCCTCGCCGAATCGCAGCGCGGTGGACTTCACCCCCACCAGCTGATCGTCCTCCTTGTCCTGGTGGGCATAGATGGTGTCGTAGCCGATGGTCCACAGCACGGAGCCGGCGTAGAGCACGAGCGCCGGCAGCCCCAGCGCACCCGTGACGGCAGCCCAGCCGACCAGCGCGCCCCACTTGAAGGTGAGGCCCAGCACTGCCTGCGGCCAGAACGTGAAGCGCTTGGCGAACGGGTAGACCGCGATCAGCAGCAGGGACGAGGCACCGAGCCCCACGGTGAACCAGTTGAGCTGCAACAGCACAGCCAGGCCGGCAAGGCAAAGGGCGACGAGGAACACGAATGCCGCCCCGACGCTCACCTGCCCCGAAGGAATCGGCCGGAGCGCGGTACGGGCGACGCGCGCGTCATAGTCGCGGTCGACGATGTCGTTATAGGTGCAGCCGGCGCCGCGCATGACGAAGGCGCCGATCAGGAACAACAGGAGGTACCAAAGATTGGGATAGGGGTGCCCAAGCGACAGCTCGGCCATGGCCTGGCTCCACCACGTCGGAAACAGCAGGAGCCACGCTCCGATCGGCCGGTCGAAACGGGCGAGCCGCAGATACGGCTTGACCGCCGCCGGTGCCCAGCGATCCACGAGGTTGCCGGCCGGGGCATCGGGGACCGTCTCGATCATGGGAGGCTTACGCACCATCGATCTGCCCTCCCTGCGCGTCGGACCGCTGGTCCTCCTGAAGGCGCGCAAGGTAGCTGCGAACGTCCGCTGGCCAGCCGGCGACCAGCGCTTTGAAGCGCGGCATATCGTTGGCAAAAAGCGCCCGCGAGGCCTCCTCGAAATTGGCGAAGTTTCCCGCCATGGCCGACATGAAGCTGTAGGTACGCTCATGCAGGCGGCGCAGCCTCGCCTTGTCGGACAGTGCGGCGCGGCGTGCTTCCTCGACCAGCCGGCGCAAGCTGGCCGAAGCGCCGCCGGGCTGTGCGGCAAGCCACTCCCAATGTCGCGGAAGCAAGGTGACCTCGCGGGCGACGACCCCGAGCTTCGGCCGCCCCGGCGCGCGGGGAGCTTCCGGCGCGGCAGGCGCGGGGCCGGCCTCCGGCGGCGCGATCGCCGCATCTAGGACGCGGAGGTCGAGATCTATCTGCTTGCCGGTTGCGTCATCAAAGACGAGCACCTGGGCCGACGGGTGCCCACTGGCATAGGCATTGAGGGCACGTGCAACAGCACCATATGCGCCGGAGGCAATGCGCCGGTCACGGTCGAACGCGGTGCAGGAAAGCCGGAGCGGTGTCGCGGGTTCTGCTTGGGTCATGCGGGCCATATTGCCCGGATGAAATAACCGGTGTCAATATATCCGGGTAAAATAAACCTCCGTTCGGTCGCGGCCAGCTAAACGGAGCGAAGCCTGTGCAGATGCCACAGGGCTGCGGCGAAAACTGCAACGGCGCCGCATTGGTGCAGCAGCGCGAGTGGGATCGGCACATGCGCCAGCAGCGTCCAGATGCCCAGCGTAGCCTGTGCAATCACCGCCGCAGCCAGGATCAGCCCTGAGCGCCGGGCGACACCCCCATCGTCGGGTTCGGCCTGATGCAGCGCCCACAGATGCCACAGCACGGCGGCGGCGATGATGTAGGCCAGCAGGCGGTGGTTGAATTGCACGGTCAGTGCGTTCTCGAAGGCATTGAGCCACCATGGCGATAGGGCGCCAAGCCCTTGCGGAATGAACTCGCCATCCATCAGCGGCCAGGTGTTCCAGCCGGATCCCGCCTTGAGGCCGGCCACGAACGCGCCGGCGGCCACCTGCAGCAGGACCAGGGCGGCGATGGTCGCGGCGACTATTCTGTGGGCGCCTGGATGCGCCGGGGTACGCCTAAGGGTCGCGGGCCTGCCCGCCGGCTTGAGCGACAGCGCCAGCCACAGCACGGCGCCAAAGATCGCCACCGCGAATGTCATATGCAAGGCGAGGCGGTACTGGCTCACCGAGACGCGGTCGACAAGGCCTGAGCTGACCATGTACCAGCCGATGAACCCCTGCAGGCCGCCCAGGGCAAATATCCCTCCCAGCCGCCACATCAGCGGCCGGCCCAGCTGTCCGCGAGCCAAGAAATACAGGAACGGCCCGAGGAACACGACGCCGATCAGGCGGCCGAGGAAACGGTGCGACCATTCCCACCAGTAGATCAGCTTGAAGGCGCCGAGGCTCATGCCTCGGTTGACGTGCGCGTATTGGGGGATCTGCTTGTACTTCTCGAACGCCTCCTGCCAGGCAGTCTCCGACAGCGGCGGCACCGCCCCCATGATCGGTTGCCATTCGGTGATGGAAAGACCGGAGCCGGTCAATCGCGTGGCTCCGCCGAGGCTCACCATCAGGAAGATGAGCCCGGCCACCGCCAGGAGCCAGATGCGCATGCCCCTCGTGCCGGATGCGAAGGCCAGGCCCACACCGGTGGGGAGTACTCGTTGCTGCGCCGATTGCTGCACCATGGCTCCCGTGTTTGCCCCTCGCCGCCCGGCAACGCAAGTGACGCATGGTCGCCGATGCGTTGCCGCCGATGCGCTGCCGCTCCGGTGAGCCGCACGCGTTGGTTCATGTGGGATTGGCTCGGGCAGCGGGGCAAGCTGTGGTGCGGGTTCAGCCAGCTCGCGGCGGCCCAGGCCTTACCGCTTCATCACGCTCAGCGCCATGTCCCAGCGCTCGTGCTTCACGCGTTCCTTGAGCCAGTAGCTCATCAGCTGAGGGCCGGTGAGGAAGCTGCCGCGCAGGCTGTTCTTCTTCATGTAGCCCTGCCATTCGGGCGTGTCGAACACCAGCTTGAACAGCTTGCTGTAATAGGCCTGTGCAGCCGCGGTCATGCCCGGAGGGCCGACCACCGAACGCTGGTTGAAGTACTGGAAGTCCATGCCCGTCTCGCGCAGGCTGGGCGTGCGCAGATACGCCGGCAGCCGCTGCGGCGTGAAGGCGACCACCGGCTTGGTCATGCCCTTGGGAAAGTAGTTGTTCTGCTCGGCGGGATTGTTGACCGTCGAGTCGACGCGCTTCTCGGCCAGTTCCCGCGCCACGGCACCACCGCCACGGAACGCCTTGTAGGTCATCTTGAGGCCGTAGGTGGAGTTGAGGAAGTCGGTCAGCAGGCTGTCCTCCTGGTTGACGCCGGTTCCAGCCATGACCCAGCCGCTGCCCTTCGCCCTTGCCGCCTTGATGAAGTCATCGATGGTCTTGATGTCGGTCCGTTCGGAATTGACCCAGAGCAGGAACGTGTCCTCGGCCATCCGGGCGATCGGGGCGTAGCTGGCGATGTCGATGCCAAGCTCCGGGTGCTTCAGCGGCGTGGTGTAGAAGCTGTTGAGCGTGAACAGCAGCAAGTGATCGTTGCCGCTGTGCTTCTTCAGATACACCAAGGCATCGGCACCGGAGCCGCCAGCCATGTTGACGGGTGCCAACGCAACCGGCGCGAGCTTGTGCTTCTCGATGATGTCCACCATCGATCGCACGATCAGATCGGCGCCGCCCCCCTTGCCGGCCATGATGACAAACTCGATCGGCTTCGTTGGCGCCCACGACGGCTGCGCCAGGGAGACCGTGGCCGGCAGCAGCAGCACCAGCAAGGCGCTCGCGAGGGCAAGCCGAAGACGTCGACGAAGATGCATAAGCGGCTCTTTCCAAAGCGAAAACTGCTCATTGCGGCGGACCCGGAGCCGGCGACATGCACCGGCTGGCGGCGCCCGCAGCCGGGGATGGTGTCAGTCCCGCACCCAGACCTCGACCCGCCGGTTCATGTTGCGTCCCTCCAGCCGGTCGTTACAGGCAACCGGGGCCAGCTCGCTATAGCCCTTTTGCACCACAAGCGCGGGGTCGATGCTGCCGTTGGCAGCCGCCAGCAGGGTGTCACGCACTTGCGTCGCGCGCCGTTGTGACAGCGAGCTGTTACCGGCATATGGACCGACGGAGTCGGCGAATCCGAGCAACATCAAGCGCTTGCTCCTCACATCTGGCGTCGCGGCAAGCGTTACCAGGCGGTCGATATCGGCTCGCGCTTTGGTATCGAGCTCGATTGAGCCGGTCTTGAACCGGAATGTGATCGACAGTCGCTTGGCGCCATTGATGTCAGCAATAAGCTGCCGCATCTGGGCGATATCGAAATCCTCGTTCGACGCATTGAGCGCGTAGGCGATGCGGCCACCCTGGTCCTCGAAGCCCAGGAAGTCCGGCGACTGGTCGACGAACTGCGCGCTGGCGATCACTGGCTGTGCCGCCTTGGACAGCGCGAAATCCAGGAAGCCCTTGGCATACGGATGGGCCGGCTTGGCCGTCGTATAAAGATAGATCCGGCGTGTCAGCGGATACTCCTCGGTTTTTACCGTGAAGACCGACGGTCGCGTGATCAGCCCGCAAGAGGCTTCGACGTTGAGCCCCTTGGCGTTGCGTACGAAGGCGAAGGACGTAACGCCGATGCCGTTCGGGTCTGCTGCCACGGCGTCAGACACCTCTGCGGTGGATAGCAGCAGCTTGGCCGACGGCGCCATCTCCAGTGCGCGCGGCTTCAGCACCAGGGCATCGAATGTCGAGAAGGCGCCGGATGTCTTGCTCGCCGAGTAGATGTTGATCGGCCCTGGCGGCAGCCCCACATCCGACCAGTCGGTAAGTTGGCCGGCGAAGATCTTGGCGATGTTGTCGATCGACAGCGACACGGCCGGGTTATCCTGGGCCACGATCACTACCAAGCCGTCGAGCGCCAGCACGTGCTCGTGTTGCGGACTGCGGATGTTCGGCGTGCCGGCGCGGGTGAGCCGGGCCGCCTCCTCGTCGTTGATCGGCCGCGAGGCCACGCCGATCTGGGCCATGCCACGCTCCAGCGCGTCGAACCCGCTCGGGGTTCCGTAGCGCTTGAGGTCGATCAGCGCCACCTCACGGCCCTTGCCGTCGTGGATCTTGTACATCTCCTCCAGCGGATTGGGGCCGGCAGTCACGCTGGCGTCGCCGCTGATCTGGGTCGCGTAGGCGCGGACCAGTGCCGGGATCAGATCCCAGCCAACTGCGGTCGAGCCGTGAATGCCGATCACCTTGGACAGGGCGCTGGCACCGGGTGTCGGGCCGGTCGCCGGTGCCGCTGCGGCGACCGCTGGAGCGCGTCCGGGACAGGCAGCGCCGATGCACTCCATATTGGCGGCGTCGAGGGTCATGGTGCCGAACACCTTATTGTCGAGAACGTAGCGGCCGCCCTCGAACGACTTGATGCGTCCCCGCAGCTCGAAGGCGCCGCCCTTCATGCGCAATGTCACCTCGGCGGGATCGCCCGCGGCCACCTGGCGCCGCTTCGGCGCCGTCGCTTGCACGGGTGCCTTCGGCAGCGGCGCGGGGAGCAGCGAGGCGGTGCCCACCACCAAGGTGGTCTTGGCCTCGGCAAGCACGACGTTGTCACGGGTGACGAGGCTGATCGTCAGCTCCGAGCGCCCGGCCTGCGCCGCCGGAACGGTGATGCGCACGCTCGACAGCGACGACAACGGCACCGCCCACACGCCCGGACGGACAAAGAATCCCTCAGAGAGCGACGTTGCGGGCGGCAACCCCTTGATGCGGACGAAGCTCTGTGGCGGCAAGGCGCCCGATGTCTTCAGCTGCAGCGACAGCGGTGCATCGGTGGCCGGCTCGACAATCAGCGTCCTCACCACGTCGATTCTCGCACCTTGCGCAAGTGCCGACGTCGCCAGCGGGGAGGCCAGTGCCGCTGCCAGGGCAACGGCGAGTGTCAGCAGGCAGCGCTTGAGGTGTGCGACGCTGCCACGCCGCGACCATTGCTTGGATTCGGTGTGGACAGCGCCGGGCAAGCCTGGTCTGACCACGGCCGCGGTGTTGACAGCGTACGGCATCCACGCACCTCGAATGCTGCGGGAGCGAATGCCAACGCACGGCAACCGGCTGGCCCGCGGAGCCATCTCCGCTGAGAGCGCCGGACGACCGCGAGAACCGCAGGCCTTTCCCCCAACAATCACAAGGCGGACTATTCATCCGCCACCGCGCTTGACCGTCCCCGGTGTGCGCGGCTGTTGTCTTGAACCTGTTGACGTGGGGCGCGCCCCACCGCTTTGCCCCCGGCAAGCGCGACGCCCAACATCCCCACGGGAGATTGGCACAGTGCCTTGCCTTTCGCCAGCTCGAAATGGCGTCCAAAGAACAGCCGCGCGTGCCGTCACGGCAACAGATCGGAGGGCGGATTCTTGGTGCCACAACCGGACGTAACGTCTACGCATCATTGCGGCGGCGCGAAGGCCCGTCTCTCCGACACCGACAGATCAGGCGAGGTGCGTCTGAGCGTAGGCGTCCCGCGTGGGACAGGCAAAGCCGATGCTGGAGAGGCTCAAGGTGCCGGCGGGGCCGATCTCCTCGGTGCGGGCATCGCCCGTCATCGTGGCGGCGCAGGAATTCGGCCGGCACGCGCGTGGAAATGCACGATCATGATCGCGCGGACGCTGGGGATCGTCGTGTAGGCCCAGCGTTGTCCCGAGCATCGGCGGCGTTGTTGGGCGACAGGATTTCGATCAGGACAACAGGATTTGGCAGTGCTCGTTGCCCCGTGCATCGAGTGCGGCGGTAATGCCGAGGTCCGGGCCATCTCCCTGGCAATGCGACGCATGGCACGATCCAGATGACGCTTGGCTCACTCATCCGCAACGCGGTCATCGCTGCGGGCCGCCGCCACCGCAGTGCTTGGAGAGCCGGGCATCCTCATCCCGATACGATCGGACAAGAATTTGCGAGACCCCGGAGCGCCCGTCAATGAGCTGAAACGTGCGGCCGCTTCCCTCGCCCGGCCAATCGACAAAGTCAGCAACTGTCATTCCCCGCTGCGAGCTCTGAGCAATGTGCATGGTCACCTCTGCCGGTTATCCATCCAGCGGAGCATCGACGACATAATTGCAAAACATAGCTGGATCGTCGAACAAAAAATTGCAATAAGATGCTGATTTGTCGCGGGCGGCAGATAATGCCAATTCTCTGCACGCCGTATCATCAGGCAATCGGCATACGCCGCAGCACGCGCAGCAGCAGCCAGCGTCCTTTGCTGAGCAGCGGGTAGAGGCATCGGCCCCACGGAGCGCCGCCGATCAGCCACAGCGTCAACCGCCGTCCGCGCGAGGGTGAGGTACGGCCCAGGCGCGCGATCATGTCGGTCGCCTCGGCGCCAAAGTGCAGAACGCCGCCCAGCGACAGCACCATGCCCTCGTTGATCTCATAGCCGCGGCCGCGCAACTCGGCGACCAGCTCCGGCGCGGAGCGGGCGTCCAGCACCTCAAGGCTCGGATAGAGCTGACGCAGCCGCGACATCGCCACATAGGCTCTGCAGGCGGGACATTCGCCGTCGTAGAGGAGGTAATCGCCGCGCATCGAGGTCGACCTCCGATCGCTGATCAGCCCTCATTGCAATGCCGTCAAGGACGTGGCGAGCGCAGCGTTGCTGTCTGAGCGGGCCAGGAACGCCTGGATCGCCGAGATCGTCGGGCCGTCGCGCAGGAGCGGCGCATGGCCCTGGCCGCGCACGATAAAGGTGTCGAGGTGTGGATGACGGGCGCGCATCTCCTCCAGCGTCTTGACGCTCAGGATGTCGGAGTGCTCACCACGGATGGCCAGCACCGGGATTGGCATCATCGCCCCGAACTGCGGCCACAGATCCGGAATCGGCCCGTCCATGATGGAGAAGGTCTTGGCGATGTTCGGATCGTACCCCAGCACCGGCAGGCCGTTGTCGTTGTTGAACCAGGCGCGCGCCTGCTCCTCCCAGTCCTCCGCCGGCACCGCCGGGAATTGGCGCTTGTTCATCTCGTAAACAATGTGCGTGGCCTCCGTCCAATCGGCCGGCACGGGGACGCGCCCGATGTAGGCAATGATGCGCGTCAAGCCCTCGCGCTCGATCACCGGTCCAATGTCATTGAGCACGGCGGCGCCGATGGCGGAGGGTCGCATCACCGCCATCAGCATGGCGATAAGGCCGCCGCGCGCGGTGCCGATGACAGCCGCGCCGTGCAGATTCAGCATGGTGAGGAAGTCGAGCGCGTCGTTGAGCTCGTTGATGAGCGAGTAGTTGGCCCAGTCGCGATCATGCTCCGAACGGCCGCGGCCGCGCGCGTCGAGGGTGTAGACCTCGCGCGCGCCCTCGCCGCTCGTCAGCTGCATGGCGAGGCGGTGGAAGTCCCGGCTGTTGCGGGTGAGCCCGGCCAGGCACAGCACCGGCCGCCGGTCCGATCCCGGCGCCGGATAATGCCGTGCGTAGAGGCGCAAGCCGTCGCGCGCCGAGAAGGTCAAGTCGTGCCACATTTGCACGGGGGCGACGCTCCGTGATCCGCACGGACCGGCCTCCGTCCGTGCCGGTCGCAGATCCAATGCTACCATCGCCCCGCTGCGGGCGATAGTCGCGCCTTCGTGAGTGCACCGAGGCAGGTCGGGTCAGATCCCTCCCTCGCCAACACCCTGCGATTCACTGCCCCGTGGCGGCGAGGGGTCTCGCCTCTCACCCCGTTTACGCCACCGACTGACCCTCAATCCGCCGCCACCGTTGTGCTCTCGGCGTGTGCCGGCGCCGCGGCGCGCCGCAGGTCGGCATTGAGCCGGACGGCGGTGGCCTCATTGCCGAGCCTGGCGCGGTAGACCTGGATGTTGGAGAGCACCTTTTGCACGTACCGGCGCGTCTCCTCGATCGGAATGCGGTGGATCCAGTCGATCGGGTCGATCCGCGGATCGCGCGGATCGCCGAACTCTCGGATCCACTGGCGCGCCCGTCCGGGCCCGGCGTTGTAGCCGGCGATCGCCAGGATATAGGAGCCATCGAACTCATCCATGCGGTCGGAGATGTAGGCGCTCCCCAGCATGGTGTTATAGGACGCATCCTTCATCAGCCGGCTGATGTCGCATTTGATTTTATATTCTCGGCAGACATGGCGGGCGGTGCCGGGCATCACCTGGAGGATGCCGCGCGCGCCGGCGTGCGACAGCGTCACGGTGTTGAACTCGCTCTCCTGCCGGGCAATTCCCAGGAGCACGGCCGTCTCGGGTGGACGGCGCAGCGGCTTGTACGGGGGGAGGCGATGCACCGGATAGGCATAATAGATGACGTTGAAGCCGCGGGCGACGCCGCTCTTGCCGATGCGGACGGATATCTGCGTGTCGCCCATGGCTTCGGCCAGATGCGCCAGCATGGCCACCTCGGCTTCGGTCTTCATGTGCGAGCGCAGCTGCACCAGGAACGCCCGCACGATAGAGCGATCAAGTCCGACTTTCTGGGCGATGACGGCGGCACGTACCGTGTCGAGGCTGTTGAAGCGCTCGATCTCCGTAGCAGTCGGCGCGACCGGCGGATCAATCTTGAGCGCGGTTGCCTTGGGGTCGAGCTTGAGACGTGCCAGCTGGCCATGGAATGTGTCGATCTGCAACGAAGCGGCGAGATATGCCTCGTTGGCCTTGCTGCGCTCGCCGAGCGCCTCGTAGGCGCGTCCCAGCCAATAGTTGCCCCGCGACCGGCTCAACGGGCCATCGGCCGACTTCACCAGCGCCTGGAAGTGTGCAACCGCTTTGTGGGCATCCTTCAGGTGCCGCAACGCGATCCAGCCGGCCATGAAGCAGGCGTCGTTGTGCGCGTTGATCTCAAGCTTGCCGGGATCGCGTACCAGGTCGTAGGCCACCTTCGGCTTGTGGGCCTTGAGTGCCGCATAGGCGTTGGCGCGCCGCTCCTCCCACCAGCCGTCCGGCTTGACGGCGAGCGTCGGCTCGGCCTCGTTCGACAGGAGAACTTTCCACGCTTGCTCATCCTTGTCCTGGCGCCGCAGCGCCTGGGCCCGCTGGACAGCGAGGCCCCATTCCTTGGCCAATACCTCGGGCGGCAGCTTGGCGACGAGCTGGCGCGAGCCCTTGCGGCGCAGGAACAGCGCAAGCCGCGCCTCGGCCTTCTTCTTCTCGGAGGCAGACAGGTGGGAGATCGTGCGCCGGATGGTGGCCGCCCGCGCCCTGCGCTCGCGCGTGGTGCCGCCGCTGAGCAGCAGGCGATCGAGCCGGCGCTTGTGATCGGCCTCGGTGAGCAGCGAGCCGATGCGTTTGAGAACTTCCGCCTCGTGTGCTGCGGGGATCTCGGTCTCGCCCCACAGCTTGGCTGCCAGCGCCTTGGCTGCGGCCTCGTCCTTGTCGGCCGCCAAGGCTGCGGCAAGCGTGGCCAGGCCCAGGGCGCTGGCTGGCGGGATCTCGGCGAAGAAGGATTTCACCTCCGCCGGCGTGGCCTCGCTTTCGAGCAATGCCTCCTCAGCCCGCTTGGTGAGTGTGCCGCGGTCAGGCCAGGTCGGGTTGGCGGCAAGGAATGCACGGATCTCGGAGGCCGTGCCATGGCCGGTGCGGTAGCTGTACCAATCGATCAGCTTGGCACCCGCCGGATCCTGAACCTGCGCGCGCAGCGCCTTGGCCCGGGTGAGGTTGTCGCCTGCTATGGCGTCGATCGCCTCACGAATGTGATCGGCGTCGGCGCTGGATGGGGTCAAGCCGCGCACTTCGGCAATGGCAGCGTCATAGCGGGCGGCATGCTCCGTCTCCGCGAGCGACTGCCGCGGGCTCGGGACCGGCGGCAGGGCGGTGGCGGTTGCGGCAGACCGCAGCGCTGCCGTCGATCCCTCGTCTTTCGACTTGACGGATTTTGCGGCGCTGGCTTTGCTGCGGGTAGCCTTGGTGGTGCCGGCGCGATGCTTGGCGGAGTGCTTCTTGGCCGCCTTCTTCGGTTGAGCAAGTGCTGGCGCGAAGCCGACAAGCGCCGGCGCGAGGCCGAGAAGTGCTGTGGCGAGCACGCATCCTGCAATCAGCCTGAATGGAGGTCGCATCCGCATCCCATCGTGTTGGAGCCCAGTGTCGTGGGGCCGGCGGCGCACAGAAGGCGCCCATAGACCCAGCAAAGGCGGCGTCAGCATGACCGGTGCACAGGGGATGGCTGCTTGCCGGGAGTCCCCGCCGGCGGCATAGTGGAGCGCAAACCAAGCCGTGTATTCGGTTATTGTGCGTTGCGGCTTGTTTCGCTCACGTTATCAAGAGGCGCGGCCCCGTTCAAGGTAAGGGGCAAAGTGCAGGGCTGGTTAAGAGGCCGAGCAATCGGGAGCATCCCCCCAATGCAATCCAAGTTCAGGGGCTCGTTTACGGCACTTATCACGCCGTTTCGCGCCGGTGCGCTCGACGAGGAGGCGTTCCGGCGCCTGGTCGAGTGGCAGATCGCGGAAGGCACGCACGGCCTGGTGCCGGTCGGCACCACGGGCGAGAGTCCGACGCTCAGCCACGACGAGCATAAGCGCGTCGTCGAGCTGTGCGTCGAGATTGCCAACAAGCGTGTGCCGGTGATTGCCGGGGCAGGTTCGAACTCCACCGAGGAGGCAATCGACTTCACGCGCCACGCCAAGTCTGTCGGTGCCGATGCGGTCCTGCACTCTACCGGCTACTACAACAAGCCGACGCAGGAAGGCCTGTTCCGCCACTTCAAGGCCATCAACGACGCCGTCGACATCCCGATCATCATCTACAATGTGCCGCCGCGGACGATCGTCGACATCCAGGTGCCGACGCTGGCCCGCTGCCGCCGCGAGCTGAAGAACGTGATCGGCATCAAGGACGCCACCGCCAATGTCGCACGCGTGACGCAGCAGCGTCTGCAGTGCGGGTCGGAGTTCATCCAGCTCTCGGGTGAGGATGCCACGGTGCTGGGCTTCATGGCGCACGGTGGGACGGGGTGCATCTCCGTCACCTCCAACGTCGCGCCGCGTCTGTGCGCCGACTTCCAGAACGCCTGCCTGAAGGGCGACTGGAGCACCGCGCTGGCGCTGCATGACCGGCTGATGCCGCTGCACGATGCCCTGTTCGTGGAGACCAACCCGGGGCCGGTGAAGTATGCCGTCTGCCGTCTTGGGGTGATCGGCTCGGCCGAGGCGCGGCTGCCGCTTGCGCCCTGCTCCGAGGCGACTATGAAGACGGTCGACGCGGCGCTGGCCCAGGTGGGCCTGCTGCAGGCAAAGGCGGCGGAGTAACGCCCGTTCGGGCGTAAGGCGAATGGCCACTCGCGAATCGACAACCATTCGTTGTTCGGTTATTTGCCCCGTTCACTTTGATCCGGCGATCCGGCCAATGGCGAATGGTCCTGCCATTCGCCATTCGCCATTCGCCATTCACAAACCGACGCCGGAGCCATGGCCAGCAAGGACGAAGACGGCCACAAGCGCATCGCCGAGAACCGGCGCGCGCGCTTCGACTATCATATCGAGGACACCGTCGAGGCCGGCATCCAGCTCACCGGCACCGAGGTGAAATCGCTGCGCGCCGGTCATGCCAACATCGCCGAGAGCTACGCCTCCACCGAGGACGACGGCCTGTTTCTGATCAACGCCTATATTCCCGAGTACACCCAAGCCGGCGCCTTCTTCCAGCATGAGCCACGCCGCCCGCGCCGCCTGCTGCTGCACAAGAAGGAGATCCACAAGCTCTCGATCGCCATCGACCGCCAGGGCATGACCTTGGTTCCTCTGGAACTCTATTTCAACAAGCGCGGCCGGGCGAAGCTGCGGCTGGCCTTGGCCCAGGGCAAGAAGCTCCACGACAAGCGCGAGACTTCCGCCAAGCGCGACTGGGAGCGGCAGAAGGCGCGGCTGATGCGTGAGAAGGGGTGAGGGCTTAGCAGGCGAAGCAATAGGAATATGACCGCGAGTTTCTTGCGAGGCGTTGGAGTGGGCCACGCGCGCGGAAGCCGCAATCATCAAGCTGCGGACGGCATCGCGCCGGGCGCGCAAGGCCTTCGCCGTCCACCTGCCTCTGTAGAAGCGCAGCTGACGGCGGTGGCCGCTCGTCGACGAGCAAACGCGCCGACGCGCTGCCACTTCCAATCCGGGCGCAATCGGGACTACGTTCCCACCAACGCTCCAATATCGAGTCCCCGCACAGGGAGAGGCACGCCAGCATGACTGCCCCAGTAATCCCCGCCACCTACCGCCGCATCGTCCTCGCCAACCGGCCGCCGGCCGAGCCCGCAGAGACCGACTTTCGCATTGAGGAGGTGGCGGTGCCCGAGCCGGGGCCGGGGCAGTTCCTCGTCCGCGTCATCTATCTCTCGCTTGATCCCTACATGCGCGGGCGCATGCGCGACGCCAAGTCCTACGCCCAGCCGGTGGCACTGGGTGAGGTGATGACCGGCGGCGCGGTCGGCCAGGTGGTGAAATCCAACAACCCGCAGTTCCAGGTCGGCGACATTGTCGAGGACACCATGGGCTGGCAGGAGTATTTCGTCGGCCCCGGCCCCGGCCGCGCCGCGCGCAAGATCGATCCGGCGCACGGGCCGATCTCCTATGCCAACAGCGTGCTCGGCATGCCCGGCATGACCGCCTACTTCGGGCTGCTCGAGGTTGGCCGGCCGAAGCCCGGTGAGACGGTGGTGGTGTCGGCGGCCTCGGGCGCAGTTGGCCAGCTGGTCGGCCAGATCGCCAAGATCGCCGGCTGCCGCGCCGTCGGCATCGCCGGCGGCCCCAGGAAGTGCGCCTACGTCAAGGACGAGCTGGGGCTCGATGCCTGCGTCGACTACAAGGCCGGGGGTGATCTGACGGCTGCCGTCAAGGCCGCGTGCCCCGACGGCGTCGATGTCTACTTCGACAACGTCGGCGGACCGGTGAGCGACGCCGTGCTCGCCAATCTCAACTTCTTCGCCCGCGTCAGCCTATGCGGCGGCATTTCGCAATACAACACCACCGACCTCGGCCCGCGCTGGCTCTACAGCTTTGTCGGCAAGCGCGTTACCGCCCGCGGCTTCATCGTCTGGGACTTCAACCAGCATTACGGCCCGGCGTTGGCACAGATGGGCGAATGGCTGCGTACCGGCCGCATCAAGTACAAGGAGGATATCCTCGACGGCGGCATAGAGCGTGTGCCCGCAGCCTTCATCGGCCTCCTCAACGGTGCCAACTTCGGCAAGCTGCAGGTGCGCCTGTCACCCGATCCGACGTAGCGGCAGGCGGGGTCGGACCCCTTGGGGGCGAGGGGCGGCCCCCTTGCCACCACCGTTGAGACAAGCAGGCTGACACTCTCGCAAGGGGTCTGCCCGCCCCCTCTATGCCACCCGCCGCGCCGTGCCGTCGGCTGTGACCTCCTGGATCGCCTGGAAGCCCTCGAACTGCGGCGGACCGATCGTGGTGGGTTTGTTGTCGCCGGCGCGGGCATGTGCCTTGCGGAACGCCTCGGACTTAGTCCAATTCTCAAAGGCAGCATAGGACTCCCACACCGAGTGGGAGGCGTAGAGCACGTGGTCATCGTGCTCGGGACCCTTGAGCAGGTGAAATCCCTGGAAGCCCGGCACCTCGTGCAGGTAGCTCTGCCGACTCATCCAGACCGTCTCGAAATCGACGGTGCGATCCTTCATGACCTTGAACCGGTTCATGGCGATGTACATGTTGTCGCTCCTTCGGAGGGGCAGCTGCTTGAAAGTTGCGCAGGGCGGACGCGCACGCAGTCGCGGCATCACATGGGCGGCAATCTATACCGTTTGGCCGCCGAATGGCGCGGTCCGAGGTGCCGTCAGCGAATTTTCAGCATCGAGGCCCAGTGTCGGCCGCATCAGGCTTGCCAAATTCATAATTGTTGACTTATTTGGTAAACATTCGGCGCCGACGATCGGTGTAGCGGGCGGACTTGCGCGAAAGATTTTGGAGCCTTGGCGAGCGGACGGGACGAGAAGGGCGAGGCTGGGCCGCAGCGGTGCGAGCCCGGCGACAGGCCATGCCGGCTCAAGGTGAGCGAGCTTATGGGTGGCGAGCGCGAGATCATTCTGGAGCACCGTGACCAGGAGTATCGCCTGCGCATCACCGCCAGCGGCAAGCTCATACTGACCAAGTAGGTACCTCCCCCGCCCGTCGTGTGCCGGTCACGTGACAGGCGGGCGGCTCAGGGTGAAGCCGCAAATCCGCCATTGCCCGCACTGAGAGTGGGGGATTACGCTCCGCCGATCCGCCCTGCGCCGCCGACTACGGAAACACACATGGGAACGATTGATGATCTGACCTTCATTCTGGCGCTTGGCATGGGCGCTATCTGCGGGGCGGCGACCGGCCGAGCCTTCGCCGTGGAAGGCGAGGATCGGCGCACGTCAATCCTGGCAGCAGCCTATTGCGGGGCCGGCTCCGGCGTTCTCAGCGCACCGCTGCTGGTGTTCGTGGTGGTGCTGGTCACCCGTCTGCTCGACGCGGACGGCGACACCGTCACGGCGTTGGCTTATGGCGGCGAGGCAGTGGGGCGGGCGCTGTTGTGGGGTGTTGTCGGTGGTGCCGGCGGAGGGCTTGCGATCGGCATCCTCGTCGCTCTCTTCAAGCGCTACGCGCCGCGGTAGGCGATGATCGAGAAGTCCACTACATCGCGCGCGGCTGGGTCGTAAAGCGGACTTCTCGATCTGAATCGCACTCGCCGTCATAAAGTTGGCTTGTGTCCTTCAGATCGCGACGTTCGTTCCAGCCTTGGCCAGCCTTGGCCAATCTTGCGGCACGCTGTGACGAATTTCGCGATCAGGACATGAGGCGCGCGCAGTCTCCCCTCCGGCACTCCGCGCCCTTACGCCGATGCCATGCAAAACCTTGACGCGCAAATAGGCCATTTGTTTTGCGTTCTCAGGAGTCACCCTGAGTGTCCACGCTTTGCCCAGCTGGCATTGCTGTCAGCCCCTGGAAACAGGATGGCAACAGCCTGGAAGGAGGCTCCGAATGCGCAGATTGCTTCTCGCGCTCGCGACCGTCATGCCTCTGTTCGCTATGAGCAGTGCTCCGGCAGAGGCTTGGGGTTGGGGCAGGGGTTATGGCTACTACGGCTACAGCAGTTACGGCTATAACCCATTCTGTCGTCCCAGCTACTACACCTATCGGCCCGTCTACGGCTACGCGCCCTACTACGGGGCCTATTGGCGGCCGCGCTTCTATTCGAGCGGCTACTTCTATCGTCCGTATCGCCCGCGGGGCTTCTACGGCTACCGCCCCTACCGTGCATGGGGCTGGCGCGGCTACCGCCGCGTGGGCTGGGCGCGCCCCTATCGGTCATGGGGCTGGCGTGGCTACGGCTACCGCGGTTGGCGCGGCTATGGCTACCGGGGATGGCGTGGCTATGGCTACCGGGGTTGGCGCGGCGGCGGCTATCATCGTGGGTACCGGGCGTGGGGACATCGCCGCGGCGGCTGGCGGCGTTGAGAGTCTGATGCAGCACGGCGCCGCGCTGGCGCCTATTGGTCGGGCGGCGGCATTTCTGCGCCCGCCCGGCGTGTCCCCACCAAGGAGCAGCCCTGATACGCGAGATCTCGCCACGCGGTAGCCATGCCGCATGGCCATTCCTCATACGGCGCAACTTGAACCAGAATCGGCCTGGGCAATCATTTGAGACAGGCGGACCTGCAGCACCTGGCGGAGGGAAATTGCTTTGACTCTGCAGGCCGTGCGCCGCGCGGGAGGCGGCACGGTAAATCATCCGGCGCGCCTCCCGCATTGCGTTAGGTCGAAACTCTAGCGTCGCCCGCGCAGCCCACCACGAAAGCCGCCAACACGTGCCCCACGGAACGCCGCCGGGCGGAAGCCGGAAACGCGCGCTCCACGGAACGCAGGGCGGTAGCCGAAGCGAGCCCCGCGGAACGCCGGCCGGAAGCCGGCGACGCGAGCCCCGCGCCACCCTCGGTAGCCGTAGCCACGCCATCCCCGGTAGCCGTAGCCGCGCCAACCGCGGTAGCCGTAGCCACGCCACCCCAAAGGCCGACCGTAGAAGGCGCCGTAGAAGCGACGCGGTGCGTAGCCGTAGAAGCGACGCGGTGCGTAGTAACCGTAGAACCGACGCGGTGCATAGCCGTAAACGCGACGGGGTGCGTAGCCGTAGTATCTACGAGGTGCCACGTAGCTACGAGGTGCCACGTAACCGTAGCTGCGGCCTCCCCACCCCCAACCGCACCAACCGAATGCCGCAGCCGGCTTGCTTTCGATAACAAGGAGAGGTGCTGCGACCGCCAAGGCGACGACAAGTGCCCGTATGCGCATCTGATCACTCCTATCCGATAGTCCCGGCTCTGAGGAGTGCCGGCTATCCGTTAGCTTGACACTCGGTGGAACCCCGAAATGACAAGGTTCCTCCATCTCGAAGGAGGCCAAATGGAGCCTCGCTCCTTGGAAGCGATGATGGCTAGCAGCCCCCCCTTCAATGCGCAGTCGGCATGAGACCTGAAACGCATGGTTAGCGAGACCTGAGGCCGGTAGCTTTCGAGCAGTGCTCGCCCCCGGTACAACGCTGAACCATGCGCCAAATGACCATGAGTTGAAGGTGCCGCCCGATCAATCGAGCGTCGCGGATCGGTCCGGTCAGGAATAGGCGGCGCGAGCCACACTCCGCCTTACCGGTCGGGCCGCGCTTTTGCACGCGCCCGGCCGAGCTGCATGCCGATCGCTGCGCCTACCTGCAGCAGCAGGGTCGCCGACAGGATGAGCATCGAACCGAGCCAGCCGATGGCTGTCAGGCGCTCGCCCAGCATCAGGTAGGCCGCGAGCGCAGCGAACAAGGTCTCCATACTAACGATGACCGCCGCCTCGGATGGCGGGGTGTATTGCAGCGCCACGGTCAGGATCGTGAAAGTGAGGGCGCTCGAGAGCAGCCCGACGTAGAGGATATCGAGCGCCGCGCCTGCCAGGCCCGGCAGGGTGGTGGTCTCGATGAGCGCGCTGCCCACGGCGCTCACAACGCCGACGACGGCGAACTGGGCGGCGGTAAAGGCCATCGGGCGGCGGAACGGCGCAGCACGCCCGGTGATCACCACGTGAATCGCCCAGAACAGGGCTGATGCGGCCACCAGCCGGTCGCCGGTAGAAAGCGCGCTCAGCGTTCCGCCGCCGAGCAGCCAGGTGCCGAGCGCCGACAGCGCGACCGCCGGCCAGACGGCCGGGCTCGGCACCTTGCCGCTCCAGGCCCAGGCGACGAACGGGGTCAGCACGACGTAGAGGGCAGTGAGGAAGCCGGTATTGGTGACGGTGGCCGTCTTGATGCCCTCCTGCTGCAGCCAGGCTGCGACGAAAAACGCCACCCCACCCCACAGTGCGATTACCCACAGTCCCCAGCCTGGCGCATGGCCTGCCTGGTTCGGGACGCGGCGATGCTCGCGCCAGGCCAGCGGGGCCAATGCAACTGCCGCCAGCCACCCGCGCGCGGCAATGAACGTGAGCGGCCCCACGTGCTCCATCGCCGACTTCTGGAACAGGAAGGCAACCCCCCACACCACAGCGGCGAGCAACAGGGCGAAGTCGGCGTGGAGGCGGGACATGGGGCTTGTACCTGTGACGGCCGGTAGGGCACAACTCTCGCACCAAGCGTCAACCCATTCGCAAGATACTGGAGAGACGAGCGCAACGGAGTGCCGTTCCGCGGCTCGCTGTCCATACACTCTCCTTGTGGTGGCGCGCACACCCGGCCTCCGGCTACAGTTGCTCGCCGACAAGGTCTCGTCTCTGCGCCTGGGTTGGCGGTCTCTTCAACGTCGATGTCAGGGGTCAAGGCCTCTCGCCCGCATGTTCAAGAAAATCCTGATCGCCAACCGTGGCGAGATCGCCTGCCGGATCATCAAGACCGCACGCAGGCTTGGCATCCGCACGGTCGGGGTCTACTCGGACGCCGACCGCGACGCGCTGCACGTGGAGATGGCTGACGAGGCGATTGCCATCGGGCCGGCACCGGTGGCGCAGTCCTACCTCCGCATCGAAAAGATCATCGATGCCTGCCGCCAGACCGGCGCCGAGGCGGTGCATCCGGGCTACGGTTTCCTGTCCGAGCGCGAGGCGTTCCCGATCGCGCTTGCCGAGGCCGGCATCGTCTTCATCGGCCCCAACCCGCGTGCGATCGCCGCCATGGGCGACAAGATCGAGAGCAAGAAGGCGGCCGCCAAGGCCCGCGTCTCCACCGTGCCAGGCTACCTCGGCGAGATCGCCGACGCCGGGCACGCCGTGCGGATCGCCGCCGAGATCGGATATCCCGTGATGATCAAGGCATCGGCAGGCGGCGGCGGCAAGGGCATGCGTGTCGCCCGCAGCCCGCAGGAGACCGAGGAAGGCTTCACTCTCGCCCGCTCCGAGGCCAAGTCGAGCTTCGGCGATGATCGCGTGTTCATCGAGAAGTTCATCGAGAACCCGCGCCACATCGAGATCCAGGTCCTGGGCGACAAGCATGGGCACGTCATCTACCTGGGCGAGCGCGAATGCTCCATCCAGCGCCGTAACCAGAAGGTCGTGGAGGAGGCGCCGTCGCCACTGCTCGACGCCAGGACGCGCCAGGCGATGGGCGAGCAGGCGGTGGCGCTGGCCAAAGCCGTTGGCTACGACTCGGCCGGCACCGTCGAGTTCGTTGCCGGCCAGGACAGGAGCTTCTACTTCCTGGAGATGAATACCCGCCTGCAGGTGGAGCACCCCGTCACCGAGCTCGTCACCGGCATCGACCTGGTCGAGCAGATGATCCGGGTAGCGGCGGGCGAGAAGCTGGCGATCTGGCAGGAGGACGTGCGGCTCGACGGCTGGGCGGTGGAGACGCGCATCTATGCGGAGGACCCGTTCCGCAACTTCCTGCCGTCGATCGGACGCCTGACGCGCTATCGCCCGCCGGCAGAGGGCGTGGAGAACGGCGGCACGGTGCGCAACGACACCGGCGTGTTCGAGGGCGCCGATATTTCCATGTTCTACGATCCGATGATCGCCAAGCTGGTGACGCATGCGCCGACCCGCGCCGAGGCGATCGACCTGCAGGCGGAGGCGCTCGACGCCTTCGTCATCGATGGCGTCGAGCACAACATCCCGTTCCTCGCCGCCCTCATGCAGCACCCGCGCTGGCGCGAAGGCCAGCTCTCCACCGGCTTCATTGCCGAGGAGTACAAGGACGGCTTCATGCCCCACGCGCCCGCGGGCGAGGATCTCGACGTGCTGACAGCGGTGGCGGTGGCGATCGACCACTTGAGCAACACACGCCGGCGTCAGATCACGCACCAGATGGCGGGACGGCCGGTGCACTTCTCCGAGCGCCGAATCGCCGATGTCGGCGGCACGCTGGTCGCCGCGCGCGTGGAGGGTACGCTTGGCTACCCAACCAAGGTGACGCTGGTGGACGCAACGGGCATCCGCCGCACCACCCTGGAGGTCGATGCCGACTGGTGGCCGGGCCAGCCGGTATGGCGCGGCAAGGTGGGTGGCCGCACCGTGGCGGTGCAGGTGCGCCCCATCCTCAACGGCTACGACCTCGCGTATCGCGGCACCCGTGCCAAGACGCGCGTCTACACCGAGCGTGAGGCGCAGCTCGCCGCCCTGATGCCCGAGAAGGCGCCGCCCGACACATCCAAGCTGCTGCTCTGCCCCATGCCAGGCCTGCTGAAAACGGTGCACGTCCGGGAAGGACAGGAGGTCAAGGCCGGCGATGCCCTGTGCGTGGTAGAGGCCATGAAGATGGAGAACATCCTGCGCGCCGAGCGCGACGGCGTCGTCAACGCCATCAAGGCCAAGCCCGGTGACAGCCTGGCCGTGGATGCCGTGATCATGGAGTTTGCCTGAGAGAGCAATCTGCGCCTGCTCGATCTCATCAGTGTGTTCAGCAACCGCAGTCGCTGCGCGAGCTGCGCGGGCAATCGGGCCGTAGCGTCCCGAACCTCTCGCGCACGCTTCATACGCTGGAGCGGCTGGAATCGTCCGTTTGCAGGCAAGCCGGACGGGCGGAAAGCGCCGACTGTACTAATTTCGAACGTCCAGCTTGTCGTGGATCTGGCGGATGCAAGATCCGTGGCTGCGTAGGTGTGCCGAGCGTCAGCAAAGACTCAACGCGGACCGGCCGTGCCAAATAGCCGCTTGGCAAAGCTATCGGTCACCATAGAAGAACGGTGCAGTCGAAGCCCTTCGAAGGCTTGCCTGCCTGATGAGCGGCCAGCCTCGCACGATCTCGGAGACTCCATGCGCAACTTCCACTTCCCTGGTCGCTCGCTTGTCTATGGGCGCCGGGCCATGTGTGCCACGTCGCACCCCTCCTCCAGCCTGGCTGCCATCGAGGTGCTGAAGGCGGGCGGCAATGCGGTGGATGCGGCGATCGCCGCGGCCGCCGTGCTGGCGGTGGTGGAGCCGCACATGACCGGCATCGGCGGCGACTGTTTCGCGCTGATCGCCAAGCCGGGCCTCGACAAGCCGATCGCGCTCAGCGCCGCCGGCCGCGCGCCCGCCGGTGCCACGGCGGAGTGGCTCGCCAGGTCGGGTCTCACCAGCATCGGTCCAACCATCCCGCACGCCGTGACGGTACCAGGCGCCATCGACGGCTGGACACGGCTCAACGCAGATTACGGCAGTCTGCCGCTGTCGCGGCTGCTGGCGCCGGCCATCGAGCTGGCGGAGGAGGGCTTCGTGGTGGCGCCTCGCGTGGCCGCCGACTGGGCGGATGGCGAAGCGCGCATCTCGCACCACGCCGGCGCCCGGCCGCACCTCTTCAAGGATGGCCGCGTGCCCCGCGAGGGCGAGATCATGCGCTTCCCGGCGCTGGCCCACACGCTCGGCATCATTGCCAAGGAGGGTCGCGACGGCTTCTACGCCGGTGAGGTGGGCGAGGACATCGTCGCCACGCTCAACGCGCTCGGCGGTCTGCACACGCTGGATGATCTCGCGGCCCAGCGCAGCAACTACGTGACGCCGATCTCGGTCGCCTACCGCGGTGTGGATCTGTGGGAGCTGCCGCCGAGCAACCAGGGCATTATCGCGCTGATGGTGCTGAAGATGCTGGAGCGCATCGGCCTGCCGGCCGATCCGGTCTCGGTGGAGCGCTACCATGTGCAGCTGGAGGCGGCGCGGCTCGCCTTCGCCATGCGCGACGAGTTCGTGGCTGATCCGGATATGGCTGATGTGCCGGTCGAGCACCTGCTATCCGACGCGGTGATCGATAGCCTTGCGGCCCGCGTGGATCCGAGGCGCCGGTGCGAGGATCTGGGTCCGCTGCCGCAGCCGGCGGGCTCGGATACCGTCTATTTGGCCGTCGTCGATGCCCAGGGCATGGCGGTCTCGTTCATCAACTCGCTCTATGACCAGTTCGGCTCCGGCATCGTCACCGAGAAGACCGGCATTCTCCTGCACAACCGCGGCAGAGCCTTTTTCTGCGAGCCCGGCCACCGCAACTGCATCGCCCCGCGCAAGCGGCCGATGCACACGCTGGTGCCGGCGATGGTGCTGCGGAACGGCGAGCCGCACATGGCGTTTGGCGTCATGGGCGCGCACTTCCAGCCGATGGGCCACGTCTACATCATGACCAACCGCTTCCATTATGGCATGGACCCGCAAGCGGCGATTGACGCTCCGCGCGCGTTCTTCGAAGGCGATCTGGTCGAGGTCGAGGCCTCATTGCCGGAGGCGGTGGTGGTGGGGCTCAAGGAGCTCGGCCATCCGGTGGCTCCTCGCGGCATGCCCTGGGGTGGCGCCCAGGCGGTGGTGATCGACAACGGCGTCCTGATCGGCGCCTCCGACCCGCGCAAGGACGGTATGGCGCTCGGGTATTGAGGATATTTTGACGGAGGCAGCCTCTCGCGCCTGTGCTGGCGAGGGCTGGCCCCCGACCTGGAGGGTCAATGACGGACATTCGCACCGTGCGCATCCGCATCACCGGCCACGTGCAGGGCGTCGGCTATCGGTATTGGGTCCAAGACGATGCGAGCGACCTGGGCCTCGCCGGCTGGGTGCGCAACCGGAGTGACGGCTCCGTCGAGGCCCTGTTCTCGGGCCCGGCACGAAGTGTCGCCGCGATGCTGCGGCTTTGCGTTATCGGCCCGGAGGCGGCCCGGGTATCTTCAGTCGAAGTGCAGGAGGAGGGCGGCGATGCGCCGTCAGGCTTCGCGATCTTGCCGACGGAGTAGGGGGAGCGCGGCGGGCACCAAGTCCCTTTGAGCATGGCCAGCGTGGGTCGCTCCAAGGTACATGCTCCGGTCCGGAACGGGAATCAAGCAACGTTGAAGGTTGCCGGGCTGCGCTGCTCTGGGATGTCGATGCCGGAGGAAATGCCTGCCGCTCAACTGAGCCGCCGCGCCGCCCGGCGGAGGCCCTGCAGGATAGGCTCGAACGCCTCCTCGTCGCGGCTCTCCGGATAGACCATGTAGACCGGCGAGGTGAATGAGCGCGAGCGGGCCGGGATGCGCAGGCGCTTACGGGCAATGTGGTGCTGGACCAGCCGCCTGGGGAAATAGCCCGAGGCCTGGTTGGCGAGCACATAGTCGATGCCCATGGAACCCAGATCGAGCGCCACGCCGGCGTTGGCGAGTTCGGGATAGGCTGCGGCATGGTCGGCCTGGAAGTCCGGCCCCCAGTCCACGAACACGTAGTCGCCCTGGCCGCGCCGGCGTGGCGACGTGCTGGCGACCAGCACGAACTCCTCATCGAACAGGTGCTCGGTGGTGAAGCCGGGCGGCTGCCCGGGCTGGTACATCACTGCAAGGTCGAGCGTGCCTTCCAGCAGGCGCTGCACCATGACGGGGGGTAGGCTGGCGCTGGCCGAAATGGCGATATCGGGGACGTTGCCGCGCAGCCAGGAGATCCACTTGAGCAGAAAGCCGTCCCACAGCGCGGCAGTGGCGCCGACCGCAAGATGGTCGCGGTGCTGGCCAGCAAGGCCGACCTCGCGCTGGGCATGCTGCCACAGCCGCACCAGGGCCAGCGCGTGCTTCTGGAACTGCTCGCCCGCTCCCGTCAGCGCCGCGCCGTTCTTTGAGCGGTCGAACAAGGTGCGTCCGAACAGATCCTCCAGCCCCTTGATGCGCGCGCTGACGGTCGATTGCGTGACATTCATCTTGCGCGCGGCATCAATGAAGCTGCCGGTCTCGGCGACCATCAGGAAGGTACGAGCGAGAGTGATGTCCATCGCGGTCTTTATGCGTTGCCAAAGCCGAAAACGCATCTATCGAAAATTTCGATAGCCGTCAGCGGAAAAATCCGTTTGTGCACTCGCCAAAAAATTTTCACATTGAACAGTGCCCGGTCTCAGATTCGGGCGACCACGCCGGAAGCAACCGGAAACATAAGCTAGGATCAGGCTAGGATAAGGATCGACACAATGAAAGCGAAGAAGAAGGCCGCTGCCCCCGCCAAGAAAGCTGCCGCCGCGAAGAAGCCGGCCGCCAAAAAGAAGGCGAAGAAGTGAAGAGGTGTGCATCCTTTGGGTACGGCGACGAAAGTGCGTGGCACGCATGCGGTGGCAGTGATCGGGCTCCTGGTGAGCGCCTCCGTTGCGCACGTCTCCGTGGCACTCGGCGCGTCGATCAGCAATCGCGACGAGCGTGACTACACGGTGACGATCATCGAGGGTGGGGCCAAGGCGGATCACGCGCTGAAGCCTGCGCAGACCCTGTCGGATGTCTGCCTCAAAGGATGCACAATGCGTGTGAACGGCAGCCAGGATAGCGATTACATCCTGGCCGGCGGCGACACGGTTTCGATCGAGGACGGAACCGTCTTCTATGATCGGGCCGAGCCGTCTCCGGCAAACGCTGCCTCCCCCGCTCCAGGCAAGCGGCCGAGCCGTAAAGGCTGAGGCACACCAAGGCAGCCTACCTGAGCTCGCAGGCATAAGCCTTGCGCAAGCAGGCTTGGTTTTTTTTTACCATATGGCCAGCCTGAGGACGGAGCGAGCTTATGGCTCGCGTGTTGCCTGCGCGCGGGCGCCGAAGCCCTGTCTTGCCGAGATTGATCCAGGTCGATCCCTGAGCATCCAGGGCGAAGGCGCGGTCAGGCTCTACCTTGAGGATCGCCCGGTAGGCACCGGCGCGAGGCCTGCGCGGATGGATGGATGCCGGCGATGAATGCCGGGGATGGCGCCGCTGCGGCTGTTCAGCCGGCATCCACGGTCGCGCCGAAGCGGCGCTCGAAGGCGGCGCGCAGGGCGCGATCTGCCGCGTCGAGGCTTGCAGTCCGTCCCAGGGCGGCAAGGCTGGTCACCCCGGCGTCGCTGATGCCGCACGGCACGATGCCGGAGAAATCGGCGAGGTTGGGCGCGACATTGAGGGCGATGCCGTGCGAGCTGACCCAGCGCGACAGCCTGACGCCGATGGCGGCGATCTTCTCCCGAGTCTCGCCGCCGGCTTCCGTGCCGCGGCGCACCCACACGCCGACGCGACCGGGCCAGCGCTCGCCCGCGACATCGAGCGCGGCCAGCGTGTCGATCACCCAGTCCTCCAGGCTCGCGACATAGGCGCGGACATCGCCGAAGCGACGCTTCACGTCCACCATCACATAGGCAACCCGCTGGCCCGGCCCATGGTAGGTGTACTGTCCGCCGCGGCCGGTGCGGTAGACCGGGAGCCGCGTCGGCGCGATCAGGTCCTCCGGCTTGGCACTGGTGCCGGCGGTGTAGAGCGGGGGATGCTCCAGAAGCCACACCAGCTCCGGCGCCGTGCCGGCGGCGATGCCGGCCACGCGCTCGGCCATGACGGCACAGGCGTTCTCGTAGGGGATGGGGGCGCGCGATACCGTCCACGCGATGGGTGGCAGGGCGAGCGTGTGCCGCGGTGAAAGCTCGCCTGTCGATCGGTCGGGATGTGCCATGGTCTGCAAGATGGCGACTCGATCGACCTTTGGCCAGGGCGGGTCGCACCAGGTGCGACCCATCGGGCGTCATTGGCCTCGCGGTGGCGCTTGTTTACCCCGCGCTGGTTTGCTACAGAGCGCACCCAGATGCGGTCGTGGCGGAATTGGTAGACGCACTACCTTGAGGTGGTAGCGCCCAAAAGGCGTGGAGGTTCGAGTCCTCTCGACCGCACCAGCGTTGCGCTGGCGAAATCGTGGATTGGGTCAGACGAAGCGCTGACGCAACTGCGACGGGGCCATGGGTCGCCGTGCGGAGCGGTAGCCGCCGACGAGGCGTGTGCCCCACTACACGCTCCGGCCCTCGGCCTCCTCCCGGCAACAAGCGTCATCGATCGACATCGGGCACTATGAGGTTCCGGCCAAGCGCAGCCCTCGGCTGGCATGGGAGGGCCGCGTTGGGCCTGCGCCCGTCATCCGGCGCCTGCTGGACGTGGCCATCGCCGAGCGGCTCGGAGATAGCAGTCGCAGGCGTAGTTGGGTTACGCGCGGAAACATCCGAAACGTCGTCTGCCAGCGGTGAGCGCGCGTAAACCCAACCTACATAGGCGGCAGCGGCTGCCGGCGGGGCCAGCGGGTGAAGCAGTGCGAAACGCGCCCGCAGTGGAGGATCAACTCACTCAGCTGCTTGTCGCTGCCGGGATTGCGCTCGATGCCCCAGCGCCGGCGGGCGTGCGGAGTATAATCGGCCTCGCGGTAGCAGGCCCATTCCCAGCGGCCGACACTGACGAGATAGGGCAGGCCCCAGCGCCCGAATGCGATGGTGATGCTCATTGGCACCCTCTGTCTGGCAGTCTTCTCTCCAGGCGGGCCGACAATGCGAAGGCCGCGTTACGCGTCGGTTAGCCTTGCTGGTTATTTCCGGCTGATACCTTTCTACAGCCTTGCCGCCCGCCGTTGCAGAAGCCGGCGCGAGGGCAAGGACGGGAGCGTTGGAGACGTGATTTTCGCGCAACGCTGAGATCCCCCTCTCCCCGACTGCGGGGAGAGGGGGATCAACGACGTCCCGGCAGCATCCCCATGCGCTTGGCGATGATGGAGAGCATGATCTCGTCGGCGCCGGCCCCGATCGACCATAGGCGGGCGTCGCGGTAGTCGCGGCTGATTGGGGTCTCGCTCATGTAGCCCATGCCGCCGTAGTACTGCAGGCAGCTGTCGGCGATCTCCCGCAGCAGGCGGCCGGATTTCAGCTTGGCCATGGAGGCCAGCATGGTTACGTCCTCCCCCCGCAGCATCAGGTCCGCGGCGCGGTAGGTGAGCGCACGCAGCGCCTCCACCTCGGTGGCAAGCTCGGCGAGGCGGAAGTGGACCACCTGGTTGTCGAGCAGGGAGCGGCCGAAGGCGCGGCGCTCGCGCGTATAGGCAATGGCCTCGTCGATCATGCGCTCCATGGGCTTGAGGCTCGCCGCCGCCGACCACAGCCGCTCCTCCTGGAACTGCAGCATCTGGTAGGTGAAGCCCCTGCCTTCCTCGCCGATCCGGTTGCGCTGCGGCACACGCACGTCCTCGAACAAGATCTGCGCCGTGTCGGAGGACCGCATACCGAGCTTGTCGAGCTTGCGGGCCACCGTCACGCCTCTGGTTTTCATTGGCACCATGATCAGCGACTTGTTGGCGTGCACAGGGCCGTCGGAAGTGTTGGCGAGAAGGCAGATCCAATCGGCCTGTGTGCCGTTGGTGATCCACATTTTGCCGCCGTTGATGATGTAGTCGGCGCCGTCCTTGCGCGCGGCGGTCCTGATCGCCGCCACGTCGGAGCCGGCGCCCACCTCCGAGATGCCGACCGAGGCCACGTCGTCGCCGGCGATGGCAGGCGCCAGGAACTCCCTGCACAAGTCCTCTGAGCCGAAGCGGGCGAGCGCGGGGGTGGCCATGTCGGTCTGCACGCCGATTGCCATCGGCACGCCCCCGCACCTGATGTGGCCGAGGCTCTCGATGAAGGCGAGCTGGTAGGAGTAGTCGAGGCCGAGGCCGCCGTATTTGGTCGGCTTGTTGATGCCGAGGTAGCCCTGGGCGCCCATCTTCTTGAACAGCTCGTGTGCCGGGAAGATGCCGTCCCGCTCCCAGTCGTCCACATGCGAGTTGATCTCGGCGTCGATGAAGCGGCCGACATTGTTGCGAATGCTCTCGTGCTCCGCGGTGAGGTGCATCGCCGTCTCCTCCGTACAATTCGATACATTTTCTTGCCGCCATTCTTGCCCGGCCTGGCGTCGCGGCCAATGCCCTCGCGGTGCCTTCGCCGCCCCCTGGGGCGCTCTGGTCCCCGCGAGACGGCTGGCGTTCTGCCAGCGCACGTCTTATGACTGGAGCGAGCGCCGCCACGCTAATGAGCGGCCCTGACAATAAGAGTGCGCCGGCATGCCTCCGTCATGACCAGCGCCCTTGGGAGGAACATGTCGGAGCTGGTCCAGCTGCTGGTCGGTGGCGTGGCGCAGGGCTGCGTGTACGGCCTGATCGCGCTTGGCTTTGTGCTGATCTACAAGGCCACCGAGATGGTGAACTTCGCCCAGGGCGACCTGATGATGCTGGGCACGTTCGTCGCCTTCACCACCATCGGCACCTGGGGATTGGGATACTGGGCCGGGCTCGCCGCCGCCGCGCTTATCATGGCGGGGTTTGGCTATCTGCTGGATGCCGTGGTGCTGCGGCGCATTATCGGCCAGCCGCAGTTTGCGGTGGTGATCCTCACCATCAGCCTAGGGTTCATCCTGCGCGCCGCAGCCGGCTTCATCTGGGGCTACGAGACGCTCAATTTCCCCGACACGCCCTTCACCAACCGCATGTCGGAGGTGGGCGACGTGATCCTGGCGTGGGAGCACCTCTCCATCATCCTCGGCACGCTGGCGCTGGCCGGGCTGCTGTACCTATTCTTCAACTACACCCGGCTCGGCAATGCCATGCAGGCGGCCTCGCAGAACCAGCTGGCAGCCTACTACGTCGGCGTGCCGGTGAAGCACATCAACTCGCTGATCTGGGCGCTGTCCGCCATCGTCGCCACCATCGCCGGCGTGCTGTTCGCGCCGATCTCGCTGGTCGATCCTTCCAACGGCTTCTACGGCATCAAGGCGTTTGCCGCGGCGGTGATCGGCGGCTTCGGCAGCCTCATGGGCACCGTGCTTGGCGGCCTCATCATCGGCGTGTCGGAGACGCTGGCCGCGCGCTACCTGCCGCCCGGATCCAAGGAGATCGTCGCCTACCTCATCATGCTGGTGATGCTGATGCTGCGGCCACACGGGCTGTTCTCGACCCTGCAGCGCAAGAAGGTCTGAGGCCGGTCGCCATGCGCATCCTGTTCAAGACCTCCTACCTCGACGACATCCGCCTCATCCAGCACAACGGTCAGCGCTTCTGGTACGGGCTGCTCGCCATGGCCGTGCTGGCGGCGCCGTTCCTGCTGCCGGCGTTCTATATCGGCGAGCTGACACAGGTGTTCGTCCTCGCAGTCGCCGGCGTCGGTCTGATGCTGCTGATCGGCTATACCGGGCTCGTCAGCCTCGGCCATGGCGCCTTCATAGCGATCGGCGCCTACACGAACACCATTCTCATCACGGCGGGCGTACCGTTCCTCATTGCCTTCCCGGCTGCCGGGCTGGCGGCGCTACTCGCCGGCATCCTTATCGCCGTGCCCGCCAACCGGATGTCCGGCATCTATCTCGCCATTGCCACCCTCGCCTTCTCGCAGATCGTCGAGCAGATCATCATCCGCTGGGAGCCGGTGACGCGCGGCTTCCAGGGCATGCCGGTGCCGCCGCCGGTTCTCCTAGGTGTGCCGCTGACCCAAGGATGGCAGCTCTATTGCCTCAGCCTTGCGGTTCTGGCCCTGGTGGTGCTGGCCGCCGTCAACCTGATGCGATCCCCCACCGGGCGCGCCCTCATCGCCATCCGCGATTCCGAGGTGTCGGCACAGAGCCTGGGCGTCAACCTCACCCGCTACAAGACGGCGGTGTTTGGGCTGAGCGCCGGCATCACCGGGCTTGCCGGCGCGCTGCTCGCCCATCGCATGCGCTTCATCTCGCCAGACGCCTTCAACTTCCTCTTGTCGATCCAGCTCCTGCTGATGGTGGTGGTGGGCGGCCTCGGCTCAATCCATGGCGCCATCCTGGGGGCGATCTTCGTTGGGGGACTGCCCCAGGCGCTGGCCATCCTGCGCGAGTACCTGCCGGCGGCGATTGCCCGTACGCCCGGCCTGGAGCCGGGGCTGTTCGGCCTGGTGATGGTGCTGATCGTGCTGTTCGAGCCGCTCGGCCTCTACGGCCGCTGGCTCAAGATCAGGGCCTACTTCGATATCTTCCCGCTCTATCGGCGCGCCACCTTCAAGCGCCAGCGCGCCTACCTCAAGACGGAGCGCGTGCGGTGAGCCCAACCGTTGTCATCCCGGGCTTTATGCCCGGGATCCACCTCACCCCGCCCTCTGGAGCCCGCAGTCGGCTGGATCCCGGGGACAAGCCCCGGGATCACAGCTTGCGGCAACCGGAGGGCCTGTCATGACCGTTGCGGGGGCCGATCTGGCTGGGCGGATGTCGTCGACCAAGCCACAGGCGCCGGCGCCAGACTCGGCGCTCATCGAGGCGCGCGATCTGTCCATCTCCTTCGGCGGCATCACGGCGGTCGACGATGTCAGCTTTAGCGTGGCGAAAAGCGAGATCTTCGCCATCGTCGGACCTAATGGCGCAGGCAAGAGCACCATTTTCAACCTGATCAGCCGCATCTATCAGCCCACCGGCGGCCAGCTGATCTTCGAGGGCGAGGACATCACAAATGTCGCCCCGCACACCATCGCCCGGCGCGGTATCGCCCGCACGTTCCAGAACATCGAGCTGTTCGAGCACGCCACCGTGCTCGACAACCTGCTGATCGGCCGCCACTGCCGGGCCCGGCCAAACATCCTTGCCGAGATCCTGTTCACCCCCGGCGTACGCCGCGCCGAGATCGCCCACCGCGAGGCGGTGGAGGAGGTGATAGACTTCCTGAACCTTGCGAACTACCGCGACAGCCGCATCTCCGGCCTGCCGTACGGTGTGCGCAAGGTGGTGGAGCTGGCACGCGCCCTATGCGCCCAGCCGAAGCTCCTGCTGCTCGACGAGCCCGCCTCCGGCCTCAACACAGAGGAGACCGAGGAGGTGGCGTTCTGGATCGACGACATCAAGAACGACCTCGGCATCACCGTAATCATGATCGAGCACGACATGTCGCTGGTGTCCGCCGTGTCGGATCGTGTGCTGGCCCTGAATAACGGCCGCATGCTTGCCCTCGGCACGCCGGCGGAGGTGCAGTCGAGCCCGGCGGTGGTGGAGGCATACCTGGGGGGCGAGGGATGAGGAGGATCGTAGGGTGCAATAAGCGAGGCATAAGCCGAGCGCATTGCACCGAGTTGCCATTCCAGCGGGCGAAACGGTGCAATGCGCTCGCGCAGCTTCGCTGCGCTCCGCTTATCGCACCCTACGTTCCGGCGGAGGCCGTACCATGACCGCCTCCCTCCTATCCGTCCGCAACCTGGAGACCTACTACGGGCCGATCGCCGCCATCCGTGGCGTCAGCTTCGACGTGCCCGAGGGGCAGATCGTCTCCATTCTGGGCGCCAACGGAGCCGGCAAGACCACGGTGCTGAAATCCATCTGCGGGGCGATGGAGCCGCAGAAGGGCAGCGTCGCCTTTGCCGGCAAGGCCATCCGCGGGCGCGAGCCGGACTGGGTGGCGCGGGCCGGCATCGCCCACGTGCCCGAGGGGCGCGAGATCTTCCCGTTCATGACGGTCGAGGGCAACCTCCGCATGGGCGCCTATGCGCGGGGTGACCGCGCCGGCATCGCCGGCGATATTGAGATGGTCTACAACTATTTCCCGGTCCTGCGCGAGCGTGCCGGCCAGCCCGCCGGCTATCTCTCCGGCGGCCAGCAGCAGATGCTGGCGATCGGGCGAGGGCTGATGGCGCGGCCCCGTCTCATGTTGCTCGACGAGCCGTCGCTCGGCTTATCGCCGCTGCTCACCAAGGAGATCTTCGCCATCATCCGCCGGCTCAATGCCGAGCAGGGCGTCACCATGCTGCTGGTCGAGCAGAACGCCAACATGGCGCTCAAGACCGCGCACTACGGGTACGTGCTGGAGACCGGCCGCATCGTCCTGGAAGGCGCCTCCGACAAGCTCGCCGAGAACGAG
>DASURA010000104.1:0-20389 GCA_036280295.1 Hyphomicrobiaceae bacterium
AGCACCCAGCGCGTCGAGATGCCCTCGCGCATCAGGTGTGACAGGATCGTCTCCGCACGCTGGTCACGGCCGAGCTTCACGAGCGTGGAGACATCGAGGCCGAGGCGCGACATGGCGGCTGCCGCGTTGACCGCACCGCCGCCGACATGCGTGGAGATCTCGACCGCCTCCGTCTTCCGTCCCTCCTCCAGCAACAGGAACGAGGTGTCAGCATTGAGCATGGTCATGCGCTCGATGCGATCGTCGGCGATGATGGCGATCGTATCGAGCATGGCACCGCCGACCGTCAGGGCCTTCATGGCACTCTCCCTCTCTGCGCGCTCCCCCTCTCCCCGCGCAGCCAACATCGCCCAGACTCCGTCAGCGCGGGGAGAGGGCAGGCGAGCGGCAGGGTTACATCTCCAACGTCGGAATCCGCAACTGCCCCTCACCTCGGCCCTCTCCCCGCAAGTGGGGAGGGGAGCTCCGGCTGGCGCATGTCCGTCGCTCGCGCATCTAGCACGGGTAGGTGGCTGTCGGCGCCGCCTCCTGGCCGCGATCGGGGGTTTTCTTCACCGATTGGCTTAATCTTTCCAGAGCATGGCGGATGGACTCCGGCTGCGTCCACGTTGTGGGATCGTCGTCTCCCCCAACGCCCGCCAAGGCGCGCAGGAAGGCATCGCACCACGCTGCCAGGTCATGCTGCTTGATTGTAGCCATCATGGCCTGATGGCGCGCGCGCCGCTCGGTCAGGCCCATCTCCATGGCGATGCGGATCGCCTCGGCGGTGTTGTGGATGTCGTAGGGGTTGACGATCAGCGCCTTCTCCAGCTCCTCCGCGGCCCCGGCGAAGCGGGACAGGATCAACACGCCGGGGTTCTCGGCATCCTGCGCGGCAATATACTCCTTGGCCACGAGGTTCATGCCGTCGCGCAGCGGCGTCACCAGCGCAATCCGCGCGGAGCGGTATATGGCGGTGAGGCGCCGGCGCGGGGCGGCGCGGTGGATGTAGTGGATCGGCACCCAGTCGATCTCGCCGAAGCGGCCATTGATGGACCCCGCGAGACTTTCCAGCTGCTGGCGAATATCAGCATAGGCCTCGACGTTCTCGCGCGTCGGCGGCGCGATCTGGGTCAGCACCACCTGGCGCTGGTATTGCGGGTAGGCTTCGAGGAACTTGCCGAACGCCTTGAATTTCTGCGGCAGGCCCTTGGTGTAGTCGAGCCGGTCCACACCGACGATGCGGCTCATGCCGCGCCCCTGGACAAGGGCAACGTTATGGGCGGCCTTGGCAAAGTCGGAGACGTCGATGCCGATCGGGAAGCTGGCGATCCTCAGTAATCGGTCGAACAGGCGGACGCGGCCGTCAGGCGTCACATTTCCGAACACGCCGTTGACGAGATAATCGAGCAGGTTGGAAACGTCGGCCTTGGTCTGCAACCCGACCAGATCGTAGGCGGCGAGGCAGCGGGCGAGCTGGGCATGCTCGGGGATGGCGATGAAGGTCTGCCAGGGCGGGAAGGGGATGTGCAGGTAGAAGCCGATGCGGTTGAGAACGCCGAGCCGGCGCAACTCTACCGCCAGCGGGATCATGTGGTAGTCGTGCACCCAGATCACATCGCCGGGGCGCAGATGGGGCTGCAAGAGCGCCGCCAGCCGGCGGTTCACCGCCATGTACTCGTCGAAATAGCCGGCCTCGAACTGGGCCACATCGAGGCGATTGTGAAACACCGGCCACAGCACGGAGTTGGCGTAGCCGAGGTAATAGCGCTCGTTCTCCGTTGGCGAGAGGGGAACCGTGATGATGCGTCCGCTCTGGGTGGCCTGGGCGGCCTCCTTGGGCGGCTTCACCTCGCCGCTCCAGCCGAACCACAGGGAGGGGCGGGTGCGCATAACGTGGGCAAGTGCCACAGCGACGCCGCCGGCCTGGGCGGCCCGGCGCAAGTCCGTCACGCGATTGGAGACAAGAATGACGCGGCTCATGCTCAATGCCTTGATGCTTGCGTAGGCCGATCGGGCGGCGGCACAGATCTGACACGGTGACAGATCGCGGTGTGCTGGCATGTGCTTCGCTGGACCGAAGCTACGTTTGCCTTCTGAGCTACGTCGGCCTCCTCAGCTTATGGTTTGGGTTATGGTTTCCAAAGGTACAACGCCTCGCGTTTGCCATGGTTCCGCCGCAGGAGCAGGGGGTGAGGGCGCCGTGCGCCTCAATCAGCGACGGCGAGCCTGCGGCGGCTAAACAGCGCCTGCAGACTCTTCTTTCCGCGTAATCTGCGCACGGCCCGAGTCCATCGGTTCTCGCGTTAACCAATATTCATAACGTCGGCTGATTATAGCCTCACACCTGCCGTATGCGCTGTTATTCCTTGCAGGTTGCTGCCGCCGGCTACTCCCGCAGCCACGCGTCCTGCCAGCTGCGCGAAAGGATACGGGCGGTGTTGACGATGCCGGCCATCGAGTAGGTCTGGGGCAGATTGCCCCACAGCTCGCCGCTCATCGGGTGAATGTCCTCCGAGAGCAGACCGAAGGTGTTGCGGCGCGCAAGGAGATCCGTGAACATCTCGCGCGCCTCGTCCTTGCGTTTGAGTGCTGCCAGCGCGTCGATGTACCAGAACTGGCAGACCAGGAACGCCGTCTCCGGCAGGCCGAAGTCGTCCTCGGCGACGTAGCGCATGACGAAGCCGTTGCGCTTCAGCTCCCGGCCGACGACGTCGAACGTCTGCACGAAGCGCTCGTCACTTGCCGGCAAGAGGCCGAGCTCAGGCAGCAGCAGCACGGCAGAATCGAGATGATCGTGATCGAGCGCGCCGGAGAATGCGCCGAGCCTGTCGTTCCAGGCCCGCGTCAGAATCTGCTGACGCAGGTGGTCAGCGACCTGGCGCCAGTGCAGGGCCCGCTCGGCGAGTCCCAGCTGCTGGGCGATGCGGGCGAGCCGATCGCATGCCACCCAGCACATGGTGGCGGAGTGGGTGTGCACACGCTGGCGCTGGCGATATTCCCATGGCCCGGCATCCGGCTCGAAGGCGAAGCGGCGCGCCTGGGCGCCGAGCGGCTCCAGCCGCCGGAACAGCTCCGTGTCGCCCATGCGCGGCAGGCGCTCGTCGATGAACATCTGCGAGGCGCCAAGGATCACGCTACCGTAGGAATCGTGCTGCATCTGCTCGGCCGCCTGATTGCCGATCCGCACCGGCCCCATGCCCTGGAAGCCGGCAAGGTCTGGGGCGAAGCGCTCCTCCAGCGTGTCTACCGGGACGATGCCGTAGACCGGCCGCAGCGGCAGCTCGGCATCGACGGCGATATTGGTGATGTAGTGGATGTACTCTTCCATGGTCTGCGTGGCGCCAAGCCGGTTCAGCGCCTTGATCACGAAGAAAGCATCGCGCAACCAGCAGTAGCGGTAATCCCAGGTGCGTTGCGAGCCGGGCGCCTCGGGGATCGAGGTGGTGTGCGCGGCTATGATCGCCCCGGTCTCCTCGAAGTTGCACAGCTTGAGCGAGATGGCGGCACGAATCACATCCGCCTGGTACTCGAGCGGGATTGCCAGTGAGCGCGCCCAGTCGAGCCAATACTGGCGGGTGCGCTCCAGGAACTCTTGCGCCGTCGTATCGACTGCTGCCTCAAACGACTCGTCGGGTCCGAGGATCAGGTTGACCGGCTTGACCAGCGCGAACGGCGCTTCGTGCGCAATGTAGGAGAGTGGGGCATCCGTGGTGAGGCGGATCGCATCGATGCCGCCGGAGTAGCGGATGTGGTTGGATCCCAGCGCCCGGTTGCTGAAGGGCTGGCCATAGTTGAAGGTCGGCCGCACCCGGATCTTGATGCGCGGCAGGCCGGCAACCGGCTCGATGCGGCGGAATACCTGGGGCGGATTGAAGACGCGCTCGTAGCGCTTGAAGCGGGGATTGAAGTCGGTGATCGCCACGGCATTGCCGATGCTGTCGCGTAGGATCGTACGCACGATCGCCGTGTTGCGGATGTAGGAAGCCTCGCGCGTGACGGTGCCGTCCATGCAGACGTCGCAGAAGCCCTTCTCCTCATCCCCGGCGAGGAGGCGGGAAAAGACCGGGTCTGAATCGAAGCGCGGGAAGCACCACCAGACGATGCGTCCGGCGGTGTCGACCAGAGCTGCCGTGCGGCAATTCCCAATGACGGCGAGATCGAGCGTAGATCGCTTGGGTGCGTCGGATGTCATTGCCTATATCCGTGATGCGCACCAAGTGCGCCGAGAGTTGCGTGCAAGTGGCGTGGGTGGTTAAGAACCAACAAGGTAGTGCAGGGCGCCGCCGCTTACGGCGCCGGCGCTGCAAGATCATTAAAGGGAAGATTGCGGCCGATCGGTGCCGGCCGGCTGCTCGGGTGCTGCCCAGCCGAGCTCTGGCTCGAATACGCGGGCAACGAGCCGGGAACCGAAGCAGGCGCCCGACGTTTTCAGTACGAGCCACCGCGCCCGCTCCCCCCGGGCGATGGCCTTCCCCCCCAACGGGTCAAGGTGGCAACAGGGGCGCTGTCGAATCGTCCCCCTCCCGAAGCAGACGGCGCCCCTCCTTCTTCCCCCTCTCATTCAAGGGGCCGGATCCGAACCTACCGAGGCTCTCGAACTACTGCCCGAGGCGCAGGCGGAACAGGAAGTCGCCGCCTGATCGGCGCGCCGCGAGCTTTAGCGGAGGCGGCCGGCGTTGCTCGGTCCGCACGATGCCGGCGGCATAGGGGCTGGTATGCGGTGCCCGCGCCTCTGTCCATGCGAGAGGGCCGACCAGCGTTACCAGCCGCTCCAGGCCGCGCTCGCGAATGCCGAGCGCCTTAAGATGGCGCACGGTGCTGATGAGGTAATCGAGGTTGGCCCCGGAAAGCCCCTTTGCGGCGCGGATCAGTCGAGCCTGGATGGCTGGCGGCACGTTCCCTGCGTACGTGGGGTGGGCGCGCTCGACGATATAGGCGAGAGCGGTGGTGCGGAGGGTGGTCTCGAGGGCAGACGCCTCGCCACTGCGCTGCGGAAACGATGGGAAGGTCGGCGCCGAGGGGTCTGACCCCGCCTCCGACACTGTTGTCTCCAGCTCGACCGGCAGCGATGCCTCGCGGTAGACGCCATTGACCAGCTCGCGCGCCCGCAAATACGCCCGCGCCTCCGGTACATCCTGAGCGTCGATCCGGTAGGCGACGCCCTCGCAGACGCCGCCGCGGTCAAGCCCGAGCACCAGCCCGATGCGCCCCGGCGTGCCGCGATGGTGCACGGAACAGACACAAAAGGCGCGATGATAGCCGGTGAGCCGGGCGCGCCGCGTCTCGCGATAGGCAAAGCCGGGGCGCCACATCAGCGAGCCGTAGGCAAATACCCACAGATCGGCGGTCATGTGTCTGCCTTGGTGCCGCGCCGGCCGAAGTCTGGCGCCGGCGTATCCTGGCCGGCTTCGATGATGCCCCGGCGGACGGCGCGCGCCTCGATGAACATGCGATGCAGTGTATCGCCCTCGCCGTAGCGGATGGCTCGCTGCAGGGCGGTGAGGTCCTCGGTGAAGCGGCCCAGCATCT
This sequence comes from Hyphomicrobiaceae bacterium, assembly GCA_036280295.1. Taxonomy (GTDB): domain Bacteria; phylum Pseudomonadota; class Alphaproteobacteria; order Rhizobiales; family Hyphomicrobiaceae; genus AWTP1-13. The sequence goes on from DASURA010000104.1 coordinate 5,512, forward strand.
CCAGCACCGCCTCCCTGTTGTTGAGGAAAACGTCGCGCCACATGACCGGATCGGAGGCGGCAATACGCGTGAAGTCGCGGAAGCCGCCGGCGGAGAACTTGATGACCTCCGTATCCGTCACCCGCTCCAGGTGCCGAGCGGTATTGACGATGTTGTAAGCGATGAGATGCGGCACGTGGCTGGTGATGGCGAGCACCAGGTCGTGATGATCCGGGTCCATCATCTCGACATTGCTGCCGCACGCGCGCCAGAACCCGGTCAGTTTTTCGATGGCGTTGGCGTTCGCGCCGACTGGTGGTGTAAGGATCGTCCAACGTCCGTCGAACAGCTCGGCAAAGCCCGACTCCGGCCCCGAATGCTCAGTGCCGGCGATCGGGTGGCCTGGGATGAAGTGTACGCCCGCGGGGATATGCGGACCGACATCGCGCACCACGGCGCCCTTCACGGAGCCTACGTCCGTCACAATTGCGCCGCGGCCGAGCGCCGGTGCCATGTCCCCGGCCAGCGCGGCGTATGCACCCACCGGCGCGCATAGAATGATGAGGTCGGCGCCAGCGGCTGCCTCGGCTGCCGTCGCGTACGCCTTGTCGATTAAGCCGAGCCGCAGCCCGGTTTCGCGCGTCTGCGCCGTCCTGGCGTGGCCGACGATGCTGCGCACAAGCCCCGCCCGGCGCATGGCGTGGCTCAGCGAGGAGCCGATCAGCCCGAGGCCGATCAAGGCGACGCGCTCAAACATCGGGACGGACAGCGGGGCGGTCATGGCGTCCCCTTCAGCTCTCAGGTTCTCATGAACTCGACGAGCGCCGCCACGGCGGTGCGGTTCTCGTACTCGGTGCCGATCGTCATGCGCAGGGCATTGGGGATGCCGTAGGCACCGACCGGACGCAGGATGATGCCGCGGCGTTTCAGGTGCTTGTCGGCGTCGGCGACGGCCGTGCCCGCCGGAAAATGCATCAGCACGAAATTGCCGATGCTCGGCGTCACCTTGATGCCGGCCTTCTCCAGCTCCGCTGTCACCCAGGGCAGCCATTGCTCGTTATGCGTCACGGCGCGCTCGACGTGCTCGGTGTCGGCCAGCGCCGCCACGCCGGCAGCGATCGCCGGCGCCGTGACATTGAATGGCCCGCGCACACGGTTCAGCACCTCCGCCACCGCCAGCGGGCAATAGGCCCAGCCCAGACGCAGCGCGGCAAGGCCGTAGACCTTGGAGAACGTACGTAGCATGACGACATTGGCGTTGTTGGCAACCAGCTCAAGGCCAGCCTCGTAGTCGTTGCGGCGCACATACTCGCCATAGGCGGCGTCGAGCACCAGCAGGACATGGCCGGGCAGCCCTCTGTGCAGGCGGCGTACATCATTGTGCGGAATGTATGTACCGGTTGGATTGTTGGGATTGGCGAGGAAGACAATCCTGGTGCGCGGGGTCACTCGCTCCAGCAGGGCGTCAACATCGGCGGTGTAGTTGCGTTCGGGTGCCTCGACCGGCGTAGCGCCGCTGGCGAGGGCGAAGATCTTGAACATGGCAAAGGCGTGCTCGGTGATCAGCACCTCGTCGCCGGCTCCCGAGTAGTGGTGCGCCAGCAGGCTGATCAGCTCGTCGGAGCCGGCGCCGCAGATGATGCGTGCAGGGTCGAGCCCGTAGTGCCCGCCGATGGCCTTGCGCAGCGCCGTGGAGGCGCCGTCGGGATAGAGCTGCAGGCGCCCGGCCTCGGCCTTGTAGGCGGCGATTGCCTTGGGCGATGGCCCGAGCGGCGTCTCATTGGAGGAAAGCTTGATCGGCTTCACGCCGCTCTCGAGCTCGCTCTCGCCCGGAACGTAGGCGGAGATGCTCATGATGCCAGGCCGCGGCTGGGGCGTCGTGTTTGCCATCGTGGGATTCCGGTTGCAAGCGGTGTCGGTTTTAGACGGGGGTCAGAGCCTTGCCTGCGCGTGCAGAACAAGCAGCGAGGCGGCGAGGGGGCTGGCCCCGCCGCCCGCTTCTTCTACCGCCGTGCGGCTATTTCGCAAGCTCGCGCGAACGCCGGGCTGCCGCCGCCACCGCCTTGCGCATCAGCTCGGGCCAGCCGTCCGCGGCCATCAGCACCTCCAATGCGGCGGCCGTGGTGCCGCCCGGCGAGGTGACGTTGCGGCGCAGCGTCGTCGCATCAAGGTCGGAGCGGTGCAGGAGCTCGCCGGCACCGGCTACTGTCCAGCGCGCCAGCTTCCGTGCAAGCTCTGGTGCGAGGCCCACCTTGATGCCGGCCTCCGCCAGGCACTCGGCGAGATGGAATACGTAGGCTGGTCCGGAGCCTGAGACCGCGGTCACCGCGTCGATCAGGTTCTCGTCGTCGACCCACGCCACCTCGCCGACGGCGCGCAGCAGTGCGTCGCAAGCCGCCCGCTGGGCGGGGGTGACGTGTTGATTGCCAACCAGCACGGTGATCCCGCGACCCACCGAGGCCGGTGTGTTGGGCATCGCCCGCACTACCGCCGTGCCAGGTGGCAGATGCGCCGCCAGTCCTGCGATCCGACGCCCGGCGGCGATCGAGACCACCGTGGTTGCGGGCCCCACCAGCTTCGCCAGCGGCGGCAGAACCTGGTCCATCGCCTGTGGCTTTACCGCCACCAGCACGACCGCGGGAGGAGCTGGCAAATCAACAGCCTGTGCAAGTGGTGTGATGCCATTCGCCTCCAGGGCCTGCCGAATGTGCGGCTGCGGCGCCGGCTCCTGCACGACAATGCGCGCCGGGTCCAGCCCGCGCTCCAGCCAGCCTGCAAGCAGCGCGTAGCCCATGTTGCCGGCGCCGGCGAGAAGGAGGGTTCCGTCCAGATGAAGGGTCATCGATATCTCCAGGGCGAGCCGCAGGGCGCAACAAAGCGCGCAACGAGGCTTTTCGCCCGTTTGCGCCGATATCCGCGCCCGTATCTGCCACGCAGCCGCGCACTGGTGCAATGCGCATGGCTTGATGCGCCAGCGGCGCGCCTGGATCGTGCTATGGACCGGGCCATGACCGTCATCGCCACTCCTCCCCAGCGCTGGTCCGCCGGTGCCGGCGTGCTTGCCGTGCTGATCGCGCTGGCGTGCCAGAACCTGGGTGCCGCGATCGCCAAGACCCTTTTTGGCCAGGTTGGCGCGGAAGGGGTCGCGGCGCTGCGCATCGGCCTGGCGGCCTGCCTGCTGGTGGCCTGGCGGCGGCCGTGGCGATGCGGACTGCAGCGCGGCGATCTCGGCATCCTGGCTCTCTATGGTGCGGTGCTGGGGGCAATGAATCTTGTCATCTATCTGGCGTTCGCGCGGATCCCGATCGGCATCGCCGTGGGGATCGAGGTGACGGGGCCGCTGGCGGTTGCCTTGCTCGGGTCGCGCAGGCCGCTCGATTTCCTGTGGCTGGCGGCGGCCGTGGCTGGCCTTCTCCTGCTGCTGCCGGTCAAGTCGAGTGCGCCGCTCGATCCGTTGGGCGTGCTGCTCGCGGCCTGCTCCGCCGTCTGCTGGGCGCTCTATATTGTGCTCGGCAAGCGCCTTTCAGCCGGCCTCGGTGCGGACGCCGTGGCATGGGGGATGGTGATCGCCGCCCTCATTGTCGCGCCCATAGGTGCGGCAAGGGCGGGAATGGCGCTGCTCGGGCCGGGGATTCTCGGCGCCGGCCTCGGCATCGCGCTGCTATCGAGCGCGCTGCCCTACTCGCTGGAGATGGCCGCGCTGCGTCGTGTGCCAGCGCATGTGTTCGGCATCCTGGTGAGCAGCGCGCCGGCAGTGGCGGCGTTGGCCGGTTTCATGGCGCTGGGCGAGCGGCTACCCCCTCTGCAGTGGCTTGCCATCGGCTGTATCATGCTCGCCATGGCAGGGAGCGGGTGGGGTGCCCGCAGGGTGCAATAAGCGAGCGAAGCGAGTGCCATTGCACCGAAACGGACGTTTGTATCCGAGCGCAGTATATCAGTGTTATGCGCTTCGCCTATGGCACCTGGCTTAAGCCCGCCCTTCCGTCTCGAACATCGACGACGCCAGGGCTTCGCGGCTCTCCTTGCCGGCCCAGACGACGAACTGGAAGGCCTGGAAGTAGCGCTCGCATGCCTCCAAGGCGATCTTGAACAGGGCCTCGCACTGGCCTTCCGTGGCCACCGCGCCGTTCAGCATCAGGCCGTGGCGGTACATGATCAGGCCCTCGTGCAGCCAGACGTCGAAATGGCCGAGCCACAGCTGCTCGTTGATCTGGGCAACCAGCCGGTAGACCTCGTTGAGGCGGTTTTCCGGGATCTTGGCATCGAAGGCGCAGGCGATATGCAGGGTCTCCAGGTCGCCCCGCCAATTCAGCGAGACGTGATAGTCAGTCCAGTTGCCTGAGACCGTCAGGGTCAGCTCATCCTCGGCCATGCGGTCCATGGTCCAGCCGTGCTTGCCGGCGATGTGCTCGACCAGATCCAGGGGATTGTTGATGCGGCCTGCCTCGGCGCTCGCCATCTGTCTGCAGCTCCTTATCGCCCGCTTCTTGCGCCAGGAATGGCGACTACGCCATCAGGTGCTCGGGGGCTTTTCCCTTTATGCTGTCGGCAATCCATATATCCGCCGTCAGTCATTGATTCATGACCTAAGCGAACGCTCTCCCCACTGGCAAGCCGACCACCTCACTCTCCCACGACCAAAATGACCGCGGCGTGGCGAGAGCTGTGCAAAAGACGGCTTTGGCGGTGGATGGCACCTACTGGCGCCAGCGCTTCACGGGCGCAGGCGCGCCAGCTCGCTCTCCAGCTCGCTCACGCGCGCGCTGAGGCGCTCGTTCTCGTCGCGAGCCTTGGCAGCCATTTCCTTGACCGCCTCGAACTCCTCACGCTGCACCACGTCCATATCGCGCAGAATGCGCTCGCCCTGGGCCTTCATCAGGGTTTCAACCTCGTGGCGTACACCCTGTGCGGCGCCGGCCGCATCGGTCAGCAGCCTGGACAGCTCATCAAGGAGGCGGTTGCTCGTCTGTGTCACGCGTGTACCTGGCCTGAGCCCATGCTCGGTGACATCGCCCGAGAAAGGGGCTATCCCCTGCGATGTTACTGTACTATGGGGGCTGAGCCTGATCGGATCAAGCCGCGCATCCCGGCAGGTCGACAACAGCAGCCGGAAACGGTGGCCACATGACCATGGCGTCATTGCTTGCAATCCCCTATCCCAATATCGACCCCGTGCTGGTGCATATCTGGGGGCCGATCTCGATCAAATGGTATGGGCTTGCCTACGTCGCCGGCCTGCTGCTCGGCTGGCTCTATATCAAGCGGCTGCTGGACCAGTGCCGCCTGTGGCCCAATGCCACGGCACCGTTCACGCGCAACGATTCCGATGACCTGTTTCTCTATGTGGCCGCCGGTGTGATCCTGGGGGGACGGCTTGGCCACGTTCTGTTCTACCGTCCGCTGGACTACCTGGCCAACCCGTTGGACATCTTTGCCGTCTGGAAGGGCGGCATGTCGTTCCACGGCGGTCTGATCGGCTCGATCGTGGGCATTTTCCTCTTTTCCCGGCATCTCAAGATCAACGCCTGGAGCGCGCTCGATGCCTGCGCTGCGGCGGTCCCTGTCGGGTTGCTGTTCGGGCGATTGGCCAACTTCATCAACGGCGAGCTGTGGGGGCGGCCGACTGACGTTCCCTGGGCCATGGTCTTCCCGCATCCCGATGCCGGCGGGCTGCCGCGCCATCCGAGCCAGCTTTATGAGGCCTTCTTCGAGGGACTGGTGCTGTTTGCGGTGCTGTGGTGGATCGCCCACAAGACACAGGCGCTGCGCCGGCCCGGCATCATCGCCGGAACATTCCTCATCGGCTATGGGCTTGCCCGCTCGTTCTGCGAGCTGTTCCGCGAGCCGGACGCCGGCCACATTCTGACGATCGGTCCGCTCACCGCGGGCATCGTCTATTCCATCCCCATGATCCTGGCCGGCGCGTGGGTCCTGCTCGACGCCACCCGGCGCACGCCAGCCGTCGCCGATGCCAGAACGCCAGGCTGACCAGCCATCGCTGCTCGCGGAGGTTTCCGAGCGCATCCGGCGCGACGGGCCGATGCCTGTCGACAGCTACATGGAGGCGTGCCTCCGGCACTACTATCGCTCGCGCCAGTCGATCGGCGCCGGCGGCGACTTCGTGACCGCGCCAGAGATCAGCCAGGTATTTGGTGAGCTGATCGGCCTGTGGTGCGCCGTCGTCTGGGAGAGCATGGGGCGCCCCGAGCCGCTGCGCCTGATCGAGCTTGGACCGGGGCGCGGCGCCTTGATGGCCGATGCTGTGCGCGCCGGCAGGGCGCTGCCAGGCTTTCTCAACGCGATCGCGGTGCATCTCGTCGAGACGAGCCCGCTTCTGCGCCAGGCTCAGCAGGCGGCTCTCGCCAGGGCTGGCGTACCACTCGCATGGCACGAGGCCGTTGAGGAGGTGCCTGCCGGTGCGGCAATCGTCATCGCCAACGAGCTCATCGATGCCCTGCCGATCCGGCAGCTGGTCTACCTCGACGGGGCTTGGCACGAGCGTGTGGTTGCCTTGGGGACCGACGGGCAGTTGCAGTTTGCGGCCGGTCCTTCAGTGGCGTTCAGCGGATCGGTGGCGCCGACGCCGGGCGCCATTGCCGAGTTGCGGCCTGGCGAGGAGGCCGTGCTGGCGGCGCTGGCCGCGCGGACAGAACCGCTCATCGCGCTGTTCATCGATTACGGTCCGGTCGAGCCTGCACTGGGCGATACGCTGCAGGCGGTGCGGGGACATGCCTATGCCGAGCCGTTGGCGGCGCCGGGTCTGTCGGACCTGACTGCGCACGTGCAGTTCACGGCGTTGGCAGAAAAGGCCCGTGTCGCCGGCCTGGCCGCGGATGGCCCCATGACGCAGGCGCAATTCCTGGGCGGTCTCGGCATCGTCGAGCGCACCGCCAGACTGATGGCCGCCAACCCTGTGCGCGCTGGCGAGATCGAGGCGGCGACGCAGCGGTTGATGTCTCCCGGCGGCATGGGCCAGCTGTTCAAGGTGCTGGCGGTGCGCTCGCCGCACCTGCCGGCTCCGCCGCCATTCGGATAGAGGATGACCATGCTGCGCCCCATTGAAGAGGCAACAATTTCCGCTCTGTCCGGCGTTGGCCATGGCTTCTTCACGCGCCAGGGCGGAGTCTCGCAAGGCATCTACGCCAGCCTCAATTGCGGTATCGGCTCACAGGACAGCCTGGAGGCCGCGCGGGAGAACCGGGCGCGCATTGTCGCGCATCTTGGCGGTGACAGGCTGGTCACGCCGCATCAGGTGCACGGCACGACGGTGGCGACTGTCGATGCCGGCACTGCTGCCGACTGGAGGCCCAAGGCCGATGCGCTGGTCACGACGGCACGCGGTGCGGTGCTGGGCGTGCTGACCGCCGACTGCGCACCGATCCTGCTCGCCGACCCCGTGGCTGGTGTCATCGGCGCTGCCCATGCCGGCTGGCGCGGCGCTGTCGCTGGCGTCGCCGAGGCGGCAATCGCAGCCATGGAAGGTGTGGGAGCGGCGCGGCGGCACATCTGTGCCGCCGTCGGGCCCTGTATCGGCGCCGCCGTCTACGAGGTCGGCCCGGAGCTGGAAGCCGAGTTCCTGGCACAGGATGCCGGCAACGCGCGCTTTTTCGCGCGTCCGATCGTCGGGGCACGTCCGCATCTCGACCTGTCGGCCTATCTCGTCCATCGCTTGCGCAAGGCCGAGATCGACACCGTCGGCGCAGTGAGTGCCTGCACCTTTACGCTGGAGAAAGACTTCTACAGCTATCGTCGTTCACGCCTGCGAGGGGAGCCCGATTACGGCCGACAGATCTCCGCCATCGTATTGACGTAGTGTGGGGTTTTCAAAGGACTGGTCATTCCCGGTAAGCCAGTGGCTTTACAGGCCGCGGCTTTTTTCCCTGGTTTGTCCAGCTCGGGCTATTGTCAATGGGGGCGCGAGTCTGCTGGGGTATTCACCGTAGAATCACCCGCCGCAGGGTTTTGTAAGTCGGCAGCCGGGATTCAGCTGGACTTAAGGAACAAAGGGGGACGTCACGGTGACGACCACAGACGCTGCTGCGGCGCGGCGCCATAGCATGGCGGTGGCGCTGTCCGTCGCGATCAGTCTCGGTCTGGCAGGGTGCGGCGGGGGCTCGTTCTCGCTGTTCAGCGCCTTGACCAACAACCCAGCCAAGGAGGAGCCCGCCGAGTTGGCGGCGGCGCAAGTACCGCAGGCGCCCGTCGCCAGGGTGGCCATCAATTCCATCGTCGGTCCGCCGGATGCCCTTGGCCGGCAGCTGCACCAGGAGTTCGTGTCCTCGCTTGAGCGCCAGCGCGTCGGTGTGGCGCAAGGCAAGGACAACAGCGCCGATTTCAACCTCCGTCCCTACATTCTGGCCTCCAAGGAGAGGCACGGGACCAAGGTGTCCTATGTGCTGGACGTGACAGAGCCCAGCGGCAAGCGGGTCAATCGCTTCTCGGGTGAGGAGATCGTCGCGGCCAGCCCCTCGCAGGATCCGTGGGGAGCGATCACACCGGCTGTCGCCGAGGCGCTTGCTGCCAAGGCGACAGGCGCCTTTGTTGCCTGGCTGCCCAACGCCCGCAGCTCAGCGGCCATTGCCGATGCTTCACCGGCAGCCGCGACTCGCCCTGGCGCCCGGCCGGCGGCCAGGAGAACCGCGAGCATCGCGACGGCATCAACCGCGACCACTGGCAGCATCAGCCGCGACGATCGGCAGACGTTGGCGGTGGTGGTGCCCTCCGTTACCGGCGCGCCGGGCGACGGCCGCAACTCGCTGACGGCAGCCATTCAGCGCGAGCTGAAGGCGAAGGGGATCGCGCTGACCGATCGCCCGACGGGGGGCACCTATGTCGTGGAAGGCAACGTGACGTTGGGTGCCGCGCGCGATGGCAAGCAGCCGATCCAGATCGAATGGGTCGTGCGCAATCCCGATGGCAAGAAGCGCGGCACGGTCTCGCAGAAGAATGACATTCCGGCCGGCTCGCTCGATGGCGCCTGGGGTGGGATCGCCGATCAGGCCGCGCGTGCCGCGGTGCAGGGAATCGCAAAGCTGCTGCCGAATGGCGGCCGGGCCTAAGGGTGCGGCCGCTGCTTCTTGGTTTTTTCTCATGTACGGCAGGCGACCTGGCTGCTGGGCGGCTTAGCCAAAGGTCTGGTCCGGATATGGGCTCATGCCGTTTGCAACCTGCCGCGCCGCTTGGTAGAAGGCGGCGCGAGTGCGAACGGAGTGCGTGCGCAAATGCCCTTCGATACCCGAGAGGCAATCGGCAATCGGGGCCGCAATCGGGAAACGACGCGCATGAAGCTGGTTGCCGGCAACAGCAACCGCCCTTTGGCTGAGGCCATCTCGGGCATCCTTGGGCTTGAGCTGACCAGGAGCATTGTCAGACGCTTCGCGGACATGGAAGTGTTCGTCGAGGTGCAGGAGAACATGCGCGGCGAAGACGTGTATGTCCTGCAGTCGACCTCGTTTCCCGCCAACGACAATCTGATGGAGCTTCTGATCCTGGTGGATGCGCTGAAGCGCTCCATGGCGCGGCGCATCACCGCCGTGATGCCCTATTTCGGCTACGCCCGGCAGGACCGTCGACCCGGCCCACGCACGCCGATCTCGGCGAAACTGGTGGCCAACCTGATCGAGCGCGCCGGCGTGGACCGGGTAATGACGATCGATCTGCACGCCGGCCAGATCCAGGGATTCTTCGACATCCCCACCGACAACCTGTTCGCGGCGCCGACCATGGTGCGCGATATCCAGGAGCACTACGACGTGGGCAACCTGGTCGTGGTCTCACCTGACGTCGGCGGCGTGGTGCGCGCCCGGGCACTGGCCAAGCGCGTCGGCGTATCGATCGCCATCTGCGACAAGCGGCGCGAGAGGCCGGGCGAATCTGAGGTCATGAACGTCATCGGCGAGGTCGACGGAAAGCGTTGCATCCTGATCGACGACATCGTCGATTCGGGCGGAACCCTGGTGAATGCCGCCAATGCCCTGCTGGCCAAGGGGGCGACCGAGGTCTCAGCCTACATCACGCACGGCGTGCTTTCCGGCGGCGCGGTGGCCAAGGTGGCGGCCTCCAACCTGAATGAGCTGGTCATTACCGACTCGATTCAGCCCACCGAGTCGACCAGGGCCGCCTCCAACATCCGCGTCCTCTCCATTGCCCCGCTGCTCGCGGAGGCCATCGCCCGCACCGCGCGCGAGGAGAGCGTGTCGAGCCTGTTCTACTAAGGCAGACCGCGACCTCCTGCGTCGATCCGTCGGCGGCGCTGCGGCGGCTTGGCCCTTCGTGTCATGTCATTCCGGTGCTTGTCGGCGGATTCCAGCCTGCCGCTGCATCCCGATAGTCGGCCACATTGATGCCGTCGCCGCCCTCCAGCGTGTCGGCACCAGCGCCGCCGCGCAGGATGTCATCGCCGGCGACGCCCTTGAGCACGTTATCGCCGGAATCGCCCTCCAGCGTGTCGTCGAAATTGGTGCCGCTGAGGTTCTCGATGAAGATTTAGGAGTCGCCTGCTGCATCGCCGGTGTTGCCGCTGGAGTCTGTGAGGCTGGCGGTGCCGCCCTCCAATGCCCTCCAGGAGAGATACTCCGCCGTATCGCCGCCATCGCCGCCGTCGAGCGTGTCGCCGCCGCCGGTGCCCCTGAGGCAGTTGTCGCCGTCGTCGCCGATCAGGACATCATCGTAACGGGTGCCAAGGATGCCCTCGATGGAGATGTAGGTGTCGTTGAAGGCGTTGCCGGTATTCAGACCGGGATCGGCGAGACTGATCGTCAGGCCGATCGAGGATCCCTGATAGTGCGCATAGTCGATGCCATCTCCGCCATCGAGCACGTCGAAGCCGGCGCCGCCGCCCAGCAGGTTGGTGTTGGCGCTGCCGATCAGGACGTCGTCGAAGCGGCTGCCCAGGATACCTTCGATGGAGATGAAGACGTCGCCCGCGGCCTCGCCGGTATTGACGCCCGGGTCGGCCAGGCTGACGGTGAGGCCGGTGGCGGAAGCCAGGTAGTCGGCGTAGTCGGTGCCGCCCTTGCCGCCGAGGACATCGGCGCCGAGGCCGCCACGGAGCAGATTAGCGGCGGTGCCGCCGTTGAGAACCGCATCGCCGCGCAGGATGTTTTCCAAGCCGAATAAGAGATTCGGTTGCCTCGAGGATGTTCGACCGGTCGAGCACCGCGATCCAGATGATTGCCGGGCGCAGTATCTGGTGGCTGAGCCCGGCAGAGGTCATGGTCGGCGTGCGCGGGGTGTGTCTTGCGCCGACGGTATGACACAGAACGGAAGGTCGTCGGCAACGGATGGCCGGCTACCGCAGGCTCCAGTAGAAGTTGGGCGACGAGCCGGCCTGGGCAAGACCGCGCTGCCGGGCCGACAGCTTCTGCTTCAGGATGGCCTGGATGTCCTTGAGCACCGCAGCACTGTCGGTCAGATAGGAATGACCGAACGCGCGCACCGCCATGGCGGCGGCGCTGGCGTCGATGGTCTCCATGCCCGGGTAGACGAACACCCCGCCGGCCGTCTCGCCGACGCGGCGATAGCCGTGCACGGCTTTGGAGGCCATGAGCGCCAGATCGGTCGATGACGCATATACCGTCGTTTGTGTGCCCTGCAGCGACTTCAACCGCGGGGCGATGACGGTCCGGAACAGATCGGCGTTGATGTCCGGGGCGGCCAGCAGCAGCTCGCTCAGCCGTGCCACCGGCTTGCCCTTGTCGACACGCGACTTGAGCACCTGGCTGACGACCCGGCTCCCCATGCTGTGGGCGATGACATAGACATCCGTCGCCGGCAGGGCGGCCAGGTCGTCGAGCACATGGTCAAGGGCGTCCTCCGACAGCTGGGCCGACTCGGCATCGCGCAGGTAGCCGGTGACGCTGCCCTCGGAGGGCCAACTGAAGAAGAACGGAATGCCGGGAAAATTCAGGTCGTAGGCAAGCTGCGCCGTGCGCATCGCGGTTTCGGCGAAGCTCATGTTGTAGCCGTGCACGAACACCAGCAGCGACTTTGACTTGGCGCTTCCCAGGCGGCTGGCCATCTCCGCCCGCACCGAGTTCACGTCGAGAGGCGTCGCCGACTTGAGCACGAAGTGGCGCCTGGGATCGGCCTGGAACTGCAGCCGCCAGATGCTGGGAAGCTCAAGGTTGCCCGACGTATGCGTCGCCGGGATCGAGACCACGGCGCGACCGTATGAAAGCGCAGAAACCGTGGCATCGTACGCTTCCGCCGGGTCGTCGCTGGTGGTGCGGCCACGATTGGTGGCGAAATAGGTGGTCACCTCCACGGCGTTGTTTTGCTCGGAGCCGGCGCGGACAGGCGCGGCGCTGTGGGTCTTGCGCAGCGATCGTGTCGGCGGCGGTGCGGGTGCCGGTGCTTCGGCGAACGACGGCTTCACGGGCGCCGCGCCCGGCGCGCCAGCCAGCTTCGCGCGCAGCCTGGCACAATCGATCTGGAACAGCACTTGAAGGAGCTGCTCCTGGCTCTTGCTCAAAGCCTTCGCCTCGCCATCCGAGGCCGTGCCGAAAGCGTCTCGGAGCCGGGCGACGGCCCGCTCCAGCTTCTGCCTGCGCTTCTCCAGCGCCGTCAATTTCTCGTCAGGCTGACCGCGGCACTGGGCGGGAAGCGCCTCAGGCGTGCTGCCTGATGGGCGGGGCTGAGCGTTGGCGACGCCCATTGCCGCAGCGACGACAACGAGGCAAAGCGCGATCCGAGCGAGCACAGCGTGTTCCCTCCAGAATGCCGCAAGGGCAGTGGCACGCGAGCGCAAGTAGGTGCGTGCGAGTCTGCGTCATCGTCATGACGCCGCCCCTGCATCGGCGAGCGACCGGCGACGGGGCCGGGCCGCCTGCGGTCAGCAGAGCGCTACAGCGATAATTGCGAAGGCGGTGCGGTGCAAGGCTTGAGCGTGGCTGCAGCGACGGAGGCGACGACAATCGCGCCGAGGTTGTGGCGAGGAGATCAACGTGCTCCTCTCAGCGTCAGAACAGGGCTTCATTTCATGCTTTGTTCCAGATCCTGCGGCACTCTGTGCAACAGTCGCTCCGGGCTGTCGAGGTGCGAGACGATGACGGTCATGGATTTTCGTGGATAGCTTGGGTATCGTGCCCGAAGTCGACTCTAGTGGTCGGGAATGGCAGTATTAAACAGGCGTGTGCCGGACGGACAGCGTGGCAAGGACGGCGTATCAAGGGAGGTGCATGTGACGGAGCTTGCTCTGCCGGGGGATACAGTCTGATGCGGCTCACCAAGTCCACCAGTCACGCCATCCGGATTTTGATCGACTGCGCGCGCGCCGAGGACCATCTGGTCAAGGTTGCGGAGCTGTCGGAGCGCCTCGATATCACCCAGCAGAACGTTTTCAAGATCGTCAATCTGCTCGCCCGCGCCGGGCTGATCGAGGCCATGCGCGGTCGCAACGGCGGCGTGAGGCTCGCACGCCCGGCCGAGCGGATCCGGATCGGCGACGTCGTACGCGCGACCGAGGTGACCCAAGTCTCGATCGAGGACGACGCGGCCTCCAGTGTGCGCGATCGGCCGCACGGCGTGAACCGGGTGCTCGACGACGCGCTCGATGCCTTCATCGACGTGCTCGATCGGCACACCATAGCCGACATGGCGCGCAGCCAGAGCGCCTCCGCGGATGGGCGCAGCAAGTCGGGAGTGGCTGCGCGTGCAGCCACCTCGATGGGGACCCGCACACGCCGTCCATTGCTCGGCGGCGGCTCGGAGCGCTGAGACAAGTCATCGCAACCGCAAGGCACCTCAGGCCCGCCGCCGACAGCGGCGGGCCTTGAATTTCAAGACTTTCCGTCCTCATTACATTTCGACGAATTCTAAGTTGGACTTTGACAGATTCTAATGTTTCTTCAGTAGCTTGACAGACGATCCGGCGCGGCGAAATCTGCTCTTGTGCGGCGCCACGGGAATAACGGTGCACGCATCCGATTATCGGGGCAATGGAGCCCCAGGATTGGAGCGGCTGCCCAGATGACCTCCTCGGTCCTTTCAGCGAGCAAGCGTGTCGTGCACGCGGCCGACGATGCCTCGATCATGCCGGTGCTGAGCCTGGAGGGGCCTGAGCGGCTGGTCGGCCACGGCTTCCGGCTCTGGCTCAACGGCTACCGGACCGGCGACATCTCCAATTGGGAGGAGGCTTGGTCGACGTACGCGGCGACCATCGGTGCGCCCGCCGCCAGGACAGCGGTTGGGCAGCTGTCGTCCTGGGTCCGCGCCATCGACAGCCACGCCCAGCGCGAGCTGGTTACGGCGGCCAACAACTGCCCGCGCTTCTGCCACGACGAGTGCGTTGCCATCGCCATGATCGCCGCCTGTCAGCACCACGCCTGCCCGGCCATGCGCGCCTGTGCCTTTGCGCTGCTCGGCTGCTCGATGATCGAGGAGGTGGTGGAGGTGGCCGAAGGGTTCGCTCAGGCAATGCGTACGGCCAACCAAGTGCTGTCGCCGGCCTCGGCGCAGGCGGCGTCACTGTTGCTCATGCCGCCGGCGACAGCCTGGAGCCACTGACGGCCGTCGGGGGGAATCGCTGTGATCATTTGTTCTTGCAACGTGATCTCCGACGCCGACATCGAGCAGGCGCTCGTCGAGATCCTGAGCCTGCCGGAGGCGCCGCTGCCCACGCCGGGCATTGTCTACCGGCATCTCCAGAAGAAGATGGTGTGCTGCGGCTGTGCGCCGCTCGCCGTCAGCACCATCTATCAGAAGATCGACGAGCTGGCCGAGAAGGGCGTCGTGTGCCCTTATGCCTGCGCCTCGGCGCAAGGACGGCTGCTGGAGCGGGCGCGCGCCTCTGACACGCCGGCGTTCCGCATGATCGAAAGCATGCGCGCCCGCCGTGCCCGCAGGCGGGAATCGGACCTTCCGGCCGTCGACGTGGCTGCTCCTGCCGCTTGAGCCGGTC
>DASURA010000105.1:0-5842 GCA_036280295.1 Hyphomicrobiaceae bacterium
GAGGCGTTTCGTTCGCCGCGTGCGCAGGTCCATCTCCACCAGCGCCGAGGCGCCACCCTCGCCGATGCTCATGACGATGCGCTGCCCGTCCGGCGAGAAGCGCGGCGCAAAGGTCATGCCGGGGAAGTTGCCGACCATCTCATGCGCCCCGGTATCCAGGTTCATGAGCTGCACGCGAGGCTGGTCGCCGATATACTGCAGGTAGGTGATCTCCTGCGAGGTCGGACTGAAGCGCGGCGTCAGCACCAGCTCCTGGCCCTGGCTGAGGAGCCGGACGTTGGCGCCGTCCTGGTCCATGATGGCGAGGCGCTTGCGGCGGCGCTCCTTCGGGCCTGTCTCGTCGACGAACACGATCTGGGTGTCGAAATAGCCCTTCTCGCCGGTCAGGCGCTCGTACACCTGGTCGGCGACCCGGTGCGCAAGACGGCGCCAGTCGACAGCCTCGGAGGCGAAGCGCTTGGCCACCAGCTCGCGCTGCGACAGCACGTCGTAGAGCCGGAACTCCACGAAATAGCGCCCGTCCTGGCTACGGCCCGCGCGGCCGACCACCAGCGCCTGGGCGTTGATGACGCGCCAATCCTGGAATCGGGGCGAGCTGTTGATGTCGCGCACCTGATCGATGAAGGACGTCTGATCAAGCGCCTTGAAGAGGCCAGAGCGCTCCAGGTCGCCGATCACTACCCCCGTCACCTCGCTGGAGAAGCGCGCGTCGTCGCCCATGAAGCGGGGGATGGCGATGGGAATGGGCGCCAGCGTACCCTGGGTGATGTCGATCTCCAGCGGACCGCTGCTGCTGCCCTTGGTGTCCTGTTGCGCGTGTGCGCCGCGGCTCAGGGCAGTCGGCAGCAGCGGCGACAGCAAAAGCAGCGCAGACGCTTGACGGCGGCTCATCTTCCTATCGCGCATTGCAGTCTCGCTCATCTGATCCCTGCTGCCGATTCCCAGCTCCCCCGAGGTGGAGCGCCAAGGCACCACCATTGCCGAGACACTTAATACATGTCCCGGGGCGAGAAGTTCATGACCATATCCTTCCACACCGCGTATTTGTCAGGCGGAAGGTCATAGGGAGCGCACTGCTCCACCGCCCTGATCGCGCTTTCGGAGATGGCGACGAAATAGGGGCTCTGCTGCATATTGACGATGCGGGGCCGCTCGCTGAGCGAGCCATCCTGGTTGAAGCGCAGGCGAACCTTGACGGATGTCTCCTGCGCCGAGGCGCCGCCGCTGAGCACAGTCCAGTTTGCCGTCACGCACGTCCTGATCGTCTGCACAATCATTGCCAGTTCGCTCGCCGAGATCTGCTGGTCCTTGCCTTCGCGGTCACCGAGCGTCGGCCCCTTGGCCTTGGCCGTCTCAGTCTCCCAGGATGGCGGCGGGGCGGATTTCGCGCGCGGGTCCTTGTTGAGCAGCGCCTTCTCCTCGGCCATCAGCTCCGCGAAGCTCTTGGTCTTCTTCTTGGCGGCCTCGGCCTCCTTGCGCCGCTTCTCCTCCTCGTGGCGCTTCCTCTCGGCCTCCCTCTTCTTCTTGAGAGCCGCCTCGCGCCGCTTCTTCTCCGCCTCGCGTTTCTTTTTCAGCTCGGCCTGGCGGCGACGCTCCTCGGCCCGCTGCTTCTCCTCCTCGGCGCGCTTACGCTCCTCGGCGCGGCGCTTTTCCTCGGCCAGCTTCTGCTCCTCGGCCTTCTTTTGCTCCTCCGCCTTCTTCTGTTCCTCGGCAAGCCTTTGCGCCTCGGCCTTTTTCTGCTCTTCCGCCCGCTTCTGCTCGGCCGCGACACGATCGCGCTCGCGCTGTTCGGCCTCCTGCTTTTTCTGCGCCTCAAGCTTCTTTTGAGCCTCCGCGGCGGCCGCTGGCGGCGGCGGTGGAGGCGGCTCGGTGGCCTTGGGGGCGACCGGCTCGGCCTTCTCCTCAGGGGCCGGCGGCGGCGGTGGCGGCGGCGCCGTCGCGGCGACCTTGGGCCGTACGGCCTGTTTCTTGGCCACGGCGCCCTTTGAGTCCTTGGTCTCGGCCGCCTCCAAAAGCTTGGCGGTCCGAATGCCTTGCCGCACCTTGGTCAGCTCACCGGGCGTGATCATGCCGACCGCAACCGGCTCGGGCTCGGGCACGCGCAATTCCGGCCGCGACTGGATCGAGATCAACGCCCCGCCCAGGATCGCCACATGCAAGAGGACCGAGATGAGAAGTCCGAGCTGCACCCTGCCGCCTGCTGTTGCCTAGCCTACTGCTTGCTCTTCGCAGCCTCTTTCTGAATCTCCTCAAGACCGCTCACAAACGTGAATTTCTTGTAGCCGGCCTCGATCACCGCGCTCAGCACCTCCGAGACCTTGCCGTAGTGGACCAGATGGTCGCCACGAAACAGGATCGCGTCGTCCTCGGCGCGCTTGCCGCCGTTCTGAGCGATCGCCTTCAACTTCACCGCCAGCTGGCCAACCTCGAGCGGCTCCTCCGAGGAGCCGATGTACACCTTCCCGTCACGGTCGACCGTCACCGTCAGCTGCTCCTTGCTCATATTCAGCGACTGCCCTTTGACGCTGGGCAGGTCAACCGGCAGCCCCGACAGCAACAGCGGCGCCGTCACCATGAAGACGATCAGCAGCACCAGCATCACGTCTACGAACGGCGTGACGTTGATCTCGTGCATCGGCGTGTGCTTGCGCGCCCGACCGCGCCGGCCGCCGCTGGGCCTGCCTCCTCCGGCTAGACTGGCGCCCATCAGTTCGGCTCCACCCTCAGGTCCGCCATCAGGTCCGTACGTCGATCTGGCGCGAGACGATCGCCGAGAACTCGTCGGCAAAAGTCTCCAGCCGCTGCGACAACCGTGACGAATCGGCTGCGAATTTATTATAGAATATGACCGCCGGTATGGCGGCCAAGAGGCCGAGCGCGGTTGCGAACAGGGCCTCGGCGATGCCCGGCGCCACCACCGCCAGGTTGGTGGTCTTCGATGCCGCGATCGCCTGGAAGCTCGTCATAATGCCCCACACCGTGCCGAACAGGCCGACGAACGGCGCAATCGAGCCGACCGTGGCGAGGAACAGGAGCCTCCGGTCGAGCTGCTCCATTTCGCGGCTGATGGTGACGTCCATCACCTTCTCCACCCGCATCTGGATGCCGCCCAGGGCCCGGATGTTGCCTTCCACCGAACGCTTCCACTCGCGCATGGCCGCCACGAACAGCGAGGCCGTGGAGAAGGTTCGCCCGTGCGACAGGCCCATGTAGAGCTCGTCAAGCGACTGGCCGGACCAGAACATCTGCTCGAACCGATCGGCCTCGCGCCGCGCGCGACGGAAGGCGACCAGCTTCTCGACGATGATCGCCCAGGCCCAGACCGAGGCCAGCAGCAATCCCAGCATCACCGTCTTGACGACCGGATGCGCGGTCCAGAACAGCTCGACAAGAGAAAAGCCGCCAGGTTGCATGTCGTGCCCCGTAATTCCTCTCGGGTTGTTGCGGCAGCCCCCCGCCGGCCCCCTCCAGCGCGCATTCCAGCCCGTATGCGTGGCTGGCAGGCGGCCGGGACGCGCGACGTCCGCCCCGGGGCCGCCAGCCCTGCCTAGCCGCTTCCTGCCGCGAGAGCCAGCCGCATCCTGTGCCGCAATATGGCCAGACTTGGGCTTTCTGTGGGAAGCCGTCGGCTTCAGTGCGGCCTTGAGGCCATTTGCCCGCCAACCCAGACCGAATCGCACCGTTCGGCATGGCTCTTGGCGACGACGAGTCAGGCGTGGACGTCGAGGGCGCCTTTCTCAACCCTCGGTGGCCACCTCGACGTTGGGAGGCCAGCGCAGCCTTGGACGATTCCGCGTCCACGCACGATTGGGCATCATCAGCGAGATGCCCCGCTCCGCTGCAGAACGGCACCCATGACTGAAACCTAGGACCCTGACAAATGCCCATCACCTGCCGACGCCACGACCCAGGCTGACCACCCCACCGCCGCAACTTAGCTCCCATCCGATCGGCTCCACCGCGCAGGTGGTGCAGGTCTCCCCAAGCCGTCGATCCCCGTCTGCCCACGGCGCAGGCAGTGCCAGCCATGTCGTGTGCAGACTCATCTCGAACAGTGGAAACATTGCCATGCCTGCATTGACAGCATCCGCCCGGCATCGCCGCGGCGCCCGCCCGCTCGCCGGCCGCCTTCGTCCGCACGTGCGGCCATGGGCCCTGGTTCTTCTTCTCGCTCTCGCCGCCATCGCTACCACCACCTACCTGGCCCAGGCGGAGGAACAAAAAGCAACGCAATTCACGCTTGGCAACGGCATGCAGGTGCTGGTCGTGCCGAACCATCGCGTGCCGATTGTCACCCTTGGGCTCTGGTACAAGAGCGGCGCCAGCGAGGACCCGGAGGGGCAGACCGGCCTTGCCCACTTCCTTGAGCACCTGATGTTCAAGGGTACCGACCGCCATCCGGACAACACCATCGAGCGGTACTCCGTGGCCAATGGCGGCATCGGGGTGAACGCAGCCACCTCGCACGACTACACCGTGTACCGCCAGAACCTTCCCAAGCAGCACCTCGCCAAGCTGTTGGACATGGAGGCGGACCGCATGGTCAATCTCCAGCTCAAGGAAGAGCACATAGCCCCCGAGCTGGGAGCCGTTCAGAACGAGCGGCGCGGCAACGAGAACAGCCCCAGCTACCTGTGGTACGATCGCGTCTACGCCGCGTTGTACCCTGGACATCCCTATGGCCGGTCCGTAATCGGCACCACCGAGCAGATCGCGACCCTAGACCGGGCCAAGGCGATCGCCTTCTACAAGCGGCACTACGCGCCGAATAACGCAATCCTCGTGGTCGCCGGCGATGTCACCGAGGGCGAGGTGCGCACACTCGCCGAGCGGACCTTCGGACGCATCCCGGCCAAGGCCGATCTGCCGCCCCACATCACGCAAGCGCTGCCCCCGCATCCCGCTACGCGCCGGGTCGACATGGAGCACGAGCGCGTGGCAACCCCGAGTGTCGGCTTCTTTTTCCTGACGCCCGGCGTGGGGGCCTTGCCGCAGGCCGATGCCGTGGCTCTCAACCAGCTCACCCAGGTCGCCGGCCAGAGCATGGTCGGCCGGCTGTTCCGCTCGCTCATCATCGACAAGCGGGTGGCAACCGGCGTCTCGGCGTCCTACACGTTCCAGCGCCAGTCCGGACTGCTGAGCTTCACCGCCACCGCCGCGCCGGGCATCTCGGTCACCGACCTGGAATCCGCTCTCGCACGCGAGGTGACGGCGCTCGGACGCGAGGGCGTGACCGCCGCCGAGGCGGACGCCGCCCGGCAGCAATACCTGGCGTCCAAAGCCTACAGCGATGATAATCACCAGCAACGCGCCAACGCCTACGGGAGCGCCATGGTGCGTGGCCTGACGGTGGCCGACGTCGATGCCATGGACGGCATTGTCGAGCGCCTCACTGCTGCAGACATCAACCGGGTCGCGGCCAAGTTCATCGCCAAAGGCGAGCCGGTCGTCGGCATCCTGCGCCCGCGCGCCGTCCGCCAGGCGTCCGATCCCAAAACCGCCCAATAGCCCGCGGCCTCCGCCGCTTCCCAATCGTTCAAATCGAGGCTCATGCCATGTCGAGCATCATCTCACGTCTGTCTGTCCTGCGCTCTCCTGCGAGGCGCCTGGCGCAACTTGTCGTCGCGGCGACAGCACTCGCCGTAGTGTCCGCACCGGCCTTGGCACTCCCCGAGGTGCGCAAGGTTGTCAGCCCCGGCGGCATCGAGGCCTGGCTCATGGAGCTCCACGATGCGCCGTTGCTCACCGTCCGGCTCGGCTTCGGCGCCGGCAACCTGCACAACCCCGGCGGCAAGTTCGGCGTCGCGCCCATGACCGAGTACATGTTCGACGAGGGCGCGGG
>DASURA010000106.1:0-3033 GCA_036280295.1 Hyphomicrobiaceae bacterium
GGTGGGAGCGCGTATCCTCGGCCTGTTCCAGGACAGCATCACGACGGACCACATCTCGCCGGCCGGCTCGATCAAGAAGGACGGCCCGGCCGGCAACTACCTGATCGAGCACCAGGTGCGCCCGGCCGACTTCAACTCCTACGGCTCGCGCCGCGGCAACCACGAGGTGATGATGCGCGGCACCTTCGCCAACATCCGCATCAAGAACGCGATGATGGGCGGCAAGGAGGGCGGCAACACTGTTCACTATCCCTCCGGCGAGGCCATGTCGATCTACGACGCGGCCATGAAGTACAGGGCCGAGGGCGTGCCGCTGGTGGTGCTGGCCGGCAAGGAGTACGGCACCGGCTCCAGCCGCGATTGGGCCGCCAAGGGCACCAAGCTGCTGGGTGTGCGCGCGGTGATTGCCCAGTCGTTCGAGCGCATCCATCGCTCGAACCTCGTCGGCATGGGCGTGCTGCCGCTGGTGTTCCTGGATGGCCAGTCCTGGCAGTCGCTTGGGCTCATCGGCAACGAAACGATCAGCATCGCCGGCCTTCCCGGTCTCAAGCCGCGCCAGAAGCTGGCCGTGGAGATCACCGGCGCCGACGGCAACGCGAGCACCATCGAGGTGCTGTGCCGGATCGATACCGAGGAGGAGCTGGGCTACTACCGCAACGGCGGTATCCTGCCGTTCGTGCTGCGCAACCTGGCGGCGTAGAAGACAGGGGTCAGGGATCAGGTTTCAGGGGCACCTGAAACCTGAGATTAGTTGACGACACAAGCGCTGTGCGATGCGGTGGGAGGTGGCGACTCACCCATTCGTGACTCGCACTTGAACCGCCGAATCCAGATATTCCGGTCAGGGGAGCGCTAGCGAGAATTGGACGCCGTAACACCCATGCGGTCATTCGCAATCATGGCGCTTGGCGGCTTGGCCGCGCTGCTCGGTGCGCACCAGGCGGGGGCGCAGGAGGCGGCAACGACGGCTCTTGCCGACTCGGCACAACAGGTGGCCTCCGTCACCTCCGCGACGGCCACCTCCCCGCAAGTCAAAGCGGTCTACGAACTCTATACCAGCCAGGGCTGTTCGACATGCCCGGCGGCCGACGCGGTGCTGGGGCGCCTGGCTTCCCAGCGCGATGATGTTCTCGCGCTCACCCTGCCGGTCGACATCTGGGACTACCTGGGCTGGCGCGACACGCTGGCGCGACCGGAGTTTGCAGAGCGGCAGAAGGCCTACGCCATGACGTTGGGCGACGGCATGGTGTACACGCCACAGGCGGTGATCAGTGGTCTTGTCCACGTCAACGGCAGCAACGTTGAGAAGGTGGAACTGGCGATCGACAAGACCTCCAAGCGGTTTGCCAAATCGCGCGTGCCGATCGGTTTGTCGGCCAGCCACGGTCGGTTTGTCATCGACGTGGCAGCCGCGCCTGCCGGCTCTCCGGCGCGAAAGACCGCCACCGTGTGGCTCCTGGCGATTGCCGGCAATGTCAAGGTGCCGATCACCCGCGGCGAGAACCAGGGCCGCACCATCGCCTACACCAATGTCGTGCGCCGCATGATGCCGATCGGCACCTGGAGCGGCAAGGAGATGGTGGTGGAACTCGACCGCCGCAGCTTCATGACAGGAGACTGCGACCGCAGCGCCGTCCTGCTTCAGCAGGGCCACGGCGGGCCCATCGTTGGAGCCGCGGTACTGGCGGGGAAGTAGGGTGCATTAGGCGGTAGCGCATCGCACCGATAACTTCAAGGCAAGCAACGCGAGCAGTCACTTGGCTGGGCACCTCGGTGCAACGCGCTTCGCTTATTGCACCCTGCGTTGGAGATCGGTTGGCACGGCGTTAACGCGGGCGTGCTGGAAATCGTTCTCAGGCACACGTTGTATGCTATTCAGGCGTTGGCGGGGCGATGCGGCGCGTTGCCATTCCTGCGGCTGCTCTCAAGAGGGACAACCGGCAAGGCGATGATCGGCGTGTTCGATTCGGGGCACGGGGGCCTCACCGTATTTCGCGCGTTGATCGCGCGCTTTTCTGGGCTGCCGTTCGTCTATCTCGGCGATCACGCCAATGTGCCCTACGGCGACCGACCGTCGGACGAGATCGTGGCGCTCACGCGTGATGGTGTGGAGGCACTGTTCCGGCGCGGCTGCAAGCTGGTGCTGCTCGGCTGCAATACGGCGACCTGCGTGGCAGCGCGCACCCTGCAAAAGGACTGGCTTGCGGTGAGTGGCTGGCCGGGCTGCAATATCCTGGGCATCGTCGCCCCCACCGTCGAGGCCGCCACGCAGACGCCGTGGGCGGTCACGGCGCCGCAGTACCCGCAGAAGTACAACACCGACACCGTCGCGGTGTTCGGCACCACGCGCACCATCGCCTCGCACGCCTACCCTGAGGAGATCCGCAAGCGCTGTCCCAGGGTCACGGTGGTGCAGCAGACCTGCCCGGAGCTGGCGGCGGCCATCGAGCTGGCGGTGTCACGCGAGACACTCGATGCACTGGTGCTGCAGGGCGTGAGAGCGCTGCTGGCGCAGACCGGCGGCACGCCGCCGCATCGGGCGATCCTGGGCTGCACCCACTACCCGCTGGTGGAGGACCTGTTCCGCCGCCATCTGCCGGCCTTCACCCGGCTGCTGTCGCAGCCCGAGGTGGTGGCCGACAGCCTGGAGGACTACCTGCAGCGCCATCCGGCCTATCTCGCCGGCGCGACCGCCGCCCCGCCCTTGCTGCTGACCACCGGCGATCCGGCACGGGTCAGCGCCGCGGCGCGCATCTTCTGGCCCGATGCGCCGCCGTTTAGGCATCTCGCGGTGTAGGGTGCGATTAGCGGAGCGCATCGCACCGTCTCTGCCGGCGCACATGCCACGGCTCGCCTCGATGCAACGCGGCTGTCGCCTTGTTGCACCCCACGGAAAACCCTACTTTTCCACCGTTTCCTTCTTGCCGGTCAGCCGGCCGATCAGCGCAATGAACTCGCCGACGATGCCGCGGCGGAACAGCAGGACGGTGATGACGAAGATGGCACCCTGGATCACCAGCACCCACTCGCCGA
>DASURA010000107.1:0-11205 GCA_036280295.1 Hyphomicrobiaceae bacterium
GCCAGGTTCCCGTGGCCCAAGGCCATGCGCTGGGGCACCGGCAAGCTCACCTGGGTGCGGCCCTTGCATTCCATCGTCTGCCTGCTCGACGGCAAGGTGGTGCCGTTCGCCATCGAGGACGTGGAGGCGGGACGGCGCACGCGCGGGCATCGCTTCTACGGCAACACGCCGTTCGAGATCAAAGGCCCGGCCGACTACGCCCGCACGCTCCGCAGCCACAAGGTGATCCTGGATTCCGCCGAGCGCGTCGAATCCATCGCCGAGCAGGCGCGGGCGCTGGCCGCCGAGCACCATCTCGCCCTGGTGGAGGACGAGGCGCTGCTCAACGAGAACGCCGGGCTCACCGAGTGGCCCACCGTGCTCATGGGCAAGTTCGACGGGAGCTTTCTCGCGGTGCCGGCCGAGTGCCTGATGGTGTCGATGAAACAGCACCAGAAGTGCTTCTCGCTGAAGCACCCGCGCACCGGCAAGCTCGCCAACCGCTTCCTGCTGGTGACGAACCTCACGCCCAAGGACGGCGGGGCAGCCATCATCGCCGGCAACGAGAAGGTGATCGCGGCGCGGCTGTCGGACGCCAAGTTCTTCTGGGACCAGGACCTCAGGAAGCCGCTCGACGAGATGGCGACGGCGCTGGCCGGCATCACTTTCCACGAGAAGCTCGGCAGCCAGAAGGACCGCGTGGAGCGCATCGCCGAGCTGGCCTTTGAGATCGCCGGCGCAGTGGATGCGGACAAGGAGGATGCGCGGCGTGCGGCGCAGCTAGCCAAGGCTGACCTGGTCTCCGGCATGGTCGGCGAGTTCCCCGAGCTGCAGGGCCTGATGGGCCGTTATTACGCCGAGGCCGGCGGCATCAAGCCGGAGACCGCCCGCGCCATCGAGCTGCACTACAAGCCCAAGGGGCCGAGCGATACGGTGCCCAAGGTCGAGGAAGGCGACGCCGTCGCCGTGGCCGTCGCGCTGGCCGACAAGCTCGACACCCTGGTCGGCTTCTGGGCCATCGGCGAGAAGCCCACCGGCTCGGGCGATCCGTATCAATTGCGCCGTGCAGCGCTCGGCGTGATCCGTATCCTGCTGGAGAACGATCTCAGGCTGCCGCTTTCAGCAGTGATCGCACAGGCATTCAAACCGATCGCTGGTCATCTCTACTACTCTGGGAAGGGCGAAGTAGTCGCAGATGTTGAGGCACTCGCAGACAAGACTCACAGCGAGGAACTACATGACGTTGCGGACAAACTTGCTGCACGCGTGAAGGCTGTCGACGTCTTCGAGGATTTAGTCCCTGGTTGGGACGGCTCCGCCCAGGAAACCGCTGAAACTCTCCTCGCCTTCTTCGCCGACCGCCTCAAGGTGCACCTGCGTGAGAAGGGCGCCCGTCATGACCTGATCGATGCGGTGTTCTCGCTCGGCGGCCAGGACGATCTCGCCTTGATCGTCAAGCGTGTGGAGGCGCTGGGCGAGTTCCTGAAGACCGACGACGGCGCCAATCTGCTGATCGGCGTGCGCCGCGCCATCAACATCGTCCGCGACGAGGAGAAGAAGGACAAGAAAAGCTACGCCGGCGCCGGCGATCCCAAGCTGCTGCGCGAGCCGCAGGAGAACGTCCTCTTCCAGGCGATCCAGAAGGTGAAGTCCGACACGGCAGCCGCCATCAACGTGGAGAACTTCGCCGGCGCCATGCGAGCGTTGGCCGAGCTGCGAGCGCCCGTCGATGCCTTCTTCGACAAGGTCACCGTTAACGTCGCCGACGATGCCGCGCTCCGCGCCAACCGCCTCGCCCTGCTGTCCGAGATCCGGGCAGCAACGCAGACCGTGGCCGACTTCTCCAAGATCGTGGGATAGACGGGCGCAGCGCGTAGAGCGGATGAGGTATTCGGCCAAGCCGGCCCACGGCTCACATTGACGTCGCCACCAGGAAGAACGCGACCGCCGCTGCCGTGGCGATGAGTAGCAGCACAAGTGGATCTCGAAACACCCCCATGGAGCGCTTAACGCTGGCGCTCACTTGGTGGTTCCCCTGCAGGGCCATGCGGCCAGGGTGTCTGACGGAGGGCCAAAGGAACGCCGGCGCGCCCTTTCCTGGGCCGCGCCGGCTCTTGCCCGTGTATTGCCGTCTGCCAGGTTTTATGGTGGCTCAAGGCAGATTGCGCTCCTGCTGCTTCCAGAAATCGCGCGGGAAGTCGTCAGCCGCGAAAGCCGTGCCGGCCACGCCTGCCAACACCGCGAACGCGACCAGGACGGCCATGATGCCTCGCATCATTCTCTCTCCTGTCTCGGTTGCCTGCGTTTTCCGCCGCCGAGTTGCGGCCTTGCACTCAATATGGTGCTTGCATCGCCCCGCAGAAGAGCCGTAACACTCGCGTGAAAATGCTTGATATATCGCCACTTACAGGCGATCTTGCCGCGCCGAGCAAAAGCTTCCCACAGCCGCGCCCGGCTGCGGAAACGGAATGGCTCGCAAGGCGCGAAAGCACGCGATATACGCCCACCCGACTCTTCGAACCCTCCACTGCCGATCAAGCTCGATGCGGCCCTTGCAGCCGACGGAGATACCGATGCGCCTCGGAGCCCTGGCATTGCTGGTTGCGGCTGCGCTGGCGGCGGCCTCGCTGTCCCCGACATCCGACGCGCGGGCGGATGGCGCCATCGCCGTCGGCAGCACCGGCAATGTCGTCAAGGACGGCATCGCCTTCGGCATGGTGGTCGACAAGTCGAAGGAGGAGGCTGAGACGCTCGCGGTCCAGCGCTGCCGCACCTTCAAAGCTCCGGCGGCCGCCAACCGCTGCAAGGTAATCGCGACCTTCGCCGGCGAGTGCTTCGCCGTTGCCTACGATCCCAAGCCCGCCACGCCGGGGGCCGGCTGGGGCATTGGTTCCACCCAGGACGACGCCAACGCGAAAGCCATCGCCATGTGCGAGCAGACTGCCGGCTCGGCGCGCAAAGGGTATTGCCGGGTCGAGAGCGGCGGCTGCGATACGACGGGACGGAAACAATCGCTGACCCCTGGCACGCAGGGCGCGGCCGATGCGATCCTCGACGGCGGGCCGCACGCCAAGCTCGCCGTCAACGCCCAGGCGCCACAGGTTGTCCCGCCGCCCGCCCAGCCGATCGCCGGCGGCGAGCGGGCAACGCCGCGCGCAGGCTCGCCGCTGCTGCCGCTCGGCGCGCTGGCGGGCGTGGCGCTCGCCTACGGCCTTGGCCAGTACCTCCGGGGCAAGATAAAGCCGGGCATCACCGAGCGACAGTTGTTGACGGGTGGCGGCTTGGCGGTCGCCACCGCGATCGCCGTCAAGCTCTTGGACATGGCCGGCACCGACCTGCTGGCGTCCATCGCCGTCGCGGCGCTTGCGGCCCTGGGGGCGCTCCTGCTCGCTTGACGTTCCGTCCGCCGATCCGGCTCTTGCCCCGGTCGCGACTTCGTCACCGCACGCCGTACGATCGGACTGCATTTCGCAACCCGAAAGGACATGCCGTCCGCGGGCTACCACTCCGCCACCCTGGCTATGCAGCAGACGGGCGTTCATTGCCTCTGAACCGTTGCCGGGCCGCCACATCAGAGCAAAGACCTTGCCGGTGCGCGCCTGCCGCCTCTTTTACCCGACTCTGCTGTGGCCCTATATGGTGCGCGGCGTTTGCGCGTTTCGGAAGCACCGCGGGCGCCGCAGTGCAAAGGGGCTGAGGGGACTTCGAGAGATATGAGCCGTAGCTTGCAGGCAGTTGCCCTGGCGGTTACCGGGCTGTGCATGGCCACTTTGCCGGCTGCGGCCGAACCGCAGTTGAGCGCGTTCGGTGGTGCGAACTGGAACCTGAGCAGCGACGCAAAGCTCAGCAACGCTCCTTCCGGTGGCGGCGTCATCAGCGATGACCGCTCCATCGACTGGGACGGCGCATCCGGCGAAATGCCGCCCTACTGGGGCGTGCGCGGCACTTACTGGTTGAACCCGGGCTCGAGCTGGGGCTTTGCGCTCGACTACGTCCACATGAAGGCGATCGCTGACATCGATTTTGCCAACGATCCAACCTACGGCCACCTTGAGTTCACTGACGGCGATAACCTCCTCATCTTCAACGCCATGTACCGGTTCAATCCGCTGATGCGAGGCACTCTGGTGCCCTACGTCGGCGCCGGCATCGGCGTGTCCATCCCGCATGTGGAGGTGAGCGTCAAAGGCGGCAACAAGACATTCGAGTATCAGCTCACCGGCGTCGCGGCTCAGGTGCTGGCTGGGCTTGAGTACAAGCTGAACGAGAAGTGGTCGCTGTTCACCGAGGCACGGTTCAGCTACTCGCACATTGATGCCGACCTTAACGGTGGTGGCAGCTTCGAGACCGACCTCTGGTCTCCGCAGCTCGCCGTTGGCATCAGCTACCGCTTCTGAGCGGCTTCGACTGGGGACATCCGCCTTCGTCCAGGTGCATGCCGGCCAGAACACGGCCGGCCTATCGGAGCGCTGCCCTGCAGGGTGGCGCTTTTGTAGTTGTTGTGCAAAACACGCCCAGCACCTGCCCAGCCGCGTAACCGCCTTTAAGCAACGAGACTTTTCGCGTTCTTTTCGGCCGAACATGCGCTAGGGTGCACTGCATGACTGACGCAAAGCTGATCATCAAGAAGCGCCCGCGCGGCGAGTATGAGATCGGAACCTTTACCGACGACGGCTCTATCGTTGCCCATGTCTCGGTGTGGGATGGCAGGTCGGTCGACACGCGGACCGAGGAGGAGCGCCAGGAAGCCGCGCTCGCCCAGACCAGACGGCTCCTGAAAGCGCTTGAGGAGACCCTGGCAGACGCCTAGCGTCTGCTCGCCGCGTCCTGGACGTGGCATTTCCCCGCCTGAACAAACCATCATCAAAGAATATCGGCACGGAGACGGATCCCGTCGGCAACGACGGGCCTGTTTGCGTTGCGCCATGCCCTGGCGGCCCCAGGCTTGCTGCGATGCACTTTGCCTATCGCGCTCACTTGGCCAACCAGGCGTCGACGCCGGCCGAAACTAAAGCTAAGCCGTAGCGTTAACCATACGTGATCGGCTCATTGGCGAAAGGCTCTCTCATGCCACGGAAAATCATGGTGCTTGGATGGGCGGCAGTGCTTGCAGGGGCAACCCCCCTGGTGCCGGCCGACGCGGCCGAGCGCGAGCAGGTGCGCGCCGTTATCAACCTGATCGCGGCAATCAAAATGCCGTTCCCGGAGAAGCTCCGCAGCAATCAGGCGCGCACCGAAGCGGTCACGCTCGACAGCAATGGCGCCACAACGGCCTGCCTGCGCCTCGATGAGAAGCTGCGCTGGTGCTACGAGCATATCGCTGCCGTCGGCGCGCGGGCTGAGATGCTGCGTGTGCGGGCGGAGCCAATCTCCGATCCCGTGCCTGGCCAAGTCTTTCAATACGCCGTCGATTTCGACCTGGATGGGCAGGCAGACCTGGGGAGCACGACCAAGATCGAAGGCCAGCTGCACGCCCCGATCGGCGTGGTGGCACAATTCTTCCATCGCGGTACCGGACGCGGCGACCAGTTCCGCGGCGATGTGCAGAAGCTGTTCGATGACGGCATCCAGATCGCCCTGACACACCTGGGCGAGTAGCCGTGAAGGGACAGCCCTTCGCCACCATGCCACGAGTGAATTGCCAAGGCGGTGCGCGGAGGGTCTGGCCTCCGGCTCGAAAGCCAACTGCCGAATTTATCGCCTTCCTCACGCCATGTGCGGAACCTAGAGCGCGAGCGGAGCCTTTAACCTTGGGCTTTGCCATTGGCAGGGCCCGCAATCGTCGCTAACACGCGGCTCCATGGGGAAGGTATTGCCGATGCTGAGGAAATCGCAAGGCGCGGTGCTTGCAGGGATACTGCTGGGGCTGACACTGGCCCCTGTCCAGGCAGCAGAGCGGGAGGACGTGCGCAAGGTCATCAATCTCGTCTCCTCCGTGAAGATGCCCTACCCTGAAAATCTTCGGCGCAGCCGGGCCAAGACCGAGGAGGTGTGGCTGGAACGCCGCGGGTCCACCACCGGCTGCATCCGGATCGAGGACCGGCGCTGGTGCTATGAGCACATTCCCCCGGAGGGCAACCGCGCCGAGATGCTGCGCATCCGCAACGAACCCTCGCGCGGCGTCGCCATCGGCGAGTTCTTCCATTACGTCGCCGACTACGATCTCGACGGCCTCATCGACCTGGGCTCAACCACCGAGATCGACGCCGTCGACAGGCGCCGGCCGGCAACGCCGATCGCCGATGTGGTCAAGTTCTATCACCGCAGTACCAAGCGCGGCGAACAGCACACAGCGGAATTCCAGAAGATGTACGACGAGGGCATTGGCATCGCGCTCAAGTATTTCGGCGAATAGGCCGGCGTGGGCGAATTAGCGCGTAGGGCGGATCAGCGCGTCAGCGCGTAATCCATCGAAGGGCCGCGACAACGGCGGATTACGCTTCGCTAATCCGCCCTACGGCGACATCAGACGTCAGTAAAGCAAATACTCCGCCCGCTGCGCCTTGAAGCATGCCACCTCCTCCTGCCACGCGGCGATGATCTCCCCGCCGTCCTTGCCGCTCGTCAGCATTCGATGCAGCCGCTTGGTCCCGGCCAGGAGATGGAACATGGCGAGGTTGCCGATCGGCTCGCCGGCGCCACTGGCGCGCGCCTCGGCGAACAGCGCCGCCAGCACGTACATGCCGGCCTCCAGCGGCTCAAACCGTGCAACATCGGTGACGACGACGCGCACGCCGTGCAGCGTCTTTCCCGCGTAGCGCGGCTTCAACGCCACCCCTGGAATCGAGCGCGGCACATATCGGTACGGCTCGAAGCGCACGCCAGCCAAGTCCAGCGCGTTGAGATGGGTCACCATGCGTGGCGCATCGGCCCACGGCGCGCCCAGCAGCGAGAACGGCGTCGGCGTTCCGCGACCCTCGTTGACCTTGGCCTCGCCGACCAGCCCCATGCCGGGGTAGACCAGCGCCGCATCGAAGGTCGGGATGTTGGGGCTGGTTGTCACCCAGCGGCGCCGCAACTCCGGCCAGCGCATCGCCCGCCGCCATCCCTCGATCGGTACCACCTCCAGCTCGAGCCGGCCGAGCCCTGGGAGCCATCCCTCCGCCTTGATCATGCGGGCGAGCTCGCCCACAGTCATGCCGTGCACGATGGGGATCGGGTACTGGCCGACGAAGGAGCGCCGCGCCGGCTCGAGCACGAAGCCGGAAACATAGTTCCCGCCCAGCGGATTAGGGCGGTCCAGCACCACGAAGGGGATCCGCGCTGCTGCCGCCGCCTGCATCGCCAGCCCCATGGTGGAGATGTAGGTATAGAAACGGGCACCGACGTCCTGGATGTCGAACACCAGCACATCGACATTGCGCAGCATCGCCGGAGTCGGCTTCTTGGTGGCGCCGTACAGGCTGAACACCGGCACGCCGGTTCTGGCGTCCACGGCATCTCCAACCTTGTCACCCGCCTCGACCTGGCCGCGGAAGCCGTGCTCCGGCGCCAGGATCGCCGTGAGCTGCAGATTGGGTGCATCGGCCAGCACGTCCGCCAAGTGATCGGCGCCGACGCGGCTGGTCTGATTGGCGATGAGCCCCACGCGCTTGCCGGCGAGCCTGGCGAAGCCCTCACGCGCCAGCACCTCGGCGCCGGTGACGATGGGGCTCGATGTGGACTGGGTGTTTGCCGTGCTTGTCATGACGAGCATGCCGACGATGGCGATGAGGGGCGATAGCACTCGATACCAGCGCGCGTCCGCCACCGGCGAGACCTCCTCTCGATTTGCCATGCCAGGGCTGTCTGCACTGGGGGACCCGGTGTCCCAGGCATCCATATGTGGACGCCAGTCAATTGACACAATTACCGGCGCGCGTCAGGGTCCACGCGAGGATTGAAGCCGTGCGGGTTTTTGTGCACGGCGATATTGGCCGTGGAACGGCCGATCACGGGAGAGAACGCACCATGCAGGAACGCGTCGCGGACACGCAGGCAGCCCCGAAAAGCGACCTCGACCCGCGCTGGAACTGGGGGCGGCAGCTGCCGTCGTGGGGCACCAACGGGGTCGACTTCGAGGCGCGGGTCGATTTCGACCGGCTGCGCAAGTACCGCCTCGCCCGCGCCCGGCAGGCGCTGGAGAATTCCGAGCTCGGCGCGCTGCTGCTGTTCGATGTGAACAACATCCGCTACGTCTCGGCCACCAAGATCGGCGAGTGGGAGCGCGACAAGCTGGCCCGCTTCTGCCTGCTGGCCCGCGGCCAGGAGCCGATCGTGTGGGACTTCGGCTCGGCGGCGGTGCATCACAAGTTGTACGCACCCTGGCTGCTGCCGGACCACTGCAAGGCGGGCCTGGTGGGCTTGAGGGGCACCGTGCCGCCGTCGTTCGGGCTGATGCAGCACCACGCCGAGGAGATCGCCTCGCTGCTGCGCGCGGCGAAGGTGGACAAGATGCCGTTGGGCGTCGACATCGTCGAGCCGCCGATGATGTTCGAGCTGCAGAAGGCCGGCCTCACCATCCAGGACGGCCAGCAGGTGATGCTGGAGGCGCGCGAGATCAAGAACGTCGACGAGATCGCGCTGCTCAACTACGCCGCCGCGATGGTGGACGGTGTCTACCAGCAGATCTTCGAGGAGCTCAGGCCCGGCGTGCGCGAGAACGACATCGTCGCCAATGCCAACAAGTACCTCTACGAGCACGGCTCCGACGACGTGGAGGCAATCAATGCCGTCTCCGGCGAGCGCTGCAATCCGCACCCGCACAACTTCACCGACCGGCTGATCCGGCCGGGCGACCAGGCGTTCTTCGACATCCTGCAGAGCTACATGGGCTACCGCACCTGCTACTACCGCACGTTCAATGTCGGGCGGGCGACGCCGGTCCAGCGCGACGCCTACAAGCAGTGCCGCGAGTGGCTCGACAAGGCGATCGAGCTGATCAAGCCCGGCGTCTCGACGGACAAGGTGGCGAGCGTCTGGCCGAAGGCGGAGGACTTCGGGTTCCCGTCCGAGCTGTCCGCGTTCGGTCTGCAGTTCGGGCACGGCCTGGGGCTGGCGCTGCACGAGCGTCCGATCATCTCGCGCGTGGTCTCGCTCGACCATCCCATGGAGATCAATACCGGCATGGTGTTCGCGCTGGAGACCTACTGCCCGGCCAAGGACGGCTTCTCTGCCGCCCGCATCGAGGAGGAGATCGTCGTCACCGAGACCGGCGGCAAGGTCATCTCGCTGTTCCCGGCAGAGGAGTTGCCGATCGCGAACGAGTATTGAGGGGATCTCCCTCTCCCCGCGCACCGCCAACCTCGCCTCGCGCTCCGACAGTGCGGGGAGAGGGCCGGGGTGAGGGGCGGACAGGAGCGCCAACCCTTGGCTTTTGCGGATGTATTAATCGTCAAAAATGACGTATACGGTTCTGCGATCCAAGCGGCGTCAGCCTACGCATTGGTATTCCAGCGTCCGCTGGCGAATGATGACGTTGCCGCACGCCGTGAAGGGCGCGGACGTGAGCACATAGTTGCGGAACTCGTGCAGCTGCTGCAGCGAGTGGCACCACCTGCCATTCCTGCCCAAGGCGCGGAGGCTGTCAGTGGGCTCGAACGCGAAGTTGAGCTCCAATTGCCAGATGTCGTCGTCCTCCTCCTGGACGTCGGGGATCAACTGGCGCATGAGATTGATGTCGAAAAACACACCCGTTTCGCCCCCGCGCGGGAGGTACGCGCGATCGTAGGTTCCCCACTGGAATAGCAGCATGTCCGCGTCCTCGGCCGTGCAATCGCTAGCCTGCACGGTAGCGTAGAAGTCGAGCATGGCCTCGAAGCCGTCTGGGAGCGAGAGCGTGGCTTCGATCAGTCCCCTGCCGCCGAGAAACGTACGAAACGCCTCCAGAGCCTGCCTTTGCTCGAACGTCGACATGCGGCCCTCCTCGATTGACGCGCTCAGTCGCTGGCGCCCGCAGCTTGACGTGTCCCAGCGCAGGTCCGTAACTGAATGGCGACTTGGACCCCCGTCGTCAGGAGATCCTTGTCCAAGGATTCGGCCGCGCTCACGACCAAAGATGTGACACGTGCTGTTTGCCCACAAGCTCCTCTCCTGGCTTCCAAAATGGGAGAGGCGCTAAACACTTGAAGGAGGACACATCCATGGCCGGCGGACATCATATCGGCTGGATCGGGCTCGGGCGGATGGGGGAGCCGATGGCGGGCTATCTCCTCAAGGCCGGGCACAAGGTGAGTATCTGGAACCGCACGCGGGCCAAGGCCGAGCCGCTCGCGAAGCTCGGCGGCAACATCGTCGACAGGCCGGCAGATCTCGCCGGCTGCGATATCGTGTTCCTGATGGTCTCCACCGGCAAGGATGTCGAGCAGGTGGCGTTCGGCCCCGATGGCGTCGCGTCGGGCGGCAAGGGCAAGACGCCCAGGATCTTCGTCGACTGCTCGTCGATCTCGGCTGAGGAGTCCGCCGCCATTCGCACCAGGCTCGCCGAGCTGGGCGCCGAGCTGATCGCCGCGCCGGTCTCCGGCA
Organism: Hyphomicrobiaceae bacterium; assembly: GCA_036280295.1. Classification (GTDB taxonomy): domain Bacteria; phylum Pseudomonadota; class Alphaproteobacteria; order Rhizobiales; family Hyphomicrobiaceae; genus AWTP1-13. The sequence goes on from DASURA010000107.1 coordinate 10,483, forward strand.
ACGCCAAGGTGATCCGCGCCGGGCAGCTCTCCGCCGTCGCCTCCGGGCCGAAGGCCGCCTACGACGTAGTGGAGCCCTACATCAAGACGTTCGCGCCGCGCGGCGTATCCTACGTCGGCGAGGGCGAGCTGTCCCGCTTCTGCAAGATCGCCCACAACGTCATGCTGGGGGTGGTGATCCAGAACCTCTACGAGATCACCATCCTGGCACAGAAGGCCGGCGTGCCGCGTCACGCATTCCTCGATTTCATGAACAATGGCGTCATGGGCTCGATGTTCACGCGCTACAAGTCGAACGCGCTCGTCAACCTGGACTGGACCACCACGTTCACGCCGGAGCTGCTGAGGAAGGACCTGGACCTGGGCCTCGAGGCCGGCCGCAGGCTCGACGTGCCGATGCCGGTGACAGCGGCCACCCGCGAGGCGCTGCAGGCGCACTTCGGCGCGGCGATGCTGCAGGCGGACCCGGCGGCGTATCTGCAGAAGGATTTCGCCGCCACGCTGGAGACGGTGGCGCTGCAGGCCGGAATCAAACTGGAGCCGGAGAACGTTCCGACGCCGACGGGGCTGGAGACGTAGGGTCCAATAAGCGAAGCGCATTGCACCAACGACGGACCATATAACGGGCGTCACCGTTTGCGGCTCGGTGCTCGGTGCAATGCGCTCGCTCCGCTCGCTTATTGCACCCTACGCTTTCTACGATTTCGCCTTCAGCCCCAGCTCC
>DASURA010000108.1:0-5654 GCA_036280295.1 Hyphomicrobiaceae bacterium
CACGGTGGCGACGATGCCGACCTGCCCGTACTGCCAGTCGATGACGTTGATCCCCGCCGCCTGGCGCAAGGCCGAGCTGCGCCCGTCTGCCGCCACCGCCAGCGAGGCGCTGAGGCCGCGGCCGTCGCCGAGGCGGACAAGGCCAGACCCGTCATGCGCCTCCCAGCCCGCCAGCTCTCCGGCGATGCAGGCAATCGTGCCGCCGCGCCGCGCCACGGCCTGCGACAGCGCCGCCCGCAGCCGGTCATTCTCCAGAATGTACGTCGCGGGCTCGCCAGTCTCGACGCTGTTGTCGTAGGAGATGAGCACCGGCCGGAACGTGTCGTTGAGGGAGGAATCAGTGATGTCGACCGCCGCCACCGGCTGCGCATAAGGCGCCAGCGCCGCCCACACGCCGACCGCATCGAGCAGCCGCTTGGAGCCGGCCGACAGCGCCGAGGCCCGGGGGTCGCGCACCGGGGGTACGCCCGTGCCGCCGAACGCCCGATCAATCACCGCGATGCGGGCATCGGTCCCCAGGGCATCGGCAAGCACGCACGCAAGCGCCAGGCCGACCGGCCCGCCGCCGACGATGGCCACATCGCAGGCTTCAGTGTGGGCCTCCGGCACCTTACCGGCATCGGCGCTCTTGGCACTTGGATTGCGTTCCGCGGGCGGCTTGACAGCACTCATGTCACGGCGTCCCCTGCCTCAGCATCTCAAATCGCGCTGCATCATAGGTCGATCTATGTCCCCAACCGAATCCAAGCCGGTTTCCTCGCCAGCGCAGACGCCGGCGGGCGCCGTCGACAGGCTGCTCTCCATTCTGAACCTGGAGACGCTGGAGGATAACCTGTTCCGGGGCCGCAGCCCGCAGCAGTCCTGGCAGCGCGTGTTCGGCGGCCAGGTGCTGGGTCAGGCCCTGGTGGCCGCGGTGCGGACCGTCGAGGCCGAGCGCATAGCCAATTCGCTGCATGCCTACTTCCTGATCGGCGGCGACCCCAAGGTGCCCATCATCTACAGCGTCGAGCGCCTGCGCGACGGCGGCAGCTTCTCGACGCGGCGGGTGACGGCCATCCAGCACGGCCGCCCGATCTTCGTCATGAGCGCCTCGTTCCAGAAGGACGAGGCCGGTTTCGATCACCAGGCCAAAATGCCGCGGGTGCCGGCTCCCGAGGACCTCCCGTCTGAGCAGGAGCTGAAGGCCAGGATGATCGCGCATCTGCCGGAGAACATGCGCAGCTACTGGGAACGGGAGCGGCCGATCGAGATGCGTCCGGTCGATGTCTCGCGCTACTTCTCGCGCGAGCCGCGCCCGGCCGAGCAGTACATATGGATGCGGGCGACGGCAGCGCTGCCGAGCGACCTGCCCCTGCACCAGTGCGTGCTGGCCTACGCCTCGGATTTTTCGCTTCTGGATACGGCGCTGATCGCCCATGGCAAGCTCATGTTCGACAAGGATATCCAGCTCGCCAGCCTGGACCATGCCCTGTGGCTGCATCGCCCCTTCCGCGCCGACGACTGGCTGCTCTACGCCCAGGACAGCCCCAACAGCCATGGCTCGCGCGGTTTCTGCCGGGGCAGCATCTTTACCCGGGACGGGATGCTGGTGGCGTCGGTCGCTCAGGAAGGCCTGATGCGCCAGCGGACGTCGGCCTTGCCTAGATAACAGGCAAAAATTCACATTTGCCCTCTATTCAGGCAGCGATGAGGATTTGGCCTCAGGCGTCGTTTGCCCCAGATCTTGGTTGAAATTCAATATCTTATTTGAAATCCTCCGGTCTGGCATCGGTCTTGCTTCTTTTCACGCGGCGCCGCTTGGAAGCGTCGAGGGGAAGCCGTTCTTGCCCGAAATACGGGCAATAACGCCAGAACATAGGGGAAACCAAGACCATGAAGCTGGTGACCGCCATCATCAAACCCTTCAAGCTGGAAGAGGTTCGCACCGCGCTGACCGACATCGGCCTCCAGGGCATGACCGTGACCGAGGTGAAAGGCTACGGCCGACAGAAGGGGCACACCGAGATCTACCGCGGCGCTGAGTACGCGGTGAGCTTTCTGCCCAAGGTGAAGATCGAGGTCGTGGTTCCATCGGACAGTGTGGACAAGGCCGTCGAGGCCATCGTCCTCTCTGCGAAGACGGGGCAGATCGGGGACGGCAAGATCTTCGTTTCTGCGATCGACCATGCGGTTCGTGTCCGCACGGGCGAGACCGATGATAGCGCCATCTGACCCTCCCATCGCTTCGCAAAAAACAGAGAAGTCGCCGCATACACTTGGAGGCAATGGACTATGAGAGTTGGTGGTTTGCGCTGGGTTGCCGCTTTGGCAGTCCTGGCGGTTATGGCCGGGCTGGCGGTGGATCCAGCTGCGGCCCAGGAGGCTGCGAAGCCCACGCTCGATAAGGGGGACACGGCGTGGATGCTCACCTCCACGGTGCTGGTCCTGCTCATGATCGTGCCGGGGCTGGCGCTGTTCTACGGCGGCTTGGTACGCACCAAGAATATGCTGTCGCTGCTGACCCAGGTGCTGGCCGTCACGTGCATCGTTGCGCTGGTCTGGACCCTCTACGGCTACAGCTTCGCCTTCACCGAGGGAACGCCGTTCTATGGCAGCGCTGCCAAGGCGTTCCTCGCCGGCGTTGATCTGAATGCGTTGCAGGGCACCATCCCCGAACTGGTGTTCGTGTTCTTCCAGATGACCTTCGCGGCCATCACGACCGCGCTGGTCCTCGGCGGCATTGTGGAGCGTGTGAAGTTCTTTGCGATCCTCCTGTTCGCCGTCCTCTGGTCGACGTTCGTCTATGTTCCGATCGCCCACATGGTGTGGGCCAGCGATGGCATGCTGTTCAAGCTGGGCGCTCTCGATTTCGCCGGCGGCACCGTGGTCCACATCAACTCGGGCATCGCCGCCCTGGTGGGCGCGCTGATGGTCGGCAAGCGCATCGGCCATGGCAAGGAGGCTATGCCGCCGCACTCGCTGACCTTGACGATGGTCGGCGGCGCCCTGCTGTGGGTCGGCTGGTTCGGGTTCAACGCCGGCTCGGCGCTGGCTGCTGACGGCAAGGCTGCTCTGGCGATGGCCAACACCTTCGTCGCCACCGCGGCGGCCGGTCTCTCCTGGATGATCCTGGAGTGGCTGGGCAAGGGCAAGCCGTCGCTGCTCGGCCTGATCTCGGGCGTGATCGCCGGCCTCGTAGCCGTTACGCCGGCAGCCGGCTTCGTCGGGCCGATGGGCGCCATCATCCTGGGCCTCATCGCCGGTGCCGTGTGCCTCTTCTTCTCCACCACGGTGAAGTCCGCGCTGGGCTACGATGAGAGCCTCGACGTGTTCGGCATCCACTGCGTCGGCGGCATCGTCGGCTCGGTGCTGACCGGCGTGTTCGTCAGCCCGTCGCTCGGTGGCGTCGGCGGCATCGAGGGCTACACGATGGCGGGGCAGGTCATCACACAGGTGACCGCGGTCGCCGTTGCCCTCGTGTGGTCGGCCGTTGGCACGGTCATCATCTTCGGCATCCTGGCGGCGATTGGCATCCGTCCGGCTGTAGATGCCGAGCGCGAAGGCCTCGACCTCACCGATCACGGCGAGCGCGCCTACAACTACTGAGACCAGGACGGGGGCAGGCTCTGCGGGGCTGCCCCCGCCTTTATCTAGGCTCGAACGACGACCCCGGCGCCGGGGCGCAATCGTTCCAACAGACGCAACAGATGGTCACGCCTCAGCGCAATGCACCCCTCGGTTGGCGTGTAGCCTGGCCGCGCCACATGCATGAAGATGGCGCTGCCGCCGCCGCGCACGCGGGGGCGCCGGTTGTGGCCCAGCACCACGACAGTGTCGTACAGGCCGTCCTCGCGCCACAGGTGCTCGGCGCTCGCCGGGTAGGGGTGCGGCACCGCCCGATTGTAGTTACGATCTGCCGGCGCGTCGCACCAGCCATCCCCAGGCGCAATCTGCCGCACCGGCAGCCCTGTGACCGGGCGCCGCACGCGGTCGCTGCGGTAAAGCACATGCTCCAGACGCCAGCGCCCGATCGGAGTGGCGCCATCGCCCTCGCGTTTGCGAGCCCGGCGCCCGCTGCGCCCCAATGCGCACGGGAAGGCGAGGCTGCCCAGCCGCACAACGCCGCGCGTGGCGTTCGGCGCCAGGCCTGCGACCATGAGCGCCCGCGCCCCTCGCCGAGGCCGGTGCCCGCCCGCCCGGACTCCCGATGAGCGTGCAGATGCCAGCATTTGCCCACCTCCATTGCGCTACCGGGGATCTGTTTTGCGAGCGGCGGGGATGCTAAACTCCATCGCTTCTTCAGACAATCTGTACCTGGAGCCGATGGCATGAGCACCGCACGGAAGCTTCTCATCGTCGATGACGACGAGGATCTTCGTGAGTCACTCAAGGATCAGCTGGCGCTGCACGACGAGTTCGAGGTGGTTACAGCACCCACGGCATCGAAGGCGATCGATGCCGTCAAGGGCAACCACCTGGATTTGATCCTTCTCGATGTGGGCCTTCCCGACATGGACGGGCGGGAAGCCTGCAAGCTCTTGCGCAAGAGCGGCTTCAAAAGCCCGATCGTCATGCTGACCGGCAACGATTCCGATGCCGACATGATTCTCGGCCTCGACTCCGGCGCCAACGACTACATCACCAAGCCGTTCAAGTTTGCCGTGCTGCTGGCTCGCATCCGCGCGCAGCTCCGTCAGCATGAGCAGAGCGAGGACGCCGTTTTCACGATCGGCCAGTATGCCTTCAAGCCCGCCTCCAAAATGCTGGTCGACGAGAAGGGCTCCAAGGTCCGCCTGACTGAGAAGGAGACGTCGATCCTGAAATACCTCTATCGCGCCGGCGAGAAGGTGGTGACTCGCGACGTGCTGCTGCAGGAGGTCTGGGGCTACAACTCCGGCGTCACGACCCATACGCTGGAGACGCACATCTACCGCCTGCGCCAGAAGATCGAGAAGGATCCGGCGCATGCCGAGCTGCTGGTCACCGAAACCGGCGGATATAAGCTCGTGCCTTAAGCCGAAGCGGCTATCGGACCACCCCTCGCGTCCAGGCGATCGCGGAATGCGGAGCCAATGCGAGGGGATCGCTTTCTCGATTCGCGCAAATCACATTTGGCGCAATTACGGCGATCCATAAAGTGGCTGGTGTGCGGCCGATGATGGATTACATCGAGAGCAGGAGAATCGTGCGAAATGACGCGATCATTTTGTGACGGCGCAGGGCATTGATATTGCCGAACGGCATGCGCCGCCTCCTTCGATGCTTGTTCCGCCAACGTGCGGCCTTTCTCGGCTCGGCAAAAGCCCCGCGAGATCGTGCTGCCTGCACGTCGAAGGACGGCGGAACAGTCGACCCGGTCTCACGGCTGTGGCCGTCGGACATGGCGGTCAGTACCCTCTCATCGATCAATAATGAGGCCTTCTTTCTCGTCCATTTGGGCGGCGCATCAGTAACACAGGCATTTCCGAAAAGAGCTGCTTTGTGTCCTGCTGAAAGCGGGACGCTGGACGAAAAACGCGAATCGCAAAAACTTGCCAGCAGAGGGAGGAGGGGCTGGGGGACTATAAATGGACAGCGACGAAATCGTATCCTGTCTCATGCGCGTTCCGATCTTTGGTGGCCTGCAGCAGCGGCAGATCGAGGAGATCGCGCGCCGGGCTCAAAGAAGTACATTC
>DASURA010000109.1:0-16986 GCA_036280295.1 Hyphomicrobiaceae bacterium
AATGCACGGCGAGCAGAGAAAGGCGGCAATCGCAGCCTACAGGGAGCGCAAGAACGTGGCTGGCATCTACCTGGTCCGCTGCGAGGCCACGGGTGCGCTGTGGGTTGGGCAGACGCCAACCCTCGATACCGTCCAGAACCGCATCTGGTTCACGCTCCGGCTGGGCAACAACCCGAACCCCACGCTGCAAAAGGCCTGGAGCGACCACGGCCCCGACAGCTTTGCCTTCGAGGTGGTTGAGCAGCTGCCGGACGAGGAGACGTCAACGTACGTCCGCAACGCTGCTCTGAAAGAGCGCCTGGCGCATTGGCAGGCGACGCTTGACGCAGCGCCGCTGCTTTGACGACGTGGCCGGCGGGCGCGCAGTGCTACGGCTCCCGCTTTGGGCACTGCCCTTATGGCTGCGGTGGTGCCGTCCACTGCTTCAGCACGCGCACCTGCGTGGGCGGGGCCGGCCAGACGGCGATGAGATAGGTATCTCTGCCCTCCAGATTGTCGACCGTGCCGAGTCCGCCGTGCAATGAACGCACGCGATACCAGCCTGGCTCGACCGCCCAGTCCGCCACCGGTCCACCGGTGCATTCGTGCAGCTCCAGCTGTCCACTTGGCAAATGCAGGCTTGCCTCGACGATGTGGTCCCACTCCTGCACATTGCAGGCGGGCTCGGCATCGTGGATCTCGATCTCCACGGGGACAGTGAAGTTGCGGTCGGGGCAGATGACCACGACATGCGGGCCAGTCTTGATTCGGCGCTCGATGTCCTCGTCGACATAGTCGGCAGGCGCCTGCCGGCCCTGCGCAGGATCCCACAAGTAGAATTGGAAATAGTCGGCGAAGATGTCGGCTTTCAGGTGATGCTGCCGCATGGGTCTTCCTCGCGGGAGATTTGCGAGGCATCCGGCATATTCCCTGATCAGGGCACCGGCGTGGCGGTTGCGCCGCAGCACCGGCAGTGGCAGCAATCTTCCGCCCTCCATTCGCTTTCATCGCCCTGTGGGCTGCACTCACGCCGCCGCCAGCACCTCGCTCGTCACCAGCGCCAACGCCAGCACATCGACACGCGCAGCCCCGGCGCGCAGCAGGGCGCGAGCGCAGGCATCGACTGTGGCGCCAGTGGTCACCACGTCGTCGATCAGCAGCACGTTGCGGCCGCGCAATTGAACCCGCCGCGTCTCCGGCACGCGGAAGGCGCCGGCCACGTTGCGGCGGCGCTGGTCGCGTGTCATGCCAACCTGGCTGGCCGTGGCGCGGGTGCGCACCAGCAGCAGCGGGTCCATGGGGATGCCCGCCTGCCGCGACAGCTCGCCGCCTAACACTGCCGCCTGGTTGAACTGGCGCTGCAGCAGCCGCAGCCGGCTCAAGGGCACGGGCACGATCACGTCGATGCCGGGCAACAGCTCCCGCCCGGCCTCGGCCAGCCAGCGGCCCAGGAGCGAGCGGGCATCGTGCCGGTCGGCATACTTGAGCTGATGCACGAGGGTACGCATGGTGCCGCTGTAGTGGGCGACCGCACGGGCACGGCCATACGCCGGCGGGTTGGCAACGGCCGCCGCGCTGACGCTGCGCTCGCCGGCATCGAACGGCAGCGGGATGCCCAGCACATCGCATAGCGGCTGCCGGATGAAGTGAACCTCGCGCCAGCATGCCCCGCACAGCAGGTGGTGCGCGCCCATCCTGGCCCTGCAGGCCAAACAGCAGGGCGGCACGATCAGATCGGCACAGGCCGCCAGGCCTCTCGCGAGCGCGCTCGCCGAGACGCGCCGCAGGAGCCCCACGCCTGCGCCCAACCGGCGCAAGAGATCAAGAGAGGCCGGCTCGGGCAGCGTGACCATGGCAACCCTCTTTCCAGCGGCTTCCGTGCTAGGCTGCCCCTTGCCGAGGCGGCGGAAGCGGCTTCAGCGCGACGGCAGCCAAAGCCTGTCGTATCAGGAAGGCAACGGCATGTCTGTACAGAACATATTCGACCGCAGCCTGCTGGTGCGCCGCCGCGACCGTGTGGCGGCGGGCGCCGCCGATCACGACTTCCTGCTCGCCCGCGTGGTCGACGACCTTGCCGAGCGCCTCGCCGCCGTACGGCGGAGTTTCCCGGCGGCAGCGGTGCTTGGCGCCTACCACGGCCTCCTCGGGCGTCGCCTGCGCCAGCTGCCCGGCATCGGCGTGGTGACCGACGTGGAGGCGGCGCCGCGCCTGCTGGCGCAGTGCAACGGCCCGCGGCTGGCGGCCGACGAGGAGGCGCTGCCGTTTCCCGAGCAATCCCTCGACCTGGTGGTCTCCGGCCTTTCGCTGCAGCTCGTCAACGACCTGCCGGGCAGCCTCATCCAGATCCGCCGCGCCCTGAAACCAGATGGGCTGTTGCTGGCAGCGCTGCTCGGCGGGGCGACACTGACAGAGCTGCGCACCGCGTTCCTGATCGCCGAGGAGGAGATGGAGGGCGGCGCCAGCCCGCGGGTGGCGCCGTTCGGGGATGTGCGCGACCTGGGCGGCCTGCTGCAGCGGGCCGGATTCGCGCTGCCGGTGGTGGACTCCGACACCGTCACCGTAACCTACCGCGACCCGCTGGCGCTGATGCTGGAGCTGCGGGCGATGGGTGCCAGCAACGCCCTCGCCGCGCGCCGCCGTCGCCCGCTCCGCCGCGCCACGCTGGCTCGGGCGATCGAGGTTTATGGCGAGCGCTTCGGTCGCTCCGACGGCCGCGTGCCAGCCACGTTCGAGATCATCACGCTCACCGCATGGGCGCCCCACCCGAGCCAGCCCAAGCCGCTGCGCCCCGGCTCGGCCACCACCAGCCTCGCCGACGTGCTCGGCAAGCCGCGGCCATCGGACCCTGCGGACTGACCGGCCGCATGAAGCTCAATCATGATTGAGCCTCGCCGACGACGGCCGTTGGCCGCCCCTGCCCTTTTGCCGAGAGTTGGCAATGATCTCCCGATACACCCCGGCGCTGTGCTTCAAGACCCGCTGCTGAGTGGAAAAATCCACGTAGATCAGGCCGAAGCGGCGCCCGGTGCCGGAGATCCATTCGAAGTTGTCGTGGCTCGACCAGTGGAAGTAGCCGCGCACGTCGGCGCCCTGGCGGATCGCCTCGCCGAGAGCGGCGACGTGGCGGACGAGATAGTCGACGCGCTGGGCATCGTTGACCGCGCCGTTCACCAGTTCATCGTCGCCGGGCACGCCAGTGCCGTTCTCGGTGATCAGCATCGGCGGGTTGCCATAGTCCGCCTTCAGCCGCAGCAGCCCAGCGGTGAGGAGATCGGGCCGCGGCGGGCCGTTGTAGGGATCACTGGGCGCAGCCTGCCAGGTCATGCACAGCCGCCAGTTGTCCGTTGCAGTCGGATCAGCCGCGAACGGAAAGCCACTGTAGAAATTGACGCCCAGGAAATCCGCCCGGTTGCGGGCGATGAGCTCCATGTCGCCAAGCTCGATGGGCAGCTCCGCACCCGCTGTCCGCAGCGCATCGACGACGTCCTCGGGATAGGTGCCCTTCAACATCGGATCGAGATAGATCCGGTTCATCAGTCCATCGGCCAGGTGCGCCGCGGCGCGATCAGCCTCGCTCTCCGTCGCCGGCAGCGCAGGGATCAACAGCATGGCGACGGCGGCGATGCGGCCGGCCAAGCTGCGCTTGCGGTATTCCTCGATAGCCGCGGCGGCAGCCAGGTGCTGATGGTGCACCATGCGCGCGCCGGGGAACCAGGTGAAGGCCCACGGCGGCAGTGGCGTCAGGGGCACTGCCTCGCGCCGCTGCGTCTCGCGGAACTGCTTGGCGTAGGCGGTGAAGCCCAGATCCGTGCTCGGCTCGTTCAGCGCCAGGAACAGCTTCACGTCCTGGCCGAGATGGTCGAAGACAACGCCGGCATAGCGGCGGAAACAGTCGACGATCTCGCGATTGGCCCAGCCGCCACGCTCGGCCAGCGCCTGCGGCATCTCCCAATGGTAGAGCGTTACCAGCGGCTCGATGCCGGCCGCCTTCAGGTCGGCAATGAGTTGCTTATAGTAGGCTATGCCGGGCGGATTGGTCTCCCCCACCCCATCCGGCAGGATGCGCGGCCAATTGAGCGAGAAGCGGTAGGCATTGATGCCGAGCTGCTTGAGCAGGGCAATATCCTGCAGGACCTGCGCCCGGTCGTACATGTTGAGCGCCACATTGGCAGTCTCGCCGCCAGCCGCCATGCGATCGACGTTGGTGTAGACATCCCACACCGACAGCCCCTTGCCGTCCGCCTGCCACCCACCCTCCACCTGGTAGGCCGCGGTGGCCGTGCCCCAGAGGAAGCTGGCGGGGAAGGGGGAGATCAAGCCGTCGACGTCGTCTTCCATCTTCTGGAATTCCGTGTCATGATCGTCAGCGGCACGGACAACCGTTGAACGATATCTCGCGAGCCCGCGCCGGTCACAAGGGAATCAATGTCGCCCGAACGCAGTATGCGGCTTGGTTTAACATTGCGACACTCGCAGCCTGGCGCAATCCACAGGACGTCAAGGCCGCCTATCCCAGGGCCAGCATCCTGAAATCCGGGCGGGTCGTGTCCAATATCAGGGATAACGACTTCAGGCTGGTTGCCCGCCCGACGTCAAGCATCGCCGATCTCATCCGACATTTGATGGATCAGCACGGCTTGACGCGTGCCGATATGGCCAAGATCCTGGGGCCGCCGAGCCGGGTCAGTGAAGTCCTTCGCGGCCGGAAGGGGTTGAGCATGGCCATGGTGGAGCAGTTGCGCGCCCGCTTCCACGTACCGGCAGACCTGCTGCTTCCACCGCTGTCGGCCAGCAGACGCCACGCGGCATAAATGCGACCTATCGGCGAAGCGGACTGCAGCTTCGGATCTCAGGCCCGGCGGCGATCCCGACCGGCCTGCCCTTCCACGTAGCTGCGCAGCACCCTGTTGATTCGTGTCTGATAACCCTCGTCAGGCCTCGCATGCTCCTTGAACCACGCAATCACGTCGGCATCGAGGCGAAGGGTCAGCTGCCTCTTGACCGGCCGGTAGAGCAATCCGCGCTTGGCGTCCGACCAGTCGGCAATCTCCGGTGCATCCGAAGTATCGATGTCTTCGTCCGGAAGTGCTGCAAGTGCCTTCAGGTCAGCCTGTTGCTTGCGCGTGAGCCGCTTAGAAGTCTCCTTCTTCATACACCTTCCTCTCGTGTCGCGTTGCCTTCCGGGCGCTGATGATGCGGCCGACCAGCCCATCGTCCTCTATCTCGGGCCAGGTATGAACCACGAGCAGCAATACCGGCCCGACACGCCCAATGGTCTGCCAATGATCGTTGTCGGGATGCGGATCCGGCTTCGATACGCATGCAACGGATCATCGAACACCAGCGCCGCCGTCGCAAACGAAAGCCCGTGGTCGACCTGGTTTGAAGCCGCTTTTCTCGGATCCCAATATCCAACGCAAGGGCACCTCGGATGCAACTACATATATGTCACTACGAATTGGTCCTCAAGATGAGGCATCGCACAAGAAAGGCCATTCGATCTCTGAATATTGGAGATAATATGACAAAATCGCCTTTCACGCTCAGTGCACACCGAGCGTCGTCGCCCCGCTTACTTCTGGAGCTTGACGTCAGCGCTCATACCCGCACGTCGCCTCCGCCGGTACACCGCGGCTGGCGGCACCGAAGCCGGACAGCGCTCGCCGGCGCGGCACCTTGCGCAGCTTGCCGCCGGACTGCTCCGGCGCGATGGCGGCAACGCGGTCGGCGGCGTCCAGCAGGCGGCCGAGGTCAACGCCGGTCGCCACCCCCATGTGCTCGAACGCGAACACCAGGTCCTCCGTGGCCGTATTGCCCGCCGCCCCCGGCGCGAACGGGCAGCCGCCAAGCCCGCCGGCGGAGCCGTCGATAATGCGCACACCCTGCCGGTACGCCTCCAGTGCATTGGCGACGCCGAGGCCGTAGGTGTCGTGGCCATGGAAGGCGAAGCGCACGCACTCACTGGCGTAGCGCGTCAGCAAGAGCGCCAGCAGCGCGCCGACATGATTGGTGGCAGCGCGGCCGGTGGTATCGCAGATGGCAATCTCGACCTCCGGCGCGGCGGCAATGATCCGCTCCACGCAACGCACCACCGCCTCCTCCGGCACCCGCCCTTCCCACGGGCAATCGAAGCAGGTGGACAGGCTGAGCCGCAGCTTCGGCCTCACACCGGACACCCCCTGCCACGCCGCGGTGAAGTCGCGCACGCTCTCCTCGACGCTGCGCCGCACATTGTTGCGGTTGTGGCTCTCCGTCACCGAGAACACCCAGTTGACCTCTGGCACGCCGGCCTCCACAGCCAGCGCCAGGCCACGTGCATTGGGCACCAGCGCCATCGCCCGTGTGCCGGCCGGCAGATGCGTGCGCTGCAGGATCTGGGGCGTGTCGGACATCTGCGGCAGCGCCTTGGGGCTGACAAACGATCCGATCTCGATGCGTGGCAGGCCGCAGGCGGCGAGCTGCTCGATGAGCGCAATCTTCTCCTCGCTGGGAATGATTGTCCGTACGGACTGGAAGCCGTCGCGCGGCGCCACCTCGACGATCTCAACCTCGGCCATGTGCCAACCTCCAGCTTTGGCGCGCTGTCCGCGTTGCGCTGAAACGTAGCTCATTTCTGCCTCTCTGCCGCCGCAAATTGCAGCCGACATCCCACGTCAACGATACGGGCAGCCGTTACAGGCCTGGGACATTCGAAACCCGGGCGACGAAGGGAGGAAAGCATGCAAAACCGCCGGCGCGCACGCCACTCGGCGATCCTGACGCTTGTCGTCGGGGCAGCGACCACCGTTGCTCTGGCTGATCTGGTTGCCCTGGTCGAGCCGGCGGCGGCGCAGAACGAGCCTGACAAGAAAAAGCACAAGCAGGAGCACCCGCAGCGGCGACCAGCGACGCCCCGGCCGATGCCGCCGGCGTCCTCTGGTCCCTCGTTCAAGGCTCCGCCCCGGGCATCGACGCCGCGACCCGCCGACCGGGGGCCTACGCAGAAATCTCAGCCGTCGCATCAGAAGCCCGCGCTTCAGCACCGGCCGGCACCACGACCGTCCATTGCACCCGCCAGACCATCAGAACGGCCGTCCGCCAGGCCGATGCAGCCCAAGGCGGTCCCCGAGCGCCGGAACGAGGGCCTGAAGCACCTTCCGCCGCCAGCATCGAACCAGCACGGCGTTGCCCCTCAAGTGCCGAAACGGCCATCGCCCGGCATCCAGAAGCCCGCGACCGCCCGACCGCCGTCCGGCATGCCGTCGGGCGCTCGGGGGCCGGCGCCGAAAAGCTTCGGTGACATCCGCAAGGGCCGCCAGGAGAAGATCGAGGATGGCGGCCGGCGCAAGGTGATCCAGGAGCCCGGCAACCGCATCATCATCAAGGAGAGCAACCGCATCGTCGTCCGCCAGGACGAGGCCGAGCGCTTCCGGCGGCGGCCCGGCGCCAAGTCCGAGCGGCGGCCGGACGGCAATGTCGAGACCTTCTACGTCCGGCCCGACGGTGTCCGCATCGTCACGGTCGTCGATGCGCACGGCCGGCTCCTGCGACGCTACCGACGCGACCGAGATGGCCACGAGCACAGCCTGATCGACAACCGCCGCTTCTATCGCAATGTCGCCATCGGCGTCGGTCTTGGCGTGCTCGGCATCGTGGCGCTCAATCTGCCGCCGCCCCGCGTTACCATCCCGAGAGAGCGATACATCGTCGACTATGACCGGGCCTCCGACGACGATCTCTACGAGACCCTGGAGGCGGAGCCGATCGAGGCACTCGAGCGCGCCTACTCGCTCGCGGAGATCCGCGACAATTACGAATTGCGCGCGCGTACCCGGCGCATCGATCTCGATGCTGTCACGTTCGATACCGGCGTGTGGGAAGTCTCGCCCGACCAGTACGACAAGCTGGAGCGGATCGCGCGTGCCATCCTGCGCGTGCTGCGCGACAACGACGAGTCCGTATTCCTGATCGAAGGGCACACCGATGCGGTGGGCAGCGACGAGGACAACGTCAGCCTGTCGAGCCGGCGCGCCGAGGCCGTAGCGGAGGTGCTGTCCGAGACCTTCAACGTGCCGCCCGAGAACCTCGTCACCCAGGGCTACGGCGAGCAATACCTCAAGATCGACACCCAGGACGCCGAGCCGCGCAACCGCCGCGTCACCATCCGCAACATTACGCGGCTGATGGCCGAGCGCTGATCGGCAGGCATCGGCAGTCAGGCCCCGGGCTTCGGCTGCCGATCGCCAGCTGCCGGCTTGCTCAGCCCGCAACAGGCTCCAGCCCCGCCGCCCGGTATGCGGCGGCGGCGTCGGCGGAGGCCAGGACCTGCAGCAACTCCCGCGCGGCACCGGCAGTGCTGGAGCCGGCGAAGGCGGCGGCTGAGAACACCGTCGGCGTCTGCAGGCTGGCCGGCAGCGGGCCGACGATGTCGAGCCCCGGCACCGCGCTGAGCTCGCTCAGCTGCTGGATCGCCATCTCGGCCTCGCCGCGCGCCACCGGCTCGCCGGTGAGCCCGCTCTGGATGATCGTCGCCTTGGCGTTGACGGCCTCCGCGATGCCCAGCCGCTCGATCAGCCCGGCGAAGTAGACGCCGCTGGCGCCGAGGCGCGAGTAGACGAGCGACTTGGCGGCCAGCAGCGTCGCCACCAGCGCCTCCGGCGTGCCGATGTCAGGCTTCAGCGCACCCGCCTTCACCGCCAGGCCCACCGTGGAGCGCACCAGGTCGACGGTGCTGCCGGCCTCCAGGATGCCGAGCCGCGCCAGCTCGTCGATCGCCTCCCGCGTGAGGATCACGATATCCGCCGTCTCGCCACCCTTGATGCGCTCCGTGAGCGCATTGGTGGGCGAGAAAGCCGTCGCCACCGGCACGCCTGAGGCTTGCTCGAACGCCGGAAGCAGCGCCGGCAGCGCTCCCTGAACCGCGCGGGTGGAGAGGATGCGGATGGGCTTGGTCATGTGTTCGCCGAGCAGGATGAGGAAGGGGCCAACCCACCTACCATGACGCCCCAACCTGCACCAGCCGCGGCATCCGGGATCAGACCTGCAGGTCTGAGGCCGATCACCGGCTCACGTCCTGCACCGTCGTCGTCAGCTCACGCCGGGCGCCATCACGGACGACGGTGAGGCGCACGGTATTGCCGATGCCGATGCGCTCGAGGATGGCGGCGAGATCGGCCACGGTCGCCACGGCCTTGCCGTCGGCCCCGACGATCACGTCGCCCAGGCGGCCATTGGCGCCAATGCCGGTGAGACCGGCGCGCGCGGCCGGACTGCCGGCCGGCACCGACTGAACGACGATACCGCGGATGCCGTGCTGCCGCGCGATCTCCTCGGGGATCGGCACAAAGCCGATGCCGGGCAGCCTGGCGCGGCCGTCGCGGATCAGCTCCGGCACGATGCGGTTGACGGTATCGACGGGAATCGCGAAGCCGACGCCGGTGAACGAGCCGGTGGGCGCCAGGATGGCCGTGTTGACACCGATCAGGCGGCCGGCGCTGTCGACGAGCGGGCCGCCGGAGTTGCCGGGGTTGATGGCGGTGTCGGTCTGGATCACCCCCACCACCTCGCGGCCGAACTCGGTGGGCAGGCGGCGGTCGAGCGCGCTGATGACGCCGGTCGTGAGGCTGCGCGACAGCCCGAATGGATTGCCGATGGCGAAGACCGACTGCCCGACGGCAAGGTCGGCGGAGGTGCCGATCGGGATCGGCCGCAAGTCGTCCGGCACCTCCTCCAGCTTCAGCACGGCAAGGTCCACCCAGGGCGCGGTGCCGACCAGACGCGCCGGCAGCGGCGTCTCGCCGCCGAACAGCACGCCAAGCTTGGAGGCCCCCTCGACGACATGATTGTTGGTGACGATATGACCGGCGCGGTCCCAGACGAAGCCCGATCCGGTGCCGAGCGCCTCGCCCTGGCCGCGGCGGCCGCCGCCGTTCTTGCGCGCATAGATCGCCACCACGCTGGGCGCGGTCTTGGCGAACAGACCGGTGGTGCGCGCCTCCTCGCCGACCAGATCCGAGCGCGGCACCGGCTGGCGCGGCGCCGTCTCACTCAACAGATAGCCGCGCAGATAGCGCTCGCCGATCAGCAGGGCGCAGAGCAGGAGTGCCGACAAGGCGATGATGCGCCAGAAGCGGTCCCGAGGCTCCATGCCATCCTCTCGCTCGGTCGCCCTCACAGGGGCAGACACCTGCCGCCGCAGCTATCTTCGTCGCAGACTGACGTTAACGCCCTTCAGCGCGGAAGCGTCGGTGCGCACGGAGATCGACTGCGAGGCACCGCTGGTATTGACCACCATTGCGCCCGACAGTCCGCCGTTGAAGGAAAGCCGCAGGTGGTTGCCCGTGGCAGTACCCGAGATGCCACCCGAAACGCCGAAGCTGCGTTCCTCCCAGGTGCCGGAAACGTGGCTGCCGCGGGCAGCCAGGCTGGCACGCAGCTCGACGCGGTTGGAGGCACTGGCACAACGCAAGGCGAGGCCAAGGGATCGCCCGCCGCTCCTGGCCACATAGTTGGCGCTGCAGCGGATGGCCTCGCGCCTGCCGCCATCGAGCAGCACATGCCCGGACCCTGACCACGAGCCGCGAAGTCCGGCAAACGGACTGGCGGCCAACGCCGCCCCTGATGCCGCCGCGAGCGAGACCGTCATCGCCGCCGCCGCCAGCGCAGCCGGCCGACACGAAGCCACCCTCCAATGCATGTTGAATCTCCCCATTGGCGTTTCCTGCCCAGTTGGTTAGCGCAGGCTGCTCTGCCGGACCTGTATGCGGAAAAATTATCTACATGAATGCTCTGCACACCAGCGCAACGACCCTGGCGCACACAATTGTCACCGCTCGGCCAGCCCTGTACCAAGGCGAACCGCTGCAGTGTGCCCAAAGATGTGCGTCCGTCCCAGCAAAATCAATTGACGAGATTTCGGCTTTGCCGGCTTGAGCCTTGCAGATTGCATCACTTCCCCGTGCACGTCGGTGCACGCGCCACGCTTGCGGTGGCCTTCGCGAGCACTGGCGCGCACCGGCATGATAGGCCTATGAAAGTTGATGCAATTGTTGGTCCTGCCAGCTGCCTTGGACAGCGGGCAAGCGCCTCAACGAGGCGAAAGAGGAGCGAGCCGAGCGGGTGCTGCTGACAGGAGCGACCGGAGTCATCGGCTCGAGGTTGCCCGCACGCCTGGTGGCGGACGACCACGGGGTGGCTGCGGTCACACGTTGCGTGCTGTGGCGGTGGCTTCTGGCTGCCGGTGCAGTGGATGCAGGCGTGGATGCGTGACCTGGCGCAAGTGGCGTGCGCCCGGCTTCGGCTTCCCGGGATTCGGCGCCGTGCTGGCGATCTTCTGCCTGATGATCGCCAAATCGTAATCGCGAATGGCGAATGGATTGCGCTCCATTCGCCATTCACCGGCGTCAGCCGTTCAGCACCTTGGCCAGCGTCGTGCCCAGCGAGGCCGGGCTGTCGGCGATGGCGATGCCGGCGGCCTGCATGGCGGCCACCTTGTCCTCGGCCTTGCCCTTGCCGCCCGAGATGATGGCGCCGGCATGGCCCATGCGGCGGCCCGGAGGGGCCGACGAGCCGGCGATGAAGCCGGCCATCGGCTTCTTGCGGCCCTTCCTGGCCTCGTCGGCGATGAACTGCGCTGCGTCCTCCTCGGCCGCGCCGCCGATCTCCCCGATCATGATGATGGAGGCCGTGGCCGGGTCGGCCAGGAACATCTCCAGCACGTCGATGAACTCCATGCCCTTCACCGGGTCGCCGCCGATGCCCACCGCGGTGGACTGGCCGAGGCCGGCATCCGAGGTCTGCTTCACCGCCTCATAGGTGAGGGTGCCGGAGCGCGAGACGATGCCGACGTTGCCGGCCTTGAAGATGTTGCCCGGCATGATGCCGATCTTGCAGGCGTTGGGCGTGAGCACGCCCGGGCAGTTCGGCCCGATCAGCTTCGACTTCGAGCCATCCAGCGCCCGCTTCACCTTGATCATGTCGAGCACCGGGATGCCCTCGGTGATGCACACGATCAGCTCCATCTCGGCGTCGATCGCCTCAAGGATCGCGTCGGCCGCGAACGGCGGCGGCACGTAGATCGAGGTGGCATTGGCGCCGGTTTTCTCCTTGGCCTCCAGCACGGTGTCGAAGATCGGCACGTCGGCGAGCTTCGGATCCGAATGCCTGGTGCCGCCCTTGCCCGGCGTCACGCCACCCACGACCTGCGTGCCGTAGGCCAGCGCCTGCTGGGTATGGAAGGTTCCCTGGGCACCGGTGATGCCCTGGCAGATGACCTTGGTGGATTTGTCGACGAGGATTGCCATTGTATTTGACCTAGGTTGTCATTGCCTGGGGCTTCCGCCCCGCGTTGCGCCTGTGCCGCTCAGTCGAAGGATATGCCCGCGAAGAAAATCTCGCGCGGCTCGCTGTCAGCGTGGAGGACTACATAGACCGCCGTGCCCCGCATAAGGCGTTCCCAGAAAGCAGGGCTCTCGGCGATCTCACGTTCGACGGTCTCTCTCGATGGCCGCGCGCTGCCAAACAACTCGACGAGATCCGGCTCGGCCAGAGGAGACACTCCCGCAATCGGCACGTCCATGCCGCTCAGATCCTGATCGGTGTTGTACGGATTAGGCAGGACGCCTCGTACCGTGTCGAGGATGGAGCGCGTGCCGTCGGCATCGGTGCCCGCAAGAGCATCGTCAATCGATGCATGCTGCCGGCCCGGTGCAGGTGAGTCCGGGCCGATGGGAAACTCGAGAAACGAGATGACCGGATTGTAGCGACCAGCCTCGAACTCCCGCTGCTTCAGCTTTTGAAGGGCAGCATCGATGTCGCTCTCGTAAGGTACAACGTACCAGTACGGATGCCCTCCCATCTTCTTACCTCCGAGTTTAAGCCAGCTTCAGTGGAAGGGATTCTCGACGCGTAGGGTGCGGTACTGCTGCTTGTGTTGAAGGTCCTCGGAGTAGACCACCTCTGCGCCAAGGGCTTCGGCTGCAGCTAAGATCGCTCCGTCCCAGTAGGAAATCTGGTAGCGGATCGAGATCTCTGCTGCGAGCTTCACCAAGTCTGGATCGATGACCACGCATGGCCGGCCATCCAGCTGCTCCATCCATTCGAGCGCGATGCGCGGCGACATCTTGATGTGCGCTTTGCGCGTCGCGACCACGTAGAATTCCTGCAGCACCTGGGTCGATATTCCGAAGTTCGCCGATGCGATGAGCGCCTGCGCCTTCTCCCGCTTCACGCGTTCAGCCGGCGTGCCGCTCGCCGCGTAAAGCAGGACGTTTGTGTCGAGGAAGCAATCAACGCTCATGGATGGCGTCGCGGCTCCAGCTCTTCTTGCCGACCTCCATGCCGCCCTGCTCGGCCAGTTCGCGCATCCGCTTCAGTGCGTCACGCGCGCGCGTTTTTTGGCGCACCAGCTCCGTGAGGCTGGCGCGGACGATGGCGTTGACGGTCGTGCCCCGCTCGGCGGCGATCCTGCGCGCCTCCTGGAGCACGTCCTCATCGATGCTGAGTGTGATGTTCTTCATGTCCACATATTATGTGTGACTGTGTGAACTATCAAGCCGCCTTCTTCACTTCGTCCGTGATCTTCTTGGCCGCGTCCGCCAGGTTGTCCGCCGGCACGATCTTGAGGCCCGACTGGCTAAGGATCTGCTTGCCCAGCTCCACGTTGGTGCCCTCAAGCCGCACCACCAGCGGCACCTTGATGGCCATCTCCTTGGCCGCCGCCACCACGCCCTCGGCGATGATGTCGCAGCGCATGATGCCGCCGAAGATGTTGACCAGGATGCCCTTCACGGCCGGGTCGGACAGGATGATTTTGAACGCGGCCGCCACCTTCTCCTTGCTGGCGCCGCCGCCCACGTCGAGGAAGTTGGCAGGCTCCATGCCGTAGAGCTTGATGATGTCCATGGTGGCCATGGCGAGGCCGGCGCCGTTGACCATGCAGCCGATGTCGCCGTCAAGCTTGACGTAGTTGAGGTCGTACTTGGATGCCTCGACCTCGGCCGGGTCCTCCTCCTCGATATCGCGCAGCGGCAGGATATCGGTCTTGTGCCGGAAGAGGGCGTTGTCCTCGAAGTTGATCTTGGCGTCGAGGCAGACCAGGTTGCCGTCCTTGGTGACGACCAGCGGGTTGACCTCCAGCAGCGCCATGTCCTTCTCGACGAACGCCTTGTAGAGCGCGCCGATCAGCTTCACGCACTGGCTGATCTGATCGCCCGTCAGCTTCAGGGCGGCGGCGATCTTGCGGCCGTGGAACGGCGAGTAGCCCGAAGCCGGATCGATCGACAGGGTGACGATCTTCTCCGGCGTGTCGTGCGCCACCTTCTCGATGTCCATGCCGCCCTCGGTGGAGGCGATGAACGAGATGCGCGAGGTGGCGCGATCGACGAGCGCGGAGAGGTAGAGCTCGCGGGCGATGGCGGTGCCGTCCTCGATGAACAGGCGCTTCACCACGCGGCCGGCCGGGCCGGTCTGGATCGTCACCAGCGTCTTGCCCAGTATCTGCTCGGCGAAGGTCCTCACCTCGTCGATCGACTTGGCGAGGCGCACGCCGCCGCCACTGCCGGCGGTTGGCTCCTTGAAGGTGCCCTTGCCGCGTCCGCCGGCGTGGATCTGCGACTTCACCACCCAGATCGGGCCGGGCAGCGCCTGGGCGGCCTTCACCGCCTCCTCGACCGTGAAAGCCGGCGCGCCTTGCGCCAGCGGCACGCCGTAGGGGCGCAGCAGCTCCTTGGCCTGATATTCGTGGACGTTCATAAGGGCTCCCCTCGGGAAGGTGTCAGACCGTCCGGGCCCGACACCATAGTGCTAGGTGCGATGGTGCCATGGTGTCAGACCGGGAGGGCCTGACATCTCGTCGCTGGTATACCATATGCCATAGGCCCACTCCGCCGCTAGAGCGTCGGTTCGTGCCTGCGAGATGGCCTATATTGCACTGCGGCAGGCGATCATTTCAATTTCGACTTTTGCCCCAAGCGGGAGCCCCGCCACCGCGATGGTGGAGCGCGCCGGATAGGGCTCCGTCACATATCCCTTGTAGACCTCGTTGACGGCGGCGAAGTCGGCCATGTCGGTGAGGAAGATCACCGTCTTGACCACATGGCCGAAGCCGAGGCCGGCCGCATCGAGGATCGCCTTCAGGTTCTCAAGCGACTGCCTGGCCTGCGCGCTGACATCGCCCTCCACCAGCTTGCCGGTGGCGGCATCGAGCGGGATCTGGCCCGAGATGAAGATAAGGTCGCCATTGGCGATGGCGAGCGAGTAGGGGCCGATGGCCTTGCCGTTAGGCGGGGTGATGGCGGTTTTGGGCATGATTTGGCAGCGGATGAAGCCGCCTCCCTATTCCGAGTTGCCGACCGGATTCCCCTCCCCCTTGTGGGGAGGGGCTAGGGGTGGGGGGACTCCCGGCCTCGGATGTCCTGCGATCCCCCCCACCCTGTCCCTCCCCCACAAGGGGGGAGGGAAACGCTGTGACCAGCGCCTTGCCAATTCAACGAACCCTACGCCAGCTGCGGCGCGATCTTCTTGCAGGCCTCGAGCAGGCCCTGCACCGCGCCCACCGACTTGGCGAACATTGCCTTCTCGGCATCGTTGAGCTCGATCTCCACCACCTTCTCGACGCCATTGGCGCCGATCACGGCGGGCACGCCCACGTACATGCCGTTCACGCCGTACTGGCCGGTCAGATAGACGGCCACGGGAAGCACGCGGCGCTTGTCCTTCAGATAGCTCTCGGCCATCTGAATCGCTGAGGAGGCGGGCGCATAGAACGCCGAGCCGGTCTTCAGCAGCGCGACGATCTCGCCGCCGCCCTTGCGGGTGCGCTCGATGATGGCATCGAGCTTCTCCTGCGTGGTCCAGCCCATCTTGACGAGGTCGGGCAGCGGGATGCCGCCGACGGTGGAGTAGCGGGCGATCGGCACCATGTCGTCGCCGTGGCCGCCGAGGACCAGGGCGGAGACATCCTCCACCGAGACGTTGAACTCGTCCGACAGGAACTTGCGGAAGCGGCCGGTATCGAGCACGCCGGCCATGCCGACCACCTTGCTGGTGGGCAGGCCGGACGCCTTCTGCAGCGCCCACACCATGGCATCGAGCGGGTTGGTGATGACGATCACGAACGCATTGGGCGCATACTGCTTGATGCCGGCGCCGGCCGACTCCATCACCTTCAGGTTGATGCCCAAGAGGTCGTCGCGGCTCATGCCCGGCTTTCTCGGCACGCCGGCGGTGATGATGATCACGTCGGCGCCGGCGATATCGGCATAGGCGCTGGTGGGCTTGATATTGATGTCGAACCCCTCGACGGCGCCGGACTGGCCGAGATCGAGGCCCTTGCCGCCCGGCACGCCCTCGACGATGTCGAACAGCACCACGTCACCCAGCTCCTTGAGGCCGATGAGGTGGGCGAGCGTCCCGCCGATCATGCCTGCGCCGATCAGGGCGATCTTGGTGCGCGCCATTGCCTGTTGCTCCTGTGCCTGTGGTGTGTCTGGTGTGCTGGCTGTGACTGGTGTGCTGCGACGTCGGAATTTATCGAGCCAACCCATGGATGGGAACCGGGTCCTGGGGTCAGACCCCTCGCGTCTGCCGCCGGGGTAGAAAAATGCGAGGTCAAGATGCGAGAGGCCTGACCCCGACGCGGTTGGTTAGCCCGAAAGGCAAGGCCATTCAAGGCGACGAAAGGCGCGAGCGCCACACCCTTGCCGGCCAATCTCGGGGGTGCGGCACCGCACACCTCGACAATGCTGGAGATTGCGCTCGATCGCGGCTACAAGCTGGCGCCCGAACTGGTTTGATCGGGGTCAGACCCCTCGCCGCAACGTGGCAATACTGCTGATCCCCTGAGGCGAGGGGTCTGCCCCCGTCTACCGCAGGCCATACCCGCAATGCCGCTTCACGACCGCCAGTCGAAGTACTGCATCATTGGTGCCGGCGCCTCCGGGCTGGCGGCGGCGAAGACCTTCGTCGAGCGCGGCATTCCGTTCGACTGCCTGGAGCGCGAGGCCGACATCGGCGGGTTGTGGAACATCG
>DASURA010000110.1:0-21649 GCA_036280295.1 Hyphomicrobiaceae bacterium
TGCGCCTCGGCCATAAATTCACCCCTGTTCCGGCCTTGGTTGTACGAGCGTCCCGACGCTCGGACCACTGGCGAGTGGTAGCAGCATGCACAGCACCATTTCGATCATGAATGCGAAGGGAGGTGTCGGAAAGTCGACGCTCACGCTCACTCTCGCCGAGACGCTGGCCGCTTGCCACAATCAACGCGTGCTGGTCGTCGACTCCGACGCGCATTCCAGCGTCAGCACCATGCTGATGCGCCCCGACTGGGTGATGGCGATCCAGCAGCAGGGCCGCACCGTCGTTGACTACTTCATCAGCCTGGTGCTCAAGAACGAGCCGGTGAGCTGGACCTCCTACGTCTCCCGCGGCGTCTCCGATGTCGATGACGCCCGTACGGTTGACCTTATGACCGGCGGCGGCCACCTGACGCTGTTCGAGCGCGAGGTCTCCAAGGAAGGGCTTGAGTCACAGCTGCGCCACGTCGTGCGCAACTTCCTCACCGCGGCACGCTCCGCCTACGACTTTGTGCTGATCGACAGCGCCCCCGGCCTCTCGGTGCTGACGGAGTGCTGGCTGCGCGAGGTCGATTTCTATCTCTCGCCCAGCAAGCCCGACTACATCTCGACGCACGGGCTCCAGTTCCTCGGCCAGTTCAGCCAGCGCGATCAGGACATGGGCTTCGCCGAGTGCCTCGGCGTGATCATCAGCATGAAGGACATCAACGCCTTCGAGGATTCCCAGTACGAGCGCTGGCTGCGGCAGAACTGCAGGCATCCGTGCTTCGACCAGGTGATCCCGCGCGCGACATCGCTGCAGACAGCCGCGCACTTCTGCCCGCGCCCGCGCTCCTACTGGGCCAAGTACCCGGGCGAGACCGGCAAGGCGCTACGCCAGCTGACGGCCGAGCTGCTGATGCGCAACCAGGCGGCGCAAGCCCGCAAAGGCCAGAAGCCCCGCCGCGCCGCGGAATAGGTTGGGCCGAGCGTAGTTGGGTCTGCGCTCCGCCCAGATGCGAACTGATCAGCGATTTCCCTGCACATTTTCTTGACGGTTCACTGACGCTTTTCGCGTGCTGGGCGCTTCCGCTGGCGCGGATGGTGGCCATTGACAATGTTCATTGTTTGTTCTAGCGTATGCCACAAGCTGCGGGGGCCCTAATGAGCACTGCAAAATTATTCTTCGACGAAAGAACTGATCAATCTGAAGTAAAGGCGCGCATTGTTCAGAAGTATTTTTACGCCTGGGCAAATGTTATTATGCCGACAGCACAGAAGAATGGTAACCGGATCGCGTATATTGATCTGTATGCAGGCCCAGGACGATACAAGGACGGCGCGGCCTCGACGCCGCTTCTAGTGCTTCAGCATGCCGTCACCGATCCCAAGCTCACGTTGATGCTCGTTACGCTACTGAATGACTCTGACAGGAACAAGACTTCCACGCTTCAGGAAGAAATAGACAATTTGCCTGGCATTGAAAAGTTAAGACATAAGCCCACCGTGTCTTGTGGTGAAGTTGATGAAGAGGCGGAAAAATATTTTAATCAGGTGCGACTTGTTCCATCATTTTCATTCATCGACCCGTTTGGGTATAAGGGGCTTTCACTGAATATAATAAAGGGCGTGACTAAGGATTGGGGATGCGATTGTGTTTTCTTCTTTAATTACAACCGGATCAATGCTGGCATCGGAAATCAAGCTGTGGCCGGTCACATGGATGCACTGTTCGGCAAGGAGCGCGCCGATGCGCTGAGGGCACGGCTGCCCGCCCTGTCGCCTGAGTTACGTGAAGCATTGATTCTGGAAGAACTCGCTGCCGAGATCAAAACGCTTGGCGGTACTTACGTGCTACCCTTCACATTCAGAAATTCAAGTGGAACCCGAACCTCTCACAAGCTTGTTTTTGTAAGCAAAAGTTTCAAAGGCTACTCCATTATGAAAGATATTATGGCAAAGGAAAGCTCGACGGAGGACCAAGGCGTGCCGTCGCTGGCGTATTCCCCTGCCGATTGGTCGATGCCCTTGCTGTTCTCGCTGCAGCGTCCACTCGATCAGCTCCGCACGTCGCTACTCAAGCACTTTGCAGGGCAGGAGCTATCAGTAGTCGAAATTTATGAGCGCCATAGCGTAGACACGCCGTATGTCATGAAGAATTACAAGGAGAGCCTGACGCAACTTGAAGCGGAGGAAAAAGTTGGCGTGCGGAGCCTCAAGGGTGCGCGGCGGAAAGGAACATTCGCCGATCATCTGCTGGTCAGGTTTCCAGTGAGCAACGTCGATGGCGAATAACTCCTCAATCGAATGGACGGAAGCGACGTGGAATCCCATTGTCGGTTGCACGGTCATTTCGCCGGGATGCACGAACTGCTACGCGATGCGCATGGCGCGCCGACTGGAAGCGATGGGCCAGCCTAAGTACGTTGGTACGACGCGCATGTCTGGCAGTCGTCCGAAATGGAACGGCGTAGTGCGTATAGACGAGGACTCGTTATCACTCCCGATGACGTGGAAAGCCGGTCGAATGATCTTTGTAAACTCAATGTCCGATTTGTTTCATGAAAACGTGCCATTGGCGGTCATAAAGCGCGTGTTCGCAACGATGCAGAAGACGCCACGGCACACCTATCAGATTTTAACGAAACGGGCCGAGCGTCTCGAAGAATTATCATCGGAGCTGGCATGGCCTCATAACGTTTGGATGGGTGTGAGCGTCGAGAACGAGAACTACAAGTTCAGGATTGATCACCTCCGCCGCACGCAATCAGCAATCAAATTCCTGAGTCTCGAACCCTTGCTAGGGCCGCTCGACAATCTTGAGCTCATCGGCATCGATTGGGTCATAGCAGGCGGTGAAAGTGGTCCTCATGCTAGGCCTGTCGAGCCGAATTGGGTACGGAGCGTTCGGGATCAGTGTTTTGATGCAGAGGTTGCCTTCCATTTCAAGCAATGGGGTGGCGTCAACAAAAAAAAGGCCGGCCGCATCCTCGACGGCCGCACCTGGGATGATTTTCCCGTTGGCGCTGAGGTATAGTTGTTCCGACAGCACGCAGGCAAGGAAATCCAAGTCATCTGGCCAAATCCTGCCCTGACATGACGTGTCGGATTTTCGCCCGGTCAAGCGCCAAGGAGAGCTGTTCACTCCGGCGCAGGCTGGCCGGTGTGCAGGAACGACGGCCGCAGATCCGAGAAGTCCAGGTTGCTCAGGATCCAGACTCCGGCCAGCGCGATCAGCCCGGCCAACAGGATCTGAGGCAGCGTCTTGATCAGCACCGCCATCATCCCGGCGAGGGCGGCGAGCGTTTTCTTCCACGCCTCCCACAGTTCCCACAGCGCTTTGTAGAGATACCAGCCGAGACCGAACAGGAGCGCGGCCAGCAGCAGCACACGCCACATCGGCCAGTCCTGCCACGGCAGCCGGAACAGGTTGCCGACCTGCTCGGCGGCCCACGACCAGATCGCGGCGACGAAGCGGAAGATGGCGCCGATACCCTGGCGCACGAAATCGATGAACACGTCGAAGAACTGCTGCATGGCCCCCGCCTGTCACCAATACCGGCTCTCCGCGCGCAGTCCTCTGTGAGGTGTCGAACCCTCTGGGTCCGACACCATTGCGCCAACGTTGGTTAACGGAATCGTAACGGCTGGGGTTACGACCGGCTTGAGGATGCTACGCTGCCCAATGGCTTGGCCAGAAAGACCACGGCGCGGCCGTTCCAGCACGTGGCGCCGGCTTCGACAAGCCCGCAGCGGGCGTAGAAGCGCACGTTGCGTGCCTCCGGTGCGGTGACAACGTGCAGCCCCGGCACGTCCGCCGCCACGGCACACGCCTCGAATGCGGCGATCAGGCGGGCACCGATCCCGCGGCTGCGAAAGGCTGGCGCCAGGTTGATGTGCAGGTGCGCCGGATAGCGGTGGGCGAGCTCGCGGAAAACACCGCGGAAGTAGTCGATGTCGGCGAAGCGGTCCTGCCTGGCAGGGTCTTCAAGCGCGCCGACCAGGTAGCCTGCAACCTCGCCGCACGGCCCCTGGGCCGTCAGAACGACATCGCTGCCGCCCTGCAGATAGCGCCCGAGCCAACGCTCCCTGAACGCCGCCCGCGCCTCGGGCGAGGCGAAGCTCTGGCGTCCGCTTGCCGCGAAGAAGATGGCGTCGATCTGCGCGGCTTGGGCGCGAGAGGGCTCGCCGGCCAGCCGGCAAATTTCAATAACCTTCGAGCGGCTCATCCACTTAGCATGGACCCGTTTGGCGCCGGTGCCTATGCCCCCTGACGCCTATGCTTCCACAGCATAGCAGAGCCCCGGTTATCTTGCGTTGCAACGTGGCATACCATATACCACATTGCAATGCAGCAGGAGCCTTCAAAGAAAGGACCGATCATGGCAACCGCTACCAGCCTCAATGGCACCGAGCACCTGGAGCCCCACACCAGCTTCCCCGTGCGGCGCTTTTTCTCCGGCCTGACGACCTACCTGGACGCGATCCGCGAGGGCAGCGCTGCGGCCTACGACTACGACCGCCTGCTCAAGCGTGGCGTGCCGCACGACGAGGCGGTGCACCGCGTGTTCGACGAGCACTTCGCCAGCCGCTAGGCTGCGCGCGATCCTCCAGACCGATGACAACGCAGAAGCCGGCCACAAAGCCGGCTTTTCCTTTTTGGCAGAGTTCGATGCGACCTCCTCGCAAGCCTTTGCTGCACCCGCAACGCCGCTGAGGTGTGCTAATCGGGTTTCGGGAACGACTGCTTAAAGACCAGGAAAAATGAGAGGTGCCGTGATGGGAAGCCAAGGGGAAAGCCAGCCGTCGAAGGCGGCGTTCATTTGGGACGATCCATTCCTCTTGGAGGACCAGCTGAGCGAGGAGGAGCGGGCAATCCGCGACACCGCCCGCGCCTATGCCCAGGACCGTCTGGCCTCACGCGTGATCGAGGCCTACCTGGAGGAGAAGACCGACCGCGCCATCTTCACCGAGATGGGGGCGCTCGGGCTGCTCGGCGTCACCATCCCCGAGAAGTACGGCTGCGCCGGCGCCAACTACGTCTCCTACGGACTGATCGCCCGCGAGGTGGAACGGGTTGATTCGGGATTCCGCTCGATGAACTCGGTGCAGTCGTCGCTGGTCATGTACCCGATCTACGCCTACGGGTCGGAGGCGCAGCGCATGAAGTACCTGCCGAAGCTCGCCACCGGCGAGTGGGTCGGCGCCTTCGGTCTTACCGAGCCCGATGCCGGTTCCGATCCGGCGGGCATGACGACGCGCGCCGAGAAGGTGGCCGATGGCTACCGGCTCACTGGCACCAAGATGTGGATCTCCAACGCCCCCATCGCCGACGTCTTCGTCGTCTGGGCGAAGTCGGCCGCCCACGACGGCCAGATCCGCGGCTTCGTGCTGGAGCGGGGCATGAAGGGCCTCACCACGCCCAAGATCGGCGGAAAGCTCTCCTTGCGCTGCTCCATCACCGGCGAGGTGGTAATGGATGGAGTCGTGCTGCCGGAGGAGAGCCTGCTGCCCAACGTCTCGGGCCTCAAGGGGCCGTTCGGCTGCCTCAACCGCGCCCGCTATGGCATCGCCTGGGGGGCAATGGGGGCGGCCGAGGACTGCTGGCACCGTGCCCGGCAGTATACGCTCGACCGCAAGCAGTTCGGACGGCCGCTGGCCGCTACCCAGCTGGTGCAGAAGAAGCTTGCCGACATGCAGACCGAGATTGCGCTCGGGCTGCAGGGCGCCTTGCGCGTCGGCCGCCTCTACGACGAGGGCCGGATGGCGCCGGAGATGGTGTCGATCGTGAAGCGCAACAACTGCGGCAAGGCCCTCGACATCGCCCGCGTTGCCCGCGACATGCATGGCGGCAACGGCATTCAGATCGAGTACCATGTCATGCGCCACGTCACGAACCTGGAGACGGTGAACACCTACGAGGGCACGCACGACGTGCACGCCCTGATCCTGGGCCGCGCCCAGACAGGCCTGCAGGCGTTTTTCTGAGGACTGGTGTCAGACCCTCTGGGGTGTCAGACCCCAAGTGTCTGACACCTTACGGCCGCCGCATCTCGTGGGCAGCGATCGCGGTGGCCACCACCAGCTCGCCTTCCGGCTCGGTGAGCGCCCGGACCGCCTCGACCGTGACCGATGCCCGTGTCTGCCATGGCGCGACGGCAACCGGCGTACCGCCGCGCAGGCCGGTGCTTCCGGTCATCAGTTCGTGCGGATTGGCACATCCGCCGGCGAGAGCGGCGGCAAGCACCAAGCTGCACGGCACCAAGTGGCGGCGGATATGGAGGACTTTCGAGGGATTGAGCAACATCTTCGGCAACGCTCTCGCGACAGGAGCCGGACCACCCCATCAGCCCATGCGAAGGTTAACCCACTCCTACTCGGCGCCGATCACGGAAAAAATATGGCCGGCGCCGAGGCAACACGGGGACAACCCGGAGAGGCATTCGCGCCGCTGGCCCTAGGGCTCATGCGACCCTGAAGGTCTTTCACCCCCTGCGTGTCCAGTGGGGGCGTGGCGCACAGGGTCATCGCGCACCTCTGGCGCCTTTCTGCCCAGCCCACCTATGGTCACTGCAGCCGCCCCCGCTGCCCCGATCGGCCACGGCCTTCAGCCGGCAGCGTCGCTGTCGGACTGGCCGTCTTGCCCCGCCAGCTCCTGGGCCTCCAGCTGCTCCAGGCGCGCCAGCAGGTGCCTCACCTCCGGCGCCAATGCGTCGCCTGCCATGCCCTGCGTGGCCCACCGCAGGGACAAGCCGATGCGGGAGAGGAAAAACACGTTGCCGACACGGACGCTGTACTTGGACTTGCTCATTCCGCTCTCATAGCACGCCGAGCCCGGTTTAGGGCGAGACAAGAAGCACCACCGCCAGAACATAGCCGGTGGCGGCCAACAGGGCGAGGCTGACACGAACGACACCATTACGCGGCGGCGCACACCGCATGGACATCAGCTGCATAAGTCTTCCATTTCGTTGAGAATCTAATTAGGCGTTTGGCGGTGCAGGTCCGGATCAGAAGAAAAAAGCCGGGAATGTGGCGGGCGTAGCGAGCGGCTGCGGCCCGGCACCGCGCCATGAGATGGCAAGTCTCCTCGTCCGGTCCATCCCCGGATCAGGGGAGATCGGACCCAGCTGCAGCACCAGGCCTCATCGAAAAAGCTGCGGCCGGTATGCAGAGGAACGAGGCGCGCGCCGACGCGGCATAGCGCTGCCAGCAACGCCCTCCTCGGCCGCGGCAGCGCAATTGCCAAATCCGGTCCGTGCCGGTTGGGGGGCAGCTCAGCAGGCTGCGTTGTTAGGGCAGCAGGGCAGACATCGCTTCACAGCCCATACAGCGTCTTGCGCTTCGGATCGCGCGCTGCCACCAGCCGCGCCAGGTCCAGCATCACCTTGGCCTGCTTCCAGGTCGCATCATCCTGCATCTTGCCGTCGATCATGACGGCACCGGAGCCGTCCGGCATCGCCTCCACGATGCGCTTGGCGAACGCCACCTCGGCCGGATCGAGGCTGAACACGCGCTTGGCAATCTCTATCTGGCTCGGGTGCAGAGTCCAGGCACCGGCACAGCCGTGCAGGAAGGCGTTGCGGAACTGCACCTCGCAGGCCGCTGGATCGGCGAAATCGCCGAACGGGCCGTAGAACGGCTTCAGACCGTGGGCGAGGCACGCATCCACCATGCGCGCCAGCGTATAGTGCCACAGGTCCTGCTGGTAGAAGGCGCGGGGCGCCGACGCGTCCGGGCCAGGATCCGCCAGCACGCCGTAGGCCGGATGGCCGCCGCCCACGCGCGTCGTCTTCATGCCGCGCGAGGCCGCCAGATCCGCCGGCCCCAGGCTCATGCCGTGCATGCGTGGGCTGGCGGCCGCGATTGCCTCGACGTTGTTGACGCCCTCGGCCGTTTCCAGGATGGCATGGATCAGGATCGGCTTGGGCAGGGCGTGCCTGGCCTCCAGCTGTGCCAGCAGCTGATCGAGGTAGTGAATGTCCCACGGCCCTTCCACCTTGGGCAGCATCACTACGTCGAGCTTAGCGCCCACGGCGGGCACGATCTCAAGAATATCGTCCAGCGCCCACGGCGAGTTCAACGCGTTGATACGCGTCCACAGCCCGGTCTCCCCCCACTCGTGCGCCTCAGCCATGGCGATGAAGCCGGACCGTGCCGCCACCTTGGCATCGGCCGGCACCGCATCCTCCAGGTTGCCGAGCACCACGTCCACCTGTGCCATCAGCTCGCCCACCCGCGCGCGGATCTTCTCCACATGCGGTGGCACGAAATGGATCATGCGCTCCAGCCGCACCGGAAGCAGCCGGTATGGCTCCGGAGCGCCGATGGCGAGGGGCTGGAAGTGCTTGGCGGGGGTGCGCTGGGTCATGGGTGTATCGGCTAAGACCGTGCTGGAGAATCCTGACGAGACGGGTTGTGCCCGGGCATGCGTGGAAGTCGAGCCTGGGGCGCGGGCTTCGGCCGGAATACTGCCCGCAACACGCCCAGGATTCCACCATCACGCGCAGCCGGCACACCACTTCTGCCATTGGGCCGTTAACGTCAGGGCCTGGATCCGTCTGCGGCCCTCGCTGAAAGCCTAGGACGGAGTTATCTGAGGCCGTGCTCCGACACCGCAACCCTGCCATTCCGGAGTGCGCGCAAAAGCCCTTGAGCCCACAGCGCGCCCTTCCGCTGCGATGAAAACGGACTCTGGCCCGGATCGGCGCGCTAACTTGCTGCAACTACAGCCTTTTGTTGGCACTGTCGCGGCAGTGCTGCTCAGCGGCTCGCTTGCGGAACGCCAATAAGACTTGCATCGTTTACTCTGCCCCGTCCGATGCTCGCAATCGATCGCGGCGCAGCGGCGGTGGGGCCCGCCACGACGCCAGTCGTGCCGGAGTTCTGTGAGCCTGCCCTGAGCCGACGCCGGACGATCCGGATGCTGCTCTTGGCGGGAGACGAGGCGAGCCGCAATGACGAGAGCAACCGATCCGCATCTTCGCGCCCAGCTGGCGGGCTTCAGCCTGACGACTGCCGAGATCCTCTACCGCCTGCCGGACCATCCGTCCTTGCTGCAGAGCTTCATCTGGCAGGAATACGACGTCCACCCGCGTTTTCCGCGTTTGTTGGGCTTCCTGGATTTCTGGCAACACAACCTGGAGGGCAAGCTCTACCGCGTCACCGTCGCCCATCGCAAGTTGATCGCCCCCACCGAGCTGACGCTGGTGACCGCCGATTACAACCTGCACTGACCATAAGCGTAGGCACAATGGGATCGCAGGGCGCGATTGGCACAAAGCGCGTAGTCCGCCGCCGTACAGATAGAAGGGGTTGGAACCGGCGGATTACGCTTCGCTGATCCGCCGCTACGGAAAGTGCACGCCCTACTCGGCCGCGTGCGAGGACAGCGGCCGGCCGGCGGCGGCGGCCTCCTGCTCCTGCATCTTGAGTGCCTCCAGCGTAGGCATGGCCACAACGTTGTAGCCGCAGTCCACGTAGTGCACCTCACCGGTGACGGCGCCCGACAGGCCGGACAGCAGATACAGACCGGCGCCCCCCACCTCGTCGAGCGTGGGTGTGCGCTTCAGGGGCGCGTGCTCGCCCTGGAAATTGAAGATCGTGCGCGCGTCCGAGATGCCGGCGCCTGCCAGCGTGCGCATCGGCCCGGCCGACAGCGCGTTGACGCGGATACCCTGGCCCCCAAAGTCGGCTGCCAGATAGCGCACGCTCGCCTCCAGCGCTGCCTTGGCGACGCCCATGACGTTGTAGGAGGGTACTACCCGCTGCGAGCCGCCGTAGGTGAGCGTCAACATCGAGCCGCCGTTGTGCATCAGGGCGGCGGCGCGCTTGGCGATCTCAGTGAAGGAGAAGCACGAGATCACCATGGTGTTGGTGAAGTTCTCGCGCGTCGTGTCCGAGTAGCGCCCCTGCAGCTCGCGGCGATCGGAGAAAGCGAGGGCATGGACGACAAAGTCGAGCCCGCCCCAGGATTTCTTGATCTCGCCGAAGACGTTGTCGACGCTCGCCAGGTCGCTCACGTCGCAGCTCACGATGATCTCGGAGTTTACCGATTTGGCCAGCGGGATGGCGCGGCGACCGAAGGCGTCACCCTGATAGGTGAAGGCCAGCTTGGCACCCTGGCCGGCGAGCACCCGCGCAATACCCCAGGCGATCGAGCGATCATTGGCGACGCCCATGATAAGGCCGCGCTTGCCCGCCATCAGGGGGCCCGGTTGTGCAATGTCCCCGGAATGGCCGTGGCCACTCCCATTTTCCCTCGAGGCCGATTTGATCATGGCCATATGTCCACTTCGCGAGCTGTGGGCGCCTGCCGCCCAGCGTTCCGTCTGTCACCTAACCCGATCAGGCACTCGATTTATCAACAGCCTCGCCGCATGCCCTTCGCTCTAAGCGTCGTGACGCCGGAACACAAGAGTTGCGTTGGTGCCTCCGAAACCGAAGCTGTTGGACATGACGCAATCGAGCCCCACGTCATCCTGACGCTGCAGCACAATCGGCACGCCGGCAAAATCCGGGTCGAGTGTATCGATATTGGCACTCGCGGCGATGAAGCCGTTGTTCATCATGAGCAAGGAGAAGATCGCCTCCTGCACGCCCACGGCGCCCAGCGAATGGCCGGTCAGCGACTTGGTCGAGGAGATCGGCGGAATATCGCTGCCGAACACCTCGCGAATGGCATCGATCTCGACCTTGTCGCCGACCGGCGTCGCGGTGCCGTGTGGATTGATGTAGCCGATTCGGCCGACACCCCTGCCGTCATGGCCGTGGATAGCCATGCGCATACAGCGCACCGCCCCCTCGCCGGAGGGCGCCACCATGTCGTAGCCATCGGAGGTGGCCCCGTAGCCGACCAGCTCGCCGTAGATCCTGGCGCCGCGCGCCTTGGCGTGCTCAAGCTCCTCCAGCACCACCACGCCGGCGCCGCCGGCGATCACAAAGCCGTCGCGGTCCTTGTCGTAGGCGCGGCTCGCCTTGGCAGGGGCATCATTGAACTTGCTGGACATGGCGCCCATCGAATCGAACAGAACCGAAAGGGTCCAATCCAGCTCCTCGCAGCCACCGGCAAACATCACGTCCTGCTTGCCCCACTGAATCTGCTCGGCCGCATTGCCGATGCAATGGGCGGAGGTGGCACAGGCCGAGGAAATCGAATAGTTGGTGCCCTTGATCTGGAAGGCGGTGGCGAGTGCCGCCGACGGCCCGGAGCACATGCCCTTGGGCACCTCGAACGGGCCTACCTTCTTGGGGTCCTTCTCGCGCGTCACGTCGGCCGCGCGCACAATTGCGCGGGTGGACGGGCCGCCGGAGCCCATGACGATGCCGGTGCGCTCGTTGACGATATCGCCCGACTCCAGCCCGGCATCGCGGATCGCCTGGTCCATGGCAATATAGTTCCAGCCGACGCCCGCCTCCATGAAGCGGCGCGGCTTGCGCGGCACCATCGGTTCCCAGTCGAGCTGTACGGCGCCGTGCACCTGGCAGCGGAAGCCCAGCTTGGCGTACTCCTCGGCGCGCACGATGCCGGATTTGCCTTCCCGCAGGGAGGCCAGGACCTCCTGGGTGTTGTTCCCGATCGAGGATACAACCCCCATGCCGGTCACGACCACGCGCCTCATCCCAAAACCTCGCTCCGCATTGTCGTGCTGCTCTCTCGCCTTTCCTGGCAGCCCCAGAAGAGGCCGCATTTGTTGCGGGGCTGGGGCGCCTGCCAGGCGCCCCAGCCCTGCTTAGGTGGCCGCCATCGGCTGGTCGGCTGGCGTGAACAGCCCCACCCGCAGATCGGTGGCGGCGTAGATCACCTGACCGTCGGCCTTCACGACGCCGTCGGCAATGGCAAGCTTCAGCCTGCGCAGGATGACACGCTTCAAGTCGATCACGTATTCAATGATGTGCGTCGTCGGCGTCACCATGCCGGTGAGCTTGACCTCGCCCACGCCGAGCGCACGCCCCTTGCCGGGCGCCCCGAGCCAGCCCAGGAAAAAGCCGGTCAACTGCCACAGCCCGTCCAGCGGCAGGCACCCGGGCATGACCGCATCGCCCTTGAAATGACAAGCAAAAACCCAATCCAGGGCCGGATTTCCGGCAATCTTGAGCTCGGCCACGATCTGGCCTTTGCCATGCGCCCCCCCGGTGTCGGAGATGGACTTGATGCGCTCGAACATCAGCATCGGCGGCAACGGTAGCTGGGCGTTGCCGGGGCCGAACAGATCGCCCCTGCCGCAAGTCAGCAGATCTTCGTACTCGTAGCTCGTTGGGCGTTCCGGCATCTATCCTGTTCCCGCTCGTCTCCGGTGCCCCAAACCCCACCCACACCGCATGGGCGGTTTCCTACCACACCCATCCCCGCCGTCAAAAGGCCATGCGACGGGAGGCCCGATCGATGTGATGACCGGGTGCTGGCATTGCAGGCAACCACAGATAAGCCTATACTTAAATTTGGAGGCTGTTTGAAGGCTGTGAGACGAATTGCCGTGGCGGCACGGCGCATCGGGCAGCGTAAACTGCCCCGCAAAACTTGGAAGTTGTGTCTTGCACCAGTCAAGCGAGAAAGACATCAGCGAGGTTCTCCGCCGCGCGGGATTGCGGCCGACACGGCAACGCGTCGCGCTGGCCCGGCTGCTGTTCGCCGGCGGGGACAGGCATGTGACAGCCGAGATGCTGCACGAAGAGGCGGTGCGCGTCGGCCAGCGGGTATCGCTGGCGACCGTCTACAACACGCTGCACCAGTTCAAGCGGGCAGGGCTCCTGCGCGAGATCGCGGTCTGCGGACAGCGCGCCCACTTCGACACCAACACCTCCAACCACAACCACTATTTCATCGAGGGCAACAACTCGCTCATCGACATCCCTGGCAATACCATCCGCGTCGAGGGCCTGCCGACGCCGCCAGACGACCTCAAGATCGCCCACATCGATGTCGTGGTGCGGCTGGTCGAGAAGTAGGTTGGATTGCGCGCCCCGCCCTCCAGGATAGCTTACGGCCGACGTTGGTGCGCGTAACCCAAGCTACCGCACCGTCTCGTTCGGGTACGTCCCCCACAGCTTGGTCTGCTCGATGTAGCCGCGTTGGCGGCCTGCCGCGATTCGGCACCAGCCGTGCTCGCAACCCAGAATGCGGACGAGCGTGCCAGCGGCAATTTGGGCCACCATGCCCGCGCCTGCGTCGGCGTCGTCGCGCAAGGCCGCCTGCACCGGCACCGTCGGCGCTGGCTGACCCTCCGCTGCCTGCGTCTCCCATGGCAGTACCAGCGCCGTGCGCCGCACGCTGAGCAGGCTGGAGTGGAGCCAGCCGACCAGCCCTTGCGCGTCGCGCACCTGGCGCCAGACATCAAACTCGCGAATCACCTCTACCGGCAGCCCGGCCTGCTCGTAGACACGGGCGATGGGATAGCCAGTACCGGGTCCCTTGCGCAGGTAGGCCTTGCTGGCCCTGAGGCTGACGAAGCGCACAGTGCTGTCCGGTCGCGCGCCGGCATTGCCGCCGCTTGTCTGGGCCATTGCGGCCGCCCCAATCAGCAGCGGGACCAGCAAGGCGCATGCGGCCACCAGCAGCCGCAGCGGACGACGGGCGTTAGGGATCGGGCTTGGTCTCTCTCGCATCGCTGCACGCTAAGCAGGCTTTCTCGGAGGGGAGGTCGCAACGCAGAGTCGCTCGCAGGTGTTCGGCGATCCCCGCGAATTCCGCTTAGGAGCATGATTTGCGCCAGCCGATCAAGGGCGCTCCACCACCAGGAACCCTGGCGGGGTGCCCGGCATGGCGTGCTGCAGTGCCGGGAAACCGGGTTTTGCCAATGCGCCGGTATCTGTTAGACAAATAAGGCGCGCGCCGGCTTGATGCGCCGATCGCTCGCCCAATAAAACCTCCGAAGAGCCGGGTCTTGTCATGCCAACCCCTGTCAAGAAGCCGTTGGTGATCGTCACGCGCAAGCTTCCGGAGGTGGTGGAGACGCGCATGCGCGAGCTGTTCGACGCGCGCCTCAATATTGACGACAGACCGATGTCCGCCGCCGAACTGGTCGCCGCGGCGCAGAGCGCCCACGTCCTGGTGCCCACGGTGACCGACCGCATCGACCGGGCGCTGATCGCCCAGGCCGGGCCACAGCTCAAGCTGATCGCCAACTTCGGCAACGGCGTCGACAACATCGACCTCGATACGGCGCGCGAGCACGGCATCATCGTCACCAACACGCCGGGTGTCCTGACCGAGGACACGGCCGACATGACCATGGCGCTGATCCTGGCCGTGCCGCGCCGCCTCTATGAGGGCGCGGCCCTGCTCAAGGACCCGAAGAACACCTGGACCGGCTGGTCCCCCACCTGGATGCTCGGCAACCGCATCTTCGGCAAGCGCCTCGGGATCATCGGCATGGGCCGCATCGGCCAGGCCGTCGCGCGCCGGGCCCGTGCGTTCGGCCTGCAGATCCACTACCACAACCGGCGCCGGGTGCCCGAGAGCATCGAGCACGAGCTGGAGGCCACCTACTGGGACAGCCTCGACCAGATGCTGGCGCGCATGGACATCGTCTCCGTCAACTGCCCGCACACGCCCGCCACCTATCATCTGCTCTCGGCGCGGCGGCTGAAGCTGCTGAAGCCCTCGGCCTACGTGGTGAACACCGCCCGCGGCGAGGTGATCGATGAGAACGAGCTGGCGCGCATGGTCGAGGCCGGCCAGATCGCCGGCGCCGGCCTCGACGTGTTCGAGAACGAGCCGGCCATCAACCCGAAGCTGCTCGCCTCCGATCGCGTCATCGTCCTCCCGCACATGAGCTCGGCCACCATCGAGAGCCGCATTGACATGGGCGAGAAGGTGATCATCAACATCAAGACCTTCCTCGACGGCCACAACCCGCCAGACCGGGTGCACGCGGCGATGTTTTGAGGCGGAAGCTCCCCTCTCCCCGCGCATCGCAAATCTCCCCGTGCGCTCCATCAGCGCGGGAGAGGGGGGCCGGGGGTGAGAGGCAGCAGCACGCTCCTTCGACGCCGGCCTTGCAGCCGGCTCCGGGGAGGCGGTTACAGCCCTTGCGAGCGAAGGCGGTTGGCTTTGAGCGTCGCACCAACAAAGCCCACGTCCTTGAGGCTCCGCCGCAGATCACGGGCATGGAGCAGGAGCGTCAGCAAGAAGCCGACGGCGCCCAGACCGATCGCGGTCCGGTCGGCGCGCGCGCACAGGAGGTCGACGGCGGAGCCGTACGTCTGCCGCACGCTGCCTGGCAGCAGGGGGAGGTATGGCAGCAGGGAGACATAGAACGTGTCCCAGCAGGCGCGTGCCAGCGACGGCGCGTTGGCGGCGCCGACCGCCCAGATCAGCGCGGCATTGCCAACGGCGAGCGCCACGATGATCGCGCCCAGTCCCTTTCGCAGCGGCAGCACCAGATCTGCGAGCTTGATTAGCCCGAGACAAACGGCGGCAGAGCCTACTCCAAGCGTCAATGCGTCGGCCGAATCGAGGCCGGGCAGCCTGGCGCCGAATGCCAGCACCGCCACCGGCGGTGCCGTCAGCAGCGTGGCGCCGTTGACCTTGAGCCACTCCGGAAATTTGCACCGCAGCAGCCGGCCGTTGAGCCGCTCGGCGAGGTCGAGCATCGCGCAGGCGAAAAGCCCGCCCGTGAAGCCGCCCAGGTGGCTCGCCCAGTCTATGTTGGCAACGGAGGCTGCCAGAAGGACGTTGAGCCCGATATTCACCGCAAGGAATGCGGCGGGCACCGCGGGCTTGCCGAGCAGGGTCAATCCGACCAGCGCACCGAGCAGGCCGGATACGCCGCCTGAGGCCCCGACCGAGACGAACGGGGCATCCTGATGCGCGTAGATGCTGGCGATGCCGCCGGCGACGATGGCCGCGAGATAGATGATGAGGAAGTAGAGCGTCCTCACCCGGCGGATGAGTGGGCCACCGAACACGACGAGACACAGCATGTTGGCGCCGAGGTGCAGGAGATTGAGATGCAGGAAGCCGTGCGCCACAAGCCGCCACCGCTCTCCTGCCGATAATGCGGCCGGATTGAGCGCGCCGGCCTGCAGCAGGACGGCGGCACTCAAGCCTCCCGGCATTGCCCGCTGCACGCACCAGGTGAAGACCGCGACGTTGACGGCAACCAGGAGGTAGATCGCAATCTCGTCGTGGCCGCGCCACGTGCTGTTGACGGACCTGTTGGACCACGGGCTCATGGGAGGGCGCCTCTCAAGCAGCTTGGAAGCAAGGTCGCATACGCAGCAAGGCATGAACCATACCGTTGACGGCTTGCAATGTCAGCCAGACGGTACGTAAGGCGCGGTTGTAGCGGTCTGGCAGCGGTGTGCCTCTACGCCGCCCCGAGCTCCCCCCGCCCAGGCAACTCGGTCACGTCGCGCAGAACAACATCCGCCAACCCCGCCAGATCCTCCCGCCCGCTGGTGCCGCTCAGCACACCGACGTTGAGCCCAACGCCGGCGGCGCGGCCCATGGCGAGGTCGTGGGCGGCGTCGCCGATCACTGCCACGTCCTCTGGCAGCAGGCCGGTGGCGGCGCAGAAGGCCAGCGCCATGCCGGGGCCGGGCTTGCTGCCGTGGCCGGAATCGGCACCGGCGGCGAACTCGAACAGCGGCAGGAGGCCGTGCGGGGCCAGAGAGGCTTCGAGGCCGGCGACGGAATCGTTGGTGGCGATGCCGAGCCGCAGGCCGCGCGCGTGCAGCTCGACGATGGTCGCGTGCGCGCCGTCGATCAGCGTCGAATGCCTGGCTCCGCCTTCGACAAAGATGCGCTCGATGTCGGCGACCAGCTCGGCTGCCGGCGCGACGCCGGGATGGGCGGCGAAGGCGCGGGCGATGTCCATGAAGTCGCCAGCTGCAAGCGCTGCGCCCGGCAGGATGCAATCCGTCTCGGGATCATGCCCGCCCAGCCGCATCAGCTCCGCCGCCAGCGCCGCATCGCCGCGCGCCGCATGGAGCGCCGCCTCGCGGTTCACCGGCAGCCAGGTGCGCCAATAGTCGACGATGGTGCCATCCTTGTCGAACAGCAGGCCGCGGATGGGCATGGGGTGTCCGTGTTTGCGGAGAGCAGGGGAGTGAGGCGTGGGAGCAAGCGTGGTCCGTTGAAGATCGTCTCCAACTTCCCTCTCCCGATCTCACCACTCCCCGTTTCCCCTTTATTTCGCCGCACAATTTGCATCGCTTCCCGCGCCAGCGTGAATCGACAAATCGCGGATGGTCGGCGCCTTGCCCGACAGCGGATTGTCCGGATCCCAGGCCAGGGCAATCTCGGTGAAGCGGGCACTGAGCGCATCGTAGAGCAGGAGGCGTCCGGCGAGGCTCTCGCCGATGCCAAGGATCTCCTTCAGCACCTCGACGGCCTGCAGCGTGCCGACCACGCCCACGGCCGCGCCGAGCACGCCGACCTCGGCGCAATTGGCCACCGTGCCGGGCGGCGGCGGTTCTGGGAACACGCAGCGATAGGTCGGATACGGCTCACCGTCGGCGCGCTTCGCGAACGGCTTGAAGGTCGTGAGGTAGCCGTCAAAGGCGCCGACTGCGGCGAACACCAGCGGCTTGCCGGCGAGACAGCACGCGTCGCTCACGAGGTAGCGCGTGGCGAAGTTGTCGGAGCCGTCGGCGACGAGGTCGTAGCGGCCGATCAGCTCGAGCGCATTCGCCGCCGTCAGGCGCACGTCATGCGCCTCGACGCGCACATGCGGATTGAGCCTGGCGATCGTCTCCGCTGCGCTCGCCACCTTGGCCGCGCCAACCTGGGGCGTCGCATGCACGATCTGGCGCTGCAGGTTGTCGAGCGACACGCGGTCGTCGTCGACGATGCCCAGCGTGCCGACGCCGGCGGCGGCGAGATACATGAGCAGCGGCGAGCCGAGCCCGCCGGCGCCCACCACCAGCACGCGCGCCGCCTGCAGCTTCTGCTGCCCCTGGCCGCCCACCTCGCGCAGGACGAGGTGCCGCTTGTACCGCTCGATCTCAAGAGAGCTTAAGGCCATGCGCTATGCGTGTCCTCTGCCGAGCTCAACTGCTCATGCCTATCGCATGGATCTGGGGCGCGATGCGGCACAATTCCAGCCGGCCGGCCGCTCCGCACGTGTGTGCTGGTCGCGAAATTTCGTCACCGCATGGGTTGGAACGAATTTTCGCAATCCGAAGGACCGGACACTAGCCAGCGGACTTCTCGATCATCGCCCTACCCGGTGACGCCGATGCC
Organism: Hyphomicrobiaceae bacterium; assembly: GCA_036280295.1. Taxonomy (GTDB): domain Bacteria; phylum Pseudomonadota; class Alphaproteobacteria; order Rhizobiales; family Hyphomicrobiaceae; genus AWTP1-13. The sequence continues at coordinate 18,164 of DASURA010000110.1, forward strand.
CTTGGCCATCATCGCCGCCATCAGCAGGATCAGCACCACGGCGACCAGCTCGATGTGGACGATGCGGCGGACCGATTTGAGCTTCTCGGGCGTCACAATCGGCAGATCGCCCGCCTTCAGCGCCGGGCGCCAGCGCAGGAACTCGCGGGTCGGGATGATGGAGAGCAGCCCGACCAGAACGAACAGGGTGAGCTTGGTGTGGAACGCCCAGTTGTGGAAATAGTAATAGGCGCCTTTCTCGAAATGGAACACGCGGCCCAGCCCCACCACCAGCAGCACGCCGGCCGAGATGCCGAACATCATGTCGGCCAGCAGGAGCTTGCGCGCGTTCTCCAGCGTCAGCGTGCTGCGCAACAGCACAAGCTCCAGCACCAGTGCCGCAAACAGCGCGAAGGCAGACAGATGATGCAAAAAGGCGAACAGGACAGCCATGGCTGCTCACTCCTCCACAGAGATGGTGCGCCCCCGATGGCAGGCACATGCAATGGAGCACGACGACCCAAGGCGGCTTCGCGCCTTGGCTGGCGGACTGCGCTGACCAGATAGCGCATTGCTGGCCTTTGATACAACGCCCGAGGCGCCGCAACACGACGCCCGATCACTCCGCGAGCCCTTCCGGCTGTGGCGATTGTCCGCCAGGAGCGTTAGACTGCCGTTTTTTCAGCCACCGCGGGAAGCCAGAGATAGGCCGTGCAGCCAAAACCTGAGGACTATGCGTACGAGCTGGACGAGGTGCTGGGATCCGTGGTGGGCATCCGGGCCCTGGTGCCGCCGGATGCCTTCACCGCTGAGATCCTGGGCACCGAGCGGGTCGGCCATGGCGCCATCATCCGCAAGGACGGCGTTATTCTTACTATCGGCTATCTGATCACCGAGGCCGAGACCATCTGGATCAGCCTGAGTGGAGGGCGCACCGTGCCCGGCCATGTGCTGGGCTACGACCAGGAGACCGGATTCGGCCTGGTGCAGGCGCTGGCCCACCTCGACGAGCCAGTGCTGCCACTCGGCCGCTCCGCCGACGCCGACGTCGGCATGCGCGTGGTGATCGCCGGCTCAGGCGGGCGCAGCCGCTCGGTTGCGGCGCGCATCATCGCCAGGCAGGAGTATGCCGGGTACTGGGAGTACCTGCTCGACGATGCGATCTATACCGCCCCGGCGCATCCGTTCTGGGGCGGCACGGCGATGATCGGCCCGGCCGGAGACCTCATCGGCATCGGATCTCTGCAGATCCAGGCCGCAAGCACCGGCACAGGACGCTCGCGACAGAGCGACGAGGCCAATATGATCGTGCCGATCGACCTGCTGAAGCCGATCCTCAATGACCTAGCGACCATCGGCCGGCCCAACCGCCCGGCACGGCCCTGGCTCGGCGTCTATGCCACCGAGATCGGCAGCAGCGTCGCCCTGCTCGGCGTCTCCGCCCGCGGTCCGGCGCAAGAGGCGGACCTGCGCGAAAGCGATGTCATAACGGCCGTGGCGGGCGAGCCGGTGAGCAGCTTGGCGGAGCTGTTCCGACGCATCTGGGCGTTGGGAGACGCGGGGGTGGCAGTGCCGCTGAGCATCAACCGAGAAGGCCAGAGCTTCGATGTAATCGTGCGCTCGACCGATCGCAACAGCCTGCTGAAGGGGCCGGTCCTGCATTGACGGTCAGCATTGATGACGTGAGTCCGGACTGACACCAATTCCGACATCGGTGTGTCGGTGTTACACCCACAGGCCGCGACACTGCCTCAATCCACCAGTTCCCCGAGATCGCCATCGCACACCGAGCCGGCGGCGCCGCTGGCCTCCACCTGCTCCAGCGCCTGCGCCACGGTGGCCGAGCTGTGCAGGGAGACGAGGCCGTTGGCTCCCCAACGCTCAGACTGGTCGAAGAAATTCGTCGTTTGCGAGACGAGGGATTTCAGGTTCTCCGGGCTATGGCATTCACACCGCAGCTCCGTAGACCGCCAAGTTGGGCATTGTGATGATGAAGCCCGAGATCATCGCCGCGAGCTGGCGCCAGCCGACGACACCTGCCCCACGCTCAGACCTGGCGATCCCCCCCGCGCGGCCTCAGCATCCTTGATCAGCTTCACAATGCGCTCCGTCAGCGGCACCCGCACGCCTGTTCTGGCAGCCATGGCGAGGATCGCGCCCTGCAGGTGGTCGATCTCGGTCGTCCGGTGCCGCTGCAAATCTTCCCACATCGACGAGCGCGCCTCCGGGTCGATCGCCAGCATGGAGCGGGCAACCCGCCGGAACAGCCAGCCGGGCAGGCGCAGGATGCGCGGCACGGCAGCCGGCGGCACGCCCTCGATGCGCGCCGGCTTGATGCCGGCAGCCTTGAGCACCCGCAGGCCCTCGTCGATCTGGCGCGCCAGCAGCCGGCGCCAGTGCGCATCGGCAAGCTCGACGGCGAGCGGCACGCCGGCGAGGGCATTCAGCGCATTATTGAGGTTGAGCAGCAGCTTGCCCCACATCACGCCGGCCATATCGCGGCTCTCACCGACGGCGAGCCCCGGCGCGTCGAGCGCCGCCCGCAGCCCCGGCACGCCGGCACCGATCAGCACCGTGCCGCTGGTGGCGCGGTGAAAGCGCGGCGGCGCATCCGGGGCGCACGCCTGCACTACGTTGAACGGCACCATCCCCGCCACCACGCGCGCCATGCCGCCCAGACGCCGCAGCAGCACGTCGACGTTGCCGACGCCGTTCTGCAGGCTCACCACCGTCGCGCCGGAGGGCGCGTGCTCGGCGATCAGGCCCGTCATGCCGGCCGTGTCGCCGCTCTTGACAGTCACCAGGACAATATCCGACTCGGCCAGCGCCGGCTCCGCCTCAGTTGCGAGCCGCACCGCACCCGGCTCCACCAGTCGGTCCTTGCCGTCCAGGTCCGTGATGCGCAAGCCGTGCCGGGCTACGGCCGCGGCGAGCTGCGGACGAAGCAGCAGCGTGACATCGTGTCCGGCCAAGGCCAGACAGCCGCCCACGTAGCAGCCGACGCTGCCGGCCCCGGCCACGACAATGCGCACGTTGCGGTCCGCGGCCATGCCAAGCCTCCCCATCCCTCGATCGCGCACCAGCTATGTTGCCCGGCACCGCCGCGCTGACAAGCGCAGCCGTAGCCTGTATTCAGGAAACCGCATGTCTTGGTGGGCTTGCCAGCTCCGGCATGACCAAACACGTAGTGCAGCAAGGGGATGGCTGGTGCAGCAGAGGGTGAAAGACGGCGGCAAGCTGCATCACGAGGATCTGGAGGTCGGCACGCCGTACGCCTTCGGCCACAAGGTGGTGACGGCAGAGGAGATCATCGCCTTCGCTCGCATCTACGATCCGCAGCCCATGCATACCGACCCGGAGGCCGCCAAGCTGACGCCGGTCGGCGGCCTGTGCGCCTCGGGCTGGCACACCTGCGCCATGATGATGCGCATGCTGGTGGACGGCCTGCTGGGCGAGGCCGCCTCGCTGGGCTCGCCCGGCATGGACGAGGTGCGCTGGAAGCGGCCG
>DASURA010000111.1:0-8164 GCA_036280295.1 Hyphomicrobiaceae bacterium
GCTGGTCTCGATCGGCCTCGTCTCGTTCGCCGCCATCGCCCAGTTCGCACCGGCATTCTTCGGCGGGCTGGTATGGCGGCGCGCAACCGCGCTCGGCGCCATCGCCGGCATCGTCGCGGGCTTTGCGGTCTGGACCTATACTCTGTTGCTGCCATGGGTGATCGAGGCCGGCTGGCTGCCCCGCACCATCATGACGGAAGGTCCGTTCGGCCTCGGCCTCCTCGCCCCGCAGGCGCTGTTCCACTCACATCTGAACCCGCTCACGCACGGCGTCCTGTGGAGCATGGCCGCAAACGTCGTGATGTACGTGGCCGGCTCCCTGCTCAAGGCGCCCGAGCCGGTGGAGCGCATGCAGGCGCATCTGTTCGCGCTCAACAGCCTGCCGCGCCCGCCAGTAGCGCCGGCGCTGAAGATGTGGCGCTCGTCGATCACCGCCGGCGAGCTGCAGCGCACCGTGGCGCGCTATCTCGGCGCTGAGCGCGCCCAGCGCTCGTTCTCGGAATATGCCCAGACCAACGGGACCACCATTGCGCCCAATGCCGAGGCCGACATCCACCTGGTCCGCTTCACCGAGCATCTGCTCGCCAGCGCGATCGGCGCCGCCTCGTCGCGGCTGGTGCTCTCCTTGCTGTTGCGGCGCGGCGATGCCGGCAGCGGCGCGGCGCTCAAGCTGCTCGACGACGCCACCGAGGCCCTGCAGTACAACCGCGACCTCCTGCAGTCGGCCCTCGACCAGGTCCGCCACGGCCTTTCCGTCTTTGACCGCAACATGCAGCTGATCTGCTGGAACCGGCAGTTCCGGGAATTGCTGAGCCTGCCCACCGAGCTCGGCCGCGTGGGCGCGTCGCTGGACCAGATCCTGCGGGTCTGCGCCGAGCGCGGCGACTTCGGCCGCGCCAAGGACATCGACGCCCTGGTAGCCGAGCGGCTGATCAAGCTTGCCGTGACGCACGAGACGTACCAGGAGCACTTCATCGACGGCAAGCGCATCCTGGAGATCCGGACGAGCCCGATGCCGCAGGGAGGCATCGTCACCACCTACTCGGACATCACCGAGCGGGTCGAGGCGGCGGAAGCGCTGGAGCGTGTCAACGAGACGCTGGAGCGGCGCGTGCAGGAGCGCACCGCCGAGCTCACCGAGGTGAACAAGGCCCTCGCCATCGCCAAGCGCAAGGCCGACCAGGCCAATCTAGACAAGACGCGCTTCCTGGCCGCCACCAGCCACGACGTGCTGCAGCCGCTCAATGCGGCGCGCCTCTACGCCACCAGCCTGGTCGAGCGCCACAGCGCCGGTCCCGAGGCCAAGCTCGCGCGCAATGTCGATGCCTCACTGGAGGCGGTTGAGGAAATTCTCAACGTCATCATCGAGATCTCGCGCCTCGACGCCGGCGGCTTCGAGCCCGACATCACGGTGTTCCCGCTCAGCGACATATTCGAGCGGCTCGAGGTCGAGTTCCAGGCGCTGGCGCGCGAGAGGCGGCTGGAGCTGCGCATCATGCCGACCACTCTATGGGTGGCCTCCGACCGCCGCTTGCTCCGCCGGCTGCTGCAGAACCTGTTGTCCAACGCCATCAAGTACACCTCGAGCGGGCGCGTGCTCCTGGGCGCACGCCGTCGCGGGCCCAGGCTCAACATCGAGGTGCACGATACCGGACCCGGCATTCCCGTCGCCAAGCGGGCGCTGATTTTCAAGGAGTTCCAGCGCCTGGAGGAGACAGCACATACGGTGCGCGGCCTGGGGCTGGGCCTCGCCATCGTCGAGCGCATCGGCAGGGTGCTCAACCACGCCATCGAGCTCAATTCGACGCCGGGCCGGGGCTCCATGTTCGCCGTAGCACTGCCGCGCGCCGAGCCGCGCCGGATCGCCGCCGCCAGCGTCCCGGCCACGCCGGTTGCCGGGCGGCTTGCCGGTCTCCTTGTGCTGTGTATCGACAATGAGCCCGACGTGCTCAACGCGTCGTGCATCCTGCTCGAAGGCTGGGGCTGCACCGTGCTGCCGGCGGTCAATGCCGCCGATGCAACCGCCCGCTGCCGCAGCGCCGGTCGCGACCCGGATATTATCCTCGCGGACTACCACCTCGACGGCACCACCGGCCTGGAGACCGTGCGCACCCTGCACGCCATCCTTCCCTCCAAGCCACCCGTCGTCGTCATCACCGCCGACCACTCCGCCGAGGTGCAACGCGCCGTCCGCGCGCATGGGTACTCTTTGCTGCGCAAGCCGCTCAAGGCGGCGGCACTCAGGGCGCTGATGCACCAGCTGACGCGGCAGCGGGCGGTGGCGGCGGAGTAGGGAACAATGCAGGGCGGATCAGCCGAAGGCGTAATTCGCCGGCTGTGAGTGGCTCGGCGGATTACGGCTCCGCCTCATCCGCCCTACAATCGATCAGCTATCCCCCCATGCGGGAAACTAATTCGGCAACCTTGACCAATCCCCCGGCCCGCCGATCTTGCTGATGGCGATGACCGCCTGGGTGCGGCTGTCCACGCCCAGCTTCTGCAATATCGCCGACACGTGTGCCTTGATGGTGGCCTCGGACACGCCAAGCTTGAAGGCGATCTGCTTGTTGAGCAGGCCCTCACCCAGCATCATGAGCACCCGCACTTGCTGCGGCGTCAGCGTCGACATGCGCGAGACCAGCTCCGCCGTCTCCCCGCCGGCGACGCTTGACAGGTCGATATCGGCAGGCAGCCACACTTCGCCGCTCAGGATCTTGCGGATGGCATCGCGGATGCACTCGACCGGCTGCGATTTGGGGATGAATCCCGAGGCGCCGCAGTCAAGGCACTGGCGGATGGTGCCTGGATCATCGCTGGCCGACACAACCGCCACGGGGATCTCCGGATGCTGCGCCCGCAGATAGAGAAGCCCGGAGACGCCGTGCACGCCCGGCATGGCCAGATCGAGCAGGATCAGGTCAACGTCGACCGTCGTTGCCAGCTGGTCTGTCAGCTCGTCCAGGGAGCCCGATTCCAGCACCTCGGCAAAGGCAAACGCATCCCCCAGCGCCTGGCTGAGGGCGCCGCGAAACAGCGGATGGTCGTCGACAATTATGAAACGGTAGCCAGCCATATCTCCCGCATCCACGTCCCCTTCAGAGTGCCCTGCGCCACCCTCCTTGCCGCCACATTCCGCGACCTTGCAAAGTTAGCCTCTTTTACGGCATTGGCCAATGCCACGCTGTCGCCTCCGTAAAGGTGGCCTTGAAGGCGAGCCGGCCGCCACGCCCCGGCAGGTTGCCAGGCGAGGCGTCCCGGACCAGTCGCACGGATCGGCCGCCTCAGATCCGTCGATTGTGCCGCCGTGGCCCTCGTGTCACCATGAATCTGGCCCTTGTCACCCCGCAGCAGGCGCCTGGTCGCAGGTCATTGCGTCCGCAACGTCCCTGCCAGGAAGGTTTGCCGGACGCCAACCGAGGAGAGGCATCGATGATCGAGTGGAGCGAGCGCAAGGCCTACTGGCGCAACACGAAAATGCAGATGCTGAGCAGCTTGGTGCCGTTCCTGCTCGTCCTGGTCGTGCTGCCTCTCTACGCGGAGGTGCTCAACCACATGCGCGTTTTCGGCATACCGCTCGGCTATTTCCTGGCCTGCCACGGGCTCATCATCATCGCCTTCATCACCATCGCTGTGTTCGTCAACCGACAGGACGCCATCGACCACTGGCACGGCGCCCACGAGGACATCTGAGGGCTCCTGAGGCATGGCGGCGACCTCGCGCGCCGGGCTCGTTAACCCGCTGCTCGGCACCTATTTCGGTATTTTCACCGCGACGCTGGTATCGCTGGTGCTGATGGCGCTGATGCTGGAGCAGCTCGGCGTCTCCGATCCGACGATCCGGCTTCTCATGTTCGGCGGGCCTATTGTTCTTTACGTCGGCATCGGCGGCGTGGTTTGGACCCGCGACGCGCCGGACTATTTCGCCTGCGGCAGGCGTGTGCCGGCGTTCTTCAACGGCCTGGTGCTCGCCATCGGCGCCCTTGGCGGCGCCGGCTTCCTGGCGCTGACCGGCACCTTCTTCGTCGTTGGCTACGATGCCTTGTGTCTCAGCCTGGGCTTCTGCGCCGGCCTCGTCTTCATGGGCATCCTGCTGGCACCTTTCCTTCGCAAATCCGGCGACTACACCGTCCCCAGCTATCTCAGCCGGCGCTTCGACAACAGGCTGCTCCGCATTGTCGCAGCGGCCGTCCAGGCTGTGCCCCTGCTGCTGCTGCTTGCCGCCGAGGCGCGTTTTGCCTCCTATGCTTCGGCCCGGCTGACCGGCCAGCCGGATGCCCTGATGGCCGTGGTGGTCGTCATCTGCGCCGCGGCAACGGTGCTCGCCGGCGGCATGCGCTCGCAGACCTGGTCGAGCTCCGCCAAGGCGATTGCAGCGCTGGTCGCCCTGGCCGTTCCCGCCACCATCGTCGCTTTGATGCTCACCAACCTGCCGCTGCCGCAGATCACCCACGGCAACAGCATGCGGGTGCTGACGCGCATGGAGGAGGCGCACGGCCTGCCGCTCCTGACGGCGCCGCCGCTGGTCTATGATTTCCCCGGCCAGGGCGTGGAGCCGCTGGCGAAGCGTTTCATCACCGCGTTTGGTGGCATCGGCAGCCTGGCGTTCGTGCTGCTGGCGCTGATCACGGCCGCTGGCATCGCCGGATCGCCAGCCCTGCTGGCACGGCCCGGGTCGACGCCGGGCGTGCACGAATCACGCAAGTCCTTCGGCTGGGCCGTGCTGATTGCCGGGGTCGTGCTGCTGACGCTGCCGGCTGTCGCCGTCTACCTGCGCACGTTTCTCCTGGAGCAGGTCGTCGACCAGCCGGTCAACCAGCTGCCGGCCTGGTTCCAGATGCTCGTGGACAATGGCACCGCCTATGTCGATTCGACGTCCAAGGCCCGGTTCGTCAGCCTCAGCTTCGAGCGTGACGCCGTTCTGTTCGCCTTGTCGCAGGCGGCCGGATTTCCACAGGTGCTCGTTTACCTGGCGCTGGCTGGTGCGCTGGCCGCCGCCCTCGTCGCCCTCTCCTCGGCGCTGATGACCAGCGCCGCCATGGTGTCAGAGGATATTGTCCACGGCCTCCGCGCCGAGCCGGTAGCCGACGCAACGCGCATTACGGCGGCGCGCATCGCCCTGGGCGGGGTCACCCTGGTCACCGTCTGGATCGCCGCCGTCGCGCCGGCCGATCCGCTGCGACTGTTCCTGTGGTCCCTGTGCTACAGCGCCGCATGCGTCTTCCCCGTGCTGCTGCTCTCGATCTGGTGGAAGCGATGCACCGCCTGGGGCGCCATCGCCGGCCTGCTGGCGGGTCTTGCCGCGACGACGGCTGCCATATTGCTCGGCGAGTCGGGCACCTGGGCGCTGCCCAGCGTCCTGGCCGGCGCCGTGGGTCTGCCCATCAGCGTGGCTGCGACAATCGGCACCAGCGTGCTGACGCCAAGGCCCAGCCGCCACGTCATTGACATCCTGCAGGAGATCCGGGTGCCCGGCGGCGAGACCCTCTACGATCGCGAGCTGCGGTTGCAACGGCTGAAGACCCGGCCCGTTACCTGACGCGGCCGATCAGCCCGACCTCGCCCCCGGGCATTCCGGCGGATGCCTCAGGCTTGCCTTCGTCGGGTGCCGCCCTGTAAGTCTGAGAGTCGGACGCAGCATCGTCCAATGTAACCACGGGAAGCCCATCGCCATGTCGGCACGAGAGCGGCTCACTCTCTACCCACCCACAGAGCCCTACCGGCATGGTCGCCTGAAGGTGGGTGGCGGGCATGAGATCTACTACGAGGAGTGCGGCAACCCTTCGGGGAAGCCCGTGGCGATCGTGCATGGCGGCCCCGGCGGCGGCTGCAATGCCACCATGCGTCGCTATCACGACCCGGCCCGCTACCGCATCGTGCTGTTCGACCAGCGTGGCTGCGGCCGGTCGGTGCCGCACGCCAGCCTGGAGGCCAATACCACCTGGGACCTGGTCGCCGACATGGAGCTCCTGCGGGTTCACCTGGGCATCGACCGCTGGCAGCTGTTCGGCGGGTCCTGGGGCTCGACGCTGGCGCTTGCCTATGCCGAGACGCATCCGGAGCGCACGCGCGACATCATCCTGCGCGGCGTCTTCCTGCTGCGGCGCGAGGAGCTGATCTGGTTCTACCAGGCGGGCTGCGGCTGGCTGTTTCCCGAGGCGTTCGAGGAGTTCCGCAAGGTCATCCCGCCCGAGGAGCGCGGCGACATGATCGCCGCCTACTATCGCCGCCTCACCCATCCGGACCGCGACGTGCAGATCGCCGCCGCCCGCGCTTGGTCGATCTGGGAGGGCAGCACGCTGTCGCTGTTCCAGGACCCGGAGCGGGTGAAGCTGTTCGGCGCCGATACCTACGCCATCGCCTTCGCCCGCATCGAGTGCCACTACTTCGTCAACAAGGGCTTCTTCGAGCGCGAGGACCAGCTGCTGGCCGATGTCCACCGCATCCGCCATGTGCCGTGCACCATCGTGCACGGCCGCTACGACGTGGTCACCCCGGCCAAGAACGCCTGGGACCTGTCACGGGTATGGCCGGAAGCCACGCTGCGCATCGTCCCCGACGCCGGCCACGCCATGACAGAGCCCGGTATCATCAACGAGCTGATCGGCGCCACACGGAGGCATGCGGCGCTGGTGTAGGTTGGGCGTTAGCGCTGACCCGGCGCATTCGCCGCCGACCCGTTGACCGATACGTCCGAGCGCTGCATGTGTGTACGCGTTGGGTCTTGCTGTCGGCTGCCGCGTGCGAGGCTAAGCCGTTTCTGCCTGGTCGGCCGAGGGCTCTGCCAGGAACTGAAGCCACACCGGCTCGCCGCCGAGCGTCTTGACGAACGCGCGGTGGGCGGCCTCCTCCTCCAAGGTCAAGAGCGATGGCAGAGGTGTCGGACGCGCCGCCGCACGGCCGATGCCGGCGCCCAGCGCTGCGCCTTGGCCCCCTGCGCGGTTGCCAGCAAACACAAGAGTTGCCTGGCGCTCGCCGAGAAGCTCGACGTAGACGCCGGCCAGCAGCATCGAGTCGAGCAGCGCGCCATGCTTGGTCCGCTGCGACAGGTCGATGCCGTAGCGCTTGCACAGCGCATCGAGCGTGTTCGGCCCGGCCGGATGGCGGCGGCGCGCCAGCGCCAGCGTATCGACGATGCGGTCGCCGGGAAGCGCCGGCCGCGCCAGCCGCTGCAGCTCGGCGTTGATGAAGCCCAGGTCGAACGTGCCGTTGTGGGCCACCAGCGGCGCATCGCCGATGAACGCCAGGAACTCATCGACCACCTCGCTGAAGCGCGGCTTGTCCCGCAGGAACTCATCGGTGAGCCCATGCACGGCGACGGCGTCGGGATGCACCTTGCGATCCGGATTGAGAAAGCGGTGGAACTCGCGCCCGGTCGGGATGCGGTTGACGATCTCGATACAGCCGATCTCGACCAGCCGGTCGCCATTGTTGGCATCGAGGCCGGTGGTCTCGGTGTCGAACACGATCTCGCGGAGCATTCAACCTGGCCCGATAGCAAAACGCGCGCACATCACGCTCGGGGCCAGCTGCAGCACTTTTACTGCCAGAACCGGGCGAACGCCGTGCCATCCCGCCCCTTGAGCGATTCGACGATGTTATCCACTTGCCGCTCGCTCTCGGCGAATGTTCCGCCGGTGTCCACAATGAAATCGGCGCGCGCCCGCTTCTCGGCGTCGGGCACCTGCCGGGCCAGCATCTGCTCCAGCTTCTCCACGGTCATGCCCGGCCGCTGCAAGACGCGCTCGCGCTGCTTTTCCGCGGGTGCGCTCACCACCACGACGGCATCGACGCGCTTCTCCCCGCCCGTCTCCAGCAGCAGCGGGATCTCCAAAACCGCCATTGCGGCGGCTCTGTCGGCCTCTGCGCGCAGGAAGGCGCGCTCCGCCTCGAAAACGAGGGGATGCACGATGGCTTCAAGCCGTTTGAACCCCGAAGGATCCGCCATCAGCGCCTTGGCGAGGCGCTGGCGATCGACCTTGCCGGCCTCGGTGGTGCCGGGAAACGCCGTCTCGATCAGCGGCACCGCGGCCCCCTCGTAGAGCTTGTGCACCTCCGCGTCGGCATCGCAGACGGCGATGCCGTGAACACGGAAGCGAGCGGCGGCCGTGGACTTGCCCATGCCGATGGAGCCGGTCAGGCCGATGATCAGCATGTGCCGGCGCCC
>DASURA010000112.1:0-14737 GCA_036280295.1 Hyphomicrobiaceae bacterium
CAGCGAGGTGGCAGCCGAGGTCATCGACGGCCCGCAGTCGGCCGTGTGGGACGAGGCAGAAAACAGGCTCCACGCCCAGAAGGCCATTCTGGCGTGGTGCCTGGGGGTGGATTGATGCTGAGGGCCGACAACGGCAATCACGATGGCAATGCAGACGGCGGCCAGGCGCCCGCGGCTCCCAGCGACGACCTGGTGCTGCCGTTCCGCACCGTCAAATCCGATGTGATAGGGCGCGTCGTGCGCCTCGGGCCGGTGGTGCACGCGATCCTCTCGCGCCACGCCTATCCGGAGCCCGTGAGCCACGCGCTCGGCGAGGCGCTGACGCTGACGGCCATGCTGGGCAGCGCGCTCAAGGCCGAGGCCAAGCTGATCCTACAGACCAAGACCGACGGCGCGCTCGACTTCCTGGTCTCCCACTTCGAGCCGTCGACGCCCCTGCGCGGACAGGTGCGCGGCTATGCCAACTTCGACAAGGCCGATGCGGCGCTGGCCGCCACCAAGGGGCGCGGCGACCAGGGGGCCTTGCTGGGCGAGGGCCACCTCGCCATGACCATCGATCCCGGCGGTGGCCGGGACAGCTACCAGGGCATCGTCGGCATCGCGCGCGAGCCGCTGCTGGCCGCCGCACACGAGTATTTCCGCCAATCCGAGCAGCTCCCAACCTTCATCCGCCTGGCGGTCGCACGCCACTATGGTCCGCCCGAGGGCGGTGGCCCGCGCGCTTGGCACTGGCGCGCCGGCGGCCTGATGATCCAGCAACTGCCGCGCGAGGGCCGGTCTGAGCCGCACCGGGACAAGGCGATCCCGGACAAGGCGATCTCGGACGAGGAGTTCGAGGAGAACTGGAACCGCGCGCACCATCTCGCCGCCACCGTCGAGGACCACGAGCTGACCGACCCGATGCTGGCCCCCGAGCGCCTGCTGTACCGGCTGTTCCACGAGGAAGGCGTGAGGGTGGTGCCGGCTACCGGCCTCGCCGAGGTCTGTCGCTGCTCGCGCGAGCGCATTGCGCTCTACCTGGAGCGGTTCGGCGCGCAAGAGCTTGCCGACCTGCGCGAGCCCGATGGTGCCCTCACCGTGACCTGCGAGTTCTGCTCGCGGCAATACCGGTTCGAGCCGGACGAGGTGGTGTGAGGCGGTTTCGGAGAGGGGAGCGAGCCCCCTCGCCTCGAGAGCCGCGGATATCGGCAAACTTGGTGCGAGGGGGCGCGAAGGGCCTCCCCCGCTCACGCCTATCGCACAGAGCTCTTGAAGTAGGGCCGCTTGCGCATCTCCTGCGCGGTGACGTGACACCGCCCGTCCGGGTCCTTGCCGATCCACTCGCGGCCGGCCCGGAACATCAGCTTCAGCTGCACCTGGCAGGCATCGCTGGTGAAATCGTCATCCACCACCTTCTGCTGCTCCAGGGCTTCCATGAACTCGGCCGGGTCGATCGGCGAAAGCTGCCGCGGGCACAGGCCCGAAGCGATGTATTGCCTGGCCATCTCCTGCGCCTTCGCCATCGACTGGAAGCAGCGGGTGCCCGCGGGCGCGCCGGTGAGCGCATTCAACTCGCTCTGCGCTGCCTCCTGCGCGAGCACCGGGCTCGCAAGCAGCAAACCCGCCAGGAGAAACAGCGATCGCATGTATGACGCTCCCAAAATCCAGCCCGTGATCCGCACCGACGCACAATAACGAGCGTCGGCGTCACCGGCTAGACTGGCAGCCATGCCACAGTCGGCGAGGAAATCGCCCCTTCGGCTGCGGTCGAATGGAACAAAAAAAGCCGGAGGCGGTGCACGTCCCGTCCCCGGCCAGGTCCCTCCAAAGCCTCAGGCCAGCTGATCGCCGATCGGCAGCTCCTTGATGCGCTTGCCAGTGGCGGCGAAGATAGCGTTGCACAGCGCCGGGGCGAACGGCGGCACGCCCGGCTCGCCGACGCCGCTCGGCGGCACGTCGATCCCGTGCGGGACGATGTGCACGCGCACCTCCAGGGGCGCCTCGTCAATGCGCGCCACCGGGTAGTCATTGAAGTTCGCCTGCTCGACGGCGCCGTTCTTGAAGGTGATGGCGCCCGACTTGGCGAGAGAGAGCCCCATCACGGCTGCGCCCTCCATCTGCGAGCGCACCCGTTCCGGATGCACGCAGTAGCCGCAGTCGATGGCGGTGTCGACGCGCGGGATCGAGATCTCGCCGTTGTCGCCCACCACCACGTGCACGGCCGTGGCGATGTAGCTGACGAAGCTGCGGTGTGCGGCAATGCCGAGGCCCTGCCCTTTCGGCAGCGCCTTGCCCCAGCCCGCCTCCTTCGCCGCGATCTCCACCACGTTGCGCAGCCGGCCGGTGTCGACCGGGAAGGTCTCCTTCGGCTCACCGTAGTTCCACCACGGCGTCGTGACCTGCGGGCCCGGATCGACGATGCGCGCCGGACCGATCAGCTCCAGCAGGAAGTCCTTCGGGTCCTTGCCCAGCTGCGCCGCCATCTCGGCCACGAACGACTGTATCGACCACGCGTTCACCACGTTGTTGACCGACCGGAACCAGCCGATGCGCACGTGGGCCGGCGCCTCCCCGCTCTCCATGCGGATGTTGGGCACGTCGAACGGCGTATCGACCCAGCCCATCCCGAGCTCAACGGCGAATGGATGCTTCGGGTCGGGCGCGAAGGTGGAGAGGATGGACGGCGCCGTGCTGCGGTGCCGCCACGCCACCACCTTGCCCTTGGCGTCGACGCCGGCCTCGAAGCGCTCCGCCGTCACCGTATGATAGAAGCCGTGGCGCACGTCGTCCTCGCGCGTCCACACCACCTTGACCGGCGTGCCGCCCAGCTCCTTGGACAGCAGCGCCGCCTCGATGGCGAAGTCGCACTTGGACTTGCGGCCGAAGCCGCCGCCCAGCAGCGTCGGATAGAGAGTGAGCTCGGCCGACGTGATGCCCAGCGCCGCGGCAACGTCGTTGCGCGCCGCGCCGGGGCTCTGCACTGGCGCCCACACCTCCCAGCGGCCGAGATTCATGCGCGCGGCGGCCGCCGGCGGCTCCATGGTGGCGTGGTGGATGTGGGGCGCGTAGTACTCGGCGGTGATCACCTTGGCCGCCGACGACAGAGCCTTTTCGGCGTCGCCGACGTTGCGCTCGACCTTGCCGGGCTTGCGCGATGCCGCCTCAAGCTGGGCGCGGTAGGTCTTGGAGTCGTAGACCTTGTTGGGTCCGTCATCCCAGGTGATCTTGAGCGCATCGCGGCCCTTGAGCGCCGCCCAGGTATTGCTGGCGATCACCGCCACGCCGCCAAGTGGCGCAAACTTGTAGCCCACCCGCGGCGGCGGCGGCAGAGTGACCACCTTCTCCACCCCCGGCACCTTGAGGGCCGCGCTGGCATCGAGCGTGGCGACCTTGCCGCCCAGCACCGGCGGCCTGGCGATGACGGCAAACTTCATGCCGGGCAGCATGACGTCCTGGCCGTAGATCGCCCTGCCGGTGGTGATGTCGAACAGGTCGGAGATGCCAATACTGCCCTTGCCGATGTAGCGGAAGGCGCTCGCCTCCTTGAGCTTTATCTTCTCGGCGGTGGGGACCGGCAGGGCGGACGCGGCAGCGGCGAGCTGCCCGTAGCCGAGCTTGCGGCCGGTGGGCTTGTGCACCACCTCGTGCAGCTTCGCCTCGACCTCGCCTGCGCCCACCTTCCACTCCGCGGCGGCGGCCTGCTCCAGCATGGCACGGGCGGCGGCACCGCACTGGCGCATCGGCTGGATCCAGTGGCGCACGCTGCGCGAGCCATCGGTATCCTGGTTGCCGTAGGTGCGCTCATCGCCGGGCGACTGCACCACGCGCACCTTGGCCCAGTCGGCCTCCAGCTCATCGGCAACCATCATCGGCAGCGCCGTACGGGCGGCACCGTTGCCCATCTCGGCGCGGGCGGCAATGATGCTCACCGTGCCGTCGCCGGCGATGGAGATGAACACCTTCGGATTGTTGACCGTGCCGTGCGCCATGGCCGTGGCGCCGGTCGGATAGTCCGCCAGCGCGCCTTTCACGCCGGGGATCTGCACCGCCAGCGCGAAAGCACCGGTGGCGGCGACACCCTTGAGCAGGCCGCGCCGGCTGACGTTGATGATCTCGATTTTGCCATGGGTGTTGAGCTCTGTCATGTCACACCCCCTTGGCGGCGGCGCGCACGGCCGCGTGGATACGCTGGTAGCAGCCGCAGCGACAGATGTTGCCCGACATCGCCTCGGAGATCTGGGCGTCCGTCGGCCCCGGTGTCTTGGCCAGGAATGCCGCCGCCTGCATGATCTGCCCGGCTTGGCAGTAGCCGCACTGCGGCACGCCCAGATCGCGCCAGGCCACCTGCACCGGATGGTTGCCCTTGGCGCTCAGCCCCTCGATGGTGGTGACGGACTTGCCGGCGAGCTCCGACATCGGCGTTACGCAGGCGCGCACTGCCTCGCCGTTGACGTGCACGGTGCAGCTGCCGCACAGCGAGGCACCGCAGCCGAACTTGGTGCCCGTCAGGCCCAATTCGTCACGCAAGTACCACAGCAGCGGCATCGACGGATCTCCGTCAAAGGCGCGGTCTTGTCCGTTCACTCGTAGCGTCGCCACAGCGCTCCTCCTCCGATCTGATTTGCGTCGGATACGTCATTTGTAGTTTAGAACCAGGCCAGGGAATACGGCGCCCCGTCATCACAAGGCCGTGATGGGCCGGCTGGGCCGTGACCGGGCATACCCTTGTTCGCAGCGCCCGAGCCGGAGCGCAGGACAGAGATCATCGGCCCACGGCCCTATACCGCCGCCTTCCGGATGACCCTCAGGGTCCGGCGCCAACTCGCCGGACCTGACCCGGACAATCGGACCGGGACGCGGAGACTCATCCCCATCCAGCGACGGCCATCGCATAGGGGCTGCTTCCCACCCTCTGGAGCCTGGTGCGCCAAGCTCGCAAAGCATCGCCATCTGGTGCATGATGCCGCCAAAACGACCCGCCCGCGAGACGGAGAACCATCATGGCCGCGTACGACAACCTCCTTGCCAACGTGCCGACCGATCTGTGGATCGGCGGCCAGTGGCGCAAGTCCTCTGATAGCCAGCGCTTCGACGTGATCGACCCGGCGACCGAGCAGGCCATCGCCTCGGTGGCCAGCGGATCGGTCGCCGACGCCCAGGCCGCCATTGATGCCGCCGCCGCCGCGTTCGGGCCGTGGGCCGCCAGGAAGCCGCGCGAGCGGGGTGAGATCCTGCGCAAGGCGTACGACCTCATCATGCGCGACGCCGAGCGGCTGGCAAAGCTCATCACCATCGAGAACGGCAAGGCGCTGTCGGATTCGCGCGGCGAGGTGGCCTACGCGGCCGAGTTCTTCCGCTGGAGCGCCGAGGAGGCGGTGCGCAATCTCGGCCAGAACGGCATGGCGCCGGCCTCCGGCGCGCGCATTCTCGTGCACCACAAGCCGGCGGGCATCGCCGTGCTGGTGACGCCGTGGAACTTCCCCGCCGCAATGGCGACGCGCAAGATCGGACCGGCGCTCGCCGCCGGCTGCCCGGTTGTGCTGAAGCCGGCCTCGGAGACGCCGCTGACGATGCTGGCGCTGATGCCAATCCTGGAGGAGGCGGGCGTGCCGGCGGGAGTCGTCAACGTACTCCCCTCGCGCCGCTCGGGTGCGGTGGTCGAGCACATGCTGCACGATCCGCGCGTGCGCGTGGTCTCGTTCACCGGCTCGACCGAGGTCGGCCGCAAGCTGCTGCACAGCGCCGCCGACAACGTGCTCAAGACCGCGATGGAGCTGGGCGGCAATGCGCCGTTCATCGTCTTCGAGGATGCCGATGTCGATGCGGCGATCGAGGGCGCGATGGTCGCCAAGATGCGCAACATGGGCGAGGCGTGCACGGCGGCCAACCGCTTCTACGTGCATGAGAAGGTTGCCGACGAGTTCAGCACAAAGCTCACTGCCAAGATGTCGGCACTGAAGATGGGCAATGGCCTCGACGACGGCGTGGCGCTTGGCCCTCTGGTCAACGCAGAGGGCCGCGACAAGGTGATCGAGCTGGTCGACGATGCCGTCGCCAAGGGCGCCAAGGTGCTGACCGGCGGCCAGGCACCCGAGGGTACCGGCTTCTTCTACCCGGCGACCGTGCTCACCAATGTCCCCGATGGCGCCAAGATGCTGACCGAGGAGATCTTCGGGCCGGTGGCGTCGTTGCAGACCTTCACGGACGAGGGCGAGGTCGTCCGCCGCGCCAACGACACGATCTACGGCCTGGTGGCCTATCTCTACACCAGGGACATGGGCCGCGGCCTGCGCGTCTCCGAGCAGCTCGACTTCGGCATGATCGGCCTGAACCGCGGCCTCGTCTCCGACCCCGCGGCGCCGTTCGGCGGCATGAAGCAGTCCGGCGTCGGGCGCGAGGGCGGCCACGAAGGTATGATGGAGTTCCTGGAAACGCAGTACGTCTCGACGAATTGGTAATGCGTAGGGTGCAACAAGGCGCAGCCGCGTTGCACCGAGACCACCGGTGCGCATGCCATCGCGGTTGCTCGGTGCAATGCGCTTCGCTTATTGCACCCTACGGATCACCGCCGCAGCCCTAGGATCTGCCGGGCCTCGGCCGGGGTGGCGGGACGGCCGCCGAGCTCGGTGATGATGCGGACGGCCTTCTCGACCAGGGCGGCGTTGGAGGGGGCCGGGACGCCGCGCGACAGGTGCACGGTATCCTCCATGCCGATGCGGCAGTGGCCGCCCAGCGTGAACGCCTGCGCCAGCATGGCGAAGGCATGCCGGCCGGGACCGAAGGCCGCCCACAGGCTGTCCTTCGGCAGCATCGACTTGGCGAGCGCCATCATCTCCGGGGTCGACGGCATGCCGTACTTGATGCCGGTGCAGAGCTGGAACAGCGCCGGCATGCGCAAGGTGCCGGCGGCCACCAGCTCGTTGGCAAGCACGATATCGCCGGTGTCGAACACCTCCAGCTCCGGCCGCACGCCGGCGGCGTAGATGCCCTCGGCCATGATGGCGATGTTGCGCGGCGAGTTGATCACCGCGCCGCCGCCGAACCACATGGTGTTGAGATCAAGCGTGCAGATCTCCGGCTTCAATTCGAGCACGTGGGCGATGCGCGCGGCGGGCGTCGTCAGCGTCGTCGCCGACGCCGCCTTGGCCGGCTCGTCGTCGCTCGGCACGTAGCGCCCGCCAGGGCCGGTGGTCAGGTTGATGACGAGGTCGGTCTCGCTGGCCCTGAGACGAGAGACCACCTCGCGGTAGTAGGCATGCTCCATGCTGGGCGCGCCGGTGGCCGGATCGCGCACGTGGATATGGCAGACCGCGGCACCCGCCTTTGCCGCGCCGATGCAGGCATCAGCGATCTCCTGGGGCGTCACCGGCAAATTCGGATTGTGCTGCCGCGTCGGGAAGGTGCCGGTGACGGCGCAGGTGAGGATGGTGGGGGTCATGGCGGTTCTCGGAATGGCGTTAAGCGGTCGTCTCGCGAGGTTTCAGGGATCAGGTTTCAGGGCACCGGCACCGGCACCGGCGTGCTTTCCTGAAACCTGATCCCAGACACCTGAAACCTTCTCATACCGGCGCCTGTGCCCGCTATCCAGCCGACTGTGGGCTCCGGCGTGCCCGCGCAGCGCGCGACCCTCCGGCGGCTCGCGAAATTCGCAATGCTGTACGGCGCCGGGCCTCCTTGCTAGCGCTGGCGCGTCAGGGCACCTCATTGATGATGGCGCTTTGCGGGCATATTGCTGACGAAAGTCATTGCCGCACTCGCATCGAGCCTTGGCGATCATTCCGGCGCCGGCGCTGGACTTCACTTCTTTCGCTTCGGCGGATCGAAGAGTACGACAGCTTGGCTCGACAGGGAACGAAGGCAGCGCCTAGGGTCCTGATCGCGAAATTCGTCTCAGAACGCCACAAGGTTGGAACGAATTTCGCGATCTGAAGGCCACTAGGCAACATATTGTTTGCTAGTGCGATTCAGATCGAGAAATCCGCCGCACCACCTAGCCGCGCGGATGTAGCGGACTTCTCGATCATCGCACTAGCGGGCGCTCCCGACCAGAGAAGGGTAACAGCGTGACGGCCAGGATCATCGACGGCAAGGCGGTCGCAGACAGCGTCCGGCGCGAATGCCGGCAGCGCGCGGCCGACCTTACGGAGCGCCTCGGCCGGCCGGCGGGACTCGCGGTCATCATGGTGGGCGAGGACCCGGCATCGGCAGTCTACGTGCGCAACAAGATACGCGCCTGCGACGAGGTGGGGATCCGTTCCCGGCGCCTGTTGTTTCCGGCAACCGTGCCCCAGTCAGAGGTGCTCGACACCATCGCGACGCTGTGCGCCGATCCTACGGTCGACGGCATCCTGGTGCAGCTGCCGCTGCCGAAGTCGTTCGACCTTAAGCGCGTTCTTGGCGCCATCGATGCCGACAAGGATGTCGACGGCTTTCACCTCTACAACGTTGGCGGGCTGGTCGCCGGCAACACGGTGTTCCCCCCGTGCACGCCCTACGGCGTCATGAAGCTGCTCGACCACCAGGGCATCGAGATCGCCGGGCGCAACGCCGTGGTGGTGGGCGCCAGCAACATCGTCGGCAAGCCGATGGCCCTGATGCTGCTGCAGCGCGAGGCGACGGTGTCGATCTGCCATGTGAAGACCGCCAACCTGGCCCAGTACACCATCCTCGCCGACATCCTGGTGGTCGCCGCCGGCCGCCCCAACCTCATCCTGGCGCCGATGGTGAAGAGCGGCGCAGTGGTGATCGATGTCGGCATCAACCGGCTGCCGACCGGCAAGCTGGTGGGCGATTGCGACTTCGAGGGCGTGCGCAGCCGGGCGTCCTACATTACCCCGGTGCCCGGTGGCGTCGGGCCGATGACCGTCACCATGCTGCTCGTCAACACCCTCAACTCCGCCGAGCGCGCCCTCGCGCGGTCGCTGACCGCCACGCCGACTTCGAGCTAGCCGCGCCGCTAGCGCCCGCAGTGCCCTTGCGGGTCCAGGCGGGATGACGCAGCCAGGAAGAGCCGCTCCGCGCCGTGCGGGCGGAGTAAAGCCGCTCGCTCACTCCGCCATCGCCCTGGCTGCCTCGAGCAGAGTCCTGGCCGCGAGTTGCTCGAAGGCAGTGTCAAAGCGGGCAGTGGGGACGGCGACGCTCAGGGAGAACTGGTCATCAGCGGCAACTCCCAGCCCAACGATGCCGACGGTATGCTCCTCCAGCGCAACCGCGTAGCCGCGCCTGCGAGTCTCGGCGATGTCGCGCCGGAGCGCGGCCTCGTCGACCAGGGTGGACGGCGTGAAGCGGGTGCGGGTGCTGGTGGCGAAGTACTTCTCCAAGGCTTTTTCATTCATCCTGGCCAGCAGCGCCTTGCCGCCGGCAAAGCTGTGTGACGGCACGCGCATGCCCTTCTCTGGGGTGAAGCGCAGCAGCTGGCTCGATAGCTCGACCTCGATCGCCTCGATCTCGTTATCACGTCGGATGAACAGCGAGGCGGTCTCGCCCGTGGCGCGGGCGACCAGCTTGAGCTGGGCGCGCCGACGCTCCGCCGGGGTAGGCGCGGCGCCGGCGGCAAGACGCGAGAGCGCAGAGCCCAGCGCATAGGTACGGTCGCCCAGGCTGCACAGCCAGTCGCGCTCGACCAGCGTGGCCAGGAGATATGAGAGGCTGCTTTCCGGAATCTGCGTGGCACGCGACAGCTCGCGCGCCGTGGCCGGGCCCTGGCGGGCGATGAGCTCAACGATCTCGATGGTGCGCGAGGCGGATTTGACGGCTGCCGTCACGGCTCACTTGACCTGCAAAGGTGGGACGGACTTCACATGCGTGAAGCTCAGCGCCTTGTCAATGCCGCGATGGGGCAAGTCCCACTCTGCCTCCTCCGAGAGATGGATGCGATGACAAGCGCCGGAATCGCACCGGCAAGCCTTTGTCGCAGCCATGGCCTACCTGGCGGGAAGCCTCGACGCATACGCGCTCACCCACCTGGCGGTCTTGGCGAGGCCGCCGAAGGGGTAGAGGTGGAGGCGTACATCGCCATGCCGGGCCGGATCGATGCTGGCGGCCAGCTCGGTGATCAGCGCGTCGGGGCCGGCCGTGTTCAGCAGGTTGACGATGGAGACGCCGTATTTGGCCATCACCGACGCCGAGGCGCCCACGCCGCAGCGGGCGGCGAAACGCAACAGCGTCTTGACGCTGGCCGGCCCGGGCACGCCCACACGAACCGGTGCGGTGATACCCATGGCGCGCAGCTGCGCCAGCCAGTCGAGCACCGGCTTCGCGTCGAAGCCGAACTGGGTGATGATCTCGGTGCTGTGGCCGAGATCGCTGAGCGCCTGGTGCTTGTCGCGCAGCGCCTGCCAGAGCGTCTCGGCCGAGAAGTCCGGATGCCCCTCCGGATATCCGGAGATGCCGACATTGCGGATGCCGTACTTGCCGAGCAGGCCGCTCTTGATCACGGCCAGCGCGTCGAAGTAGGGGCCGGCCGGCGTCGCCAGGTCGCCCGCCACTACGAACGCACGGTCGATCTCGGCCTCGCGGGCAAGCGCCGCGAGGAAGCTCTCCAGCTCCTCGACCGAAGCGAGGCGCCGCGCCGAGATGTGTGGACGCGGATGGAAGCCGCAGCTCTTCGCAAGCCCGGCGGCCGCCACCCGCGCCGGCGCGGTCTCGCCGGCCAAAAAGGTAACGGAGACTGACGTGCCCTGCGGAATGACCTCCTTGGCGTCGCGCAGCGCATCGACGTCCTTGGCCGTCATCTCGATCGAGTAGGTGCCGATCAGCGTGGCCAGCCGTTGCGCGGCCCCCTGGCTCGTTGCGGCGCCGGCGGCTTCAGCCTCGAGGATGCTGTCTGGGCGGCGGTCTGAGGGAGACATGGATTACCCCAACTTCGGTTCTTGCCCGCAACTCGCGTCGTCCGGGCATGCAATCCGCCCTCGCCACGGCGCTTCGCAGGCGTTGCGGCGTGTGGGCGCGCGCGGAAAGGGAAAGTCCGGCCTCATCGCCCGGTGGTGCGGGCACAGAGCGAGAGGCCGGACGAGGCGTCAAGCGGCGCGCCAGCCGGTGCTGCCCGCATACTGCTTGCGGGCAACCTCGACATACGGCGCGGGGCTGACAGTGGCGTTGAGCTCAATCTGCGCATGCCGCTCGACGGCCGGCTTGGCACTGCCGCCATCGGGCTCGCCCCACACGAAGGTGACGCGCTTGCCGGGCTCGGCCCACTCGGCGTCGAGGATGGCGAGCGTCAGCATGCGCCGCTCGTTGGAGCTGTAGCCGATCCAGGTGGAGACGCCGACCGGCTTGCCGTCGCCCTTCACCAGGTCGAACGGATGCATGGAGTAGACCGCCGACGGAAACTCCATGAACTTGGCGCGGTCACCGGTTTCCAGCTGCGAGCCGATCGCCTTGAGCACGTCCTCCGTATCGAGCGCGAGCGTCACCTTCTTGCGGTGCGGCCCCTTGGCGGTCTTCTCCAGCGCCTCGCGGCCGATGAAGTCGTGGTCGAACTTGACCATGAAGCCGTAGCCGAGATCCCACGGCGTCAGGTAGTAGTCCTCGATGTTGTCGGAGACGTAGCTGCCACCGATGGAGGCCTTGGCCTCGTAGCAGTCGGCGCTGAGCCACTCGCGGTAGGCCTTCATGCCCGGGCTCGTATAGATCGCGGGCAGCGGCGAGGGGATCCAGGCGGATTCCAGCGTGTTCGACGAGTAGGCGCGGCCGCCGCACAGCTTCATGCCGAAGTCCTCGCCGGCCTTCACCAGCGCGGTGTGCACGGCGTCGTAATCCGAGTACGGCCCGAACAGCTCGTAGCCCGCCTGCCCCGCCATGCCGTGGCGCAGCGCGCGCACAGGCTTGCCGGCGATCGAGACCGTTGTCATGTGGAAGAACTTGAGCTCCGGTGCCGGCTTGCCCGTCGCCTTCTCCATCACCTTGACGGCGTTGGGGCCTTGGATCTGGAAGCGGTAGCTCTTGCGGCCGAAGGGATCGGGGCGAGCGGCGGAACGCTCGTCGAGGGTCGCCTTGACGTTGTAGCCGCCGGTCTCGGCGTGGAAGCGCACCCAGTTGAGCACCGGGATGCGGCCGACGAGGTTGAAGCTGTTCGGGGCGAGGTGGAAAAGGATCACGTCGCCGATGACGTAGCCCTCGGGCGAACAGGGCACGAACTGCTTGGCGGTATCGACCTTGAAGCTGGCGAAGGTGTTGACGCCGAGCCGAGTGAGCAACTTCAGGGCGTCAGGGCCCTCCAGCGCCAGGTCCGCCATGTGGTAGGACTGGTTGAAGAGCACGCAGGTCTTCTGCCAGGACTGCTGCTCGTCGCGCCAATTGGTGTACTCGGCCGGCACCCCCGGATAGACATTGGGACCGAGCTGGATGTTGCGCAGGTAGCGGGCGATATTGCCGGCGCCCTGCAGCACCTGTTCGAGAGTCTTCGCCAAGGTCTTGTCCCTCCCCTTGAGGTCGGCGACGATGGCAACGACAGTTTGCCGATGCCGCATTGGTTCTTGATCCAGCCACAGCGGGTCAGCACAGCGGCGGCTCGGGGCGTTTCCTGATGCGCTTCATGTACGCGAATTACGAGTATCTGAAACCTCATTGACCGGCGAGTCAAGCACAACGTCAGCGCTGCCGTGCGCGACGCAACGCCTCTGTGCCTTGTCTGGGCCGGCGTCTTGGTCCGCCGGCCGCGTTGGCTAATTGCAACGCGCCGTGCGCGAACTGCCGCCGACGTGCGGGGAGCCGGCGGCCTTTCACACAGAGTTAACTGATGGTGTCGCTGACTGAGCGTGCGCCCGTGGTTAGCGTTGCGCGTACCGAGGCGCTGACGGCACGGCCGGGAGGCTGCTCCTGGTCGTGCCGGCGAGCCGAGCGATCCTCAATACGGATGATTGTCCGCCTTGCGCGTCCAGGCGTCGAACGCCGCAAGCGCGGTGTCGCGCTCTGCTCCGGCCGTCACCGGGATGCGCCGCTGGTCCCAGGGCTTGGCGAAGTCCGCGTATTGGAAGGCATCGTCGAAGCCGATCGCCTGCGCGTCCTCCAGGGTGGTGCCGAACACCAGGGCGTCGAGGCGCGCCCAGTAGATGGCGCTCATGCACATCGGGCACGGCGCGGCGTTGACGTAAATCCGGCAGCCCTTGAGCATGCGGGCGCGCGCGGGCGCCGGATCGGGCGAGCCCGGCTCGCGCGGGATCAGCTCCAGCGTGGTGCCGACATATGCACCCGGGCCAGAGCCGCTCCCCGGCAGCGCCTTCGGATTGAGACGCTGGCAGGCATCCATGATGGCCGTGATCTCGGCATGGAACACCGGGCAGCCGGTGAGCAGCACGCGGTTCTGGCCGCGCCCGATGATCTCGCCGTCCCTGACGATCACCGCGCCGAACGGCCCGCCCCAGCCGTTCTCCACCGATTCGAGCGCCAGCCGGGTGGCCTCCTCCAGAAACCGGCGCCGGTCCTGCTGCGACGTCTCGCAGACCGGGGCGGGAGCGGGTTTGGCGCCCGTGCTTTCGTCGCGTGGCATCATGAAACCTCTGCAAGGCTTGCTGATGGTGAGGGCAAGCTCCCAACGCTGCAGACGCGCGGGTGCGCAAGTCTGTCGCCGATTGTGGAGCGCAACAATTGGAATTTTCTTGGATTTTTTCGAGAATTGCGCATTGAGGGTAAGCGGCGCTGTATGGCGGCCTCGCCTGCCGCCCGCCTGCCTGCTGCAGGAGCAAAGCCCTCGTGACCGCCATGAAGCCGGACGCCGAAAGTGACCAGGAGGCTGCGCCGCCGCGCAATGAGCGCAAACGCCGCCCGCCAGCCCGTCCCGCCGTGCGCGACGCGGAGGCCACCAAGCAGCGCATCCTGAAGGCGTCACGCGCGGAGTTTGCCCGCTGCGGCTACAGCGGCGCGCGGGTCGACCGCATTGCCAAGGCGGCCCGCACCAACAAGCGCATGCTCTACTACCACGTCGGCAACAAGGACGCGCTCTACCTGGAAGCGCTGGAGGCGGCCTACCGCGACATCCGCGAGGCCGAGCAGGAGCTGCGGCTGGAGGACATGGAGCCGCTCGCCGCCATCGAGCGACTGGTGCGGTTCACCTGGGGCTATTTCCTCGCCACGCCCGAGTTCATCGCTCTGCTCAACACGGAGAACCTGCACAAGGCCAAGCACATCAAGCGCTCACGCCAGATCGGCAACATGAACTCCCCAGTCGTTGCCACTGTGGGCCGGATCCTGGAGCGGGGCGTAAAGCGCGGATTGATCCGCCCCGGCATCGATCCGCTGCAGCTCTACATCTCGATTGCCTCGCTCTGCTACTTCTATCTCTCCAACCTGCACACCCTCACGGTCGTATTCGACGGTAGCCTGAAGGATGAGCGCGCACTCAACCAGCGCGTCGCGCATGTGGTGGATCTCGTCCTCAACGGGCTCAGGCAAAGGTGACGAGTTCCCGCGAGTTAGCGCACGTGGAGGCGGAGCCCCCGCTGTGGGATATCCCCGCCCGATTGCGTGCCGCCTGCCGCGGCAGGCAGGGGATTGACCGCGCACACCCACCGCGCTTAAGTAACTAACCAGTTACTGTATAAGAGGAGCGCGGAAACCGCATCCGCGCCATCGTTTTGGGTCCGGCCCTGGGGAGAAGGCAAGAGCCATGAGCCAGCGCAGTCTCGGCGTGGTCATGAACGGCGTCACCGGACGCATGGGCATGAACCAGCACCTGATCCGCTCCGTTGCCGCCATCCGCTCGGCCGGCGGCGTGGTGCTGACGGACGGATCGCGGGTTCAGCTGGAGCCGGTGCTGGTG
>DASURA010000113.1:0-14716 GCA_036280295.1 Hyphomicrobiaceae bacterium
CGGGTCGGCGTGGAAGAACACCAGATCGATATGCCCGGTCTCGTCCTCGCAGCCCACCTTGTAGGGCGCCTTGGAGTTGCCGTGCGGCGGACCGCGATGCCGGAGCACCCGCACCGCCAGCGTGGCGATGGTGCCCGGTACGGCCGCGGCGATCGTGGGCGTGGCCCGTCGGTCGATGACGCCGGCGGGCGTATGCCAGATCAGATCGATCACGCGCGGCTCGGTCACCGCTGGCGGCAGCCGCAGCGCCTTCTTGAGCAGCAGCATCATGCGCGGCCCGATCCCGGCGAGGCTGGTCGCCGAGGCAAACAGCGGGTTGAGGATCGCGGGCCGCATGGGTTCCCAAGGGGCGAATGGCGAATTGCGAGCGGCGAATGGGGAGTGGCCGTTCGCGATTGGCCATTCGCCATTCGCCCATCGGCGCTTTCCTCTCGGCGCCAGCAGGACTATATGAACGGTCTTGAGGGCGACGTTGGCGGCGCGATGAGCGCCCGTCAAGCGGCCGCCTGCCAACAACACAGATCTTCCATGACCGACGACGTCGAGACACGCCGGCGGCGCGCCTCTTTTCGCGCCCAGCACCGAGGCAACAAGGAGATGGACTGGTTGATCGGCCGTTTTGCTCAGGCGCGGCTGGCCGACATGCCGCCTGAGGGGTTGACCGCCTTCGAGCAACTCCTGTTCATTCCCGACCCGACGCTCTACGACATGATCATGCACCCCGAGGTCGCGCCGGCCGGCGAGCACGCCGCGCTGATCGGCCAGTTGCGCGTCTTCCATGGCCTGGAATGAGGGTGCAAGCCCAAAGAATAGAGTGAGATGGCGCAAGCGCAGACGAAGGATAAACACCGCAGCGAAGCACCCGCCGCTCTGCGTGGCCGCGAGACGCTGACCGGCGTGCCGGACGGCCTCGTGCCGCGGGTGCTGGCGCGCCTTGCCGAGGAGGCGGTGGCCGTCTCCAAGGAGGCGCCGGCGCTCCTGCATGTCGCCCGCGACGACCGCCGCATGGAGGCGGTCGCCGAGGGCTTGGCGTTCTTCGCTCCCAAGGTGCGAGTGATCCAGTTCCCCGCCTGGGACACGGTGCCGTACGACCGCATTGGCCCCAACAGCGAGATCGTCTCCAAGCGTGTCGAGGCACTCGCGCGGTTGGCCGCCACCAGCCGCAAGGACCCGACGCTGGTCCTCACCACTGTCAACGCCATCCTGCAGCGCGTCGCCCCGCGCGAGTTCATCCGTCGCTCGATCAAGACGATCGCGCCGGGCCAGCGCCTCGACATGGGCCAGCTCACCCAGCGCCTCAACCTGGCCGGCTTCACCCGCAGCGGCACCGTCATGGAGCCCGGCGAATACGCCGTGCGCGGCGGCATCCTCGATGTGTTCCCGCCAGGGCGGGCCACGCCCGTGCGCCTCGACTTCTTCGGCGACACGCTGGAGCACATCAAGGCGTTCGACCCCGACACCCAGCGCACCACCCGTCTCGTCCAGCGCTTCAGCCTGCTGCCGATCAGCGAGGTCGCGTTCGGCGAGGCGGCCGAGAAGCTGTTCCGCCGCCGCTACATCGAGATGTTCGGCCCGGTGAAGACCGACGATCCGCTGTATGAGGCGGTGAGCGCCGGTCATCGCTATCCCGGCTTGGAGCACTGGCTGCCGCTGTTCCACGAGCACGTCGAGACCTTGTTCGATTACCTGCCCGGCGCCCCGGTGAGCTTCGATCACCTCGCCGACGAGGCGGTGAGCCAGCGCCTGGAGCTGATCCGCGATCACTACGAGGCGCGCGCGGAGGGCCTGGAGGCGCAGACCTTCGGCGCCGCACCCTACAAGCCGGTATCGCCGGAGGCGATGTTCCTCACCGCTGACGAGTGGGGGCAGCGGCTCGACGAGCGCCTGGTGCGGGCGCTCACCCCGTTCGAGAAGCCCGAGGTACGCGGCACGGTACGCTCCATGGACGGGCGAACGGGGCGCGTGTTCGCTGCCGAGCGGGCGAGCGAGAGCGGCAACGTGTTCCAATCCACCATCGCTCACACCCGGCGCCTTCAGAACGACGGCAAGCGGGTGATCCTCGCCGCCTACACCGCCGGCGCCCGCGAGCGGCTGGCGACGCTCTTGGCCGAGCACGACTTCAAGGACGCGCGCAAGGTTGAGAGCTACGACGAGGCGTTGGCGCTGCCCGCCGGTATTGCGGCCTATGCCGTCCTGGGCCTGGAGCAGGGCTTCGAGACGCCCGACCTTGCCGTCATCGCCGAGCAGGACATCCTGGGCGACCGCCTGATCCGGCCGCGCCGCCGGACCAGGAAGGCAGCTGACCTCATCACCGAGGCGACCAGCCTCTCGGTCGGCGATCTCGTCGTGCATGCCGACCACGGCATCGGCCGCTTCGATGGCCTCACCACCATCACTGCGCTCGGCGCTCCGCATGACTGCCTGGAGATCGGCTACGCCGGCGGCGACAAGCTGTTCCTCCCCGTCGAGAACATCGAGCTGCTGTCGCGCTACGGCTCCGGCGAGGGCGGCGACGCCCAGCTCGACAAGCTCGGTGGCGTCGGCTGGCAGAGCCGCAAGGCGCGCCTGAAGCAGCGCATCCGCGAGATCGCCTCGGAGCTGATCAAGGTGGCCGCCCTGCGGCAGCTGCGCGAGGGCACGGTGATCCAGCCGCCGGCGGGAGAGTACGACGAGTTCGTGGCCCGCTTCCCCTACGAGGAGACGGAGGACCAGGACGCTTCCATCCAGGCGGTGATGGAGGACCTGGCTTCCGGCAGGCCCATGGACCGGCTGGTGTGCGGCGACGTCGGCTTCGGCAAGACCGAGGTTGCCTTGCGCGCCGCCTACGTCGCCGCCATGGCTGGCCTGCAGGTGGCGGTGGTGGTGCCCACAACGCTGCTGGCGCGCCAGCACTTCGCCACCTTCACCAAGCGCTTTGCCGACCTGCCGGTGCGCATCGCCCAGGCCTCGCGCCTGGTGGCGTCCAAGGACCTCGCCGCCGTCAAGGCCGGTCTCAAGGACGGCAGCATCGACATCGTGGTCGGGACCCACGCGCTCCTCGGCAAGGGCATCGATTTCGCCCGCCTGGGTCTCATCATCGTCGATGAGGAGCAGCACTTCGGCGTCGGCCACAAGGAGCGGCTGAAGCAGCTGCGCGAGGAGGTGCATGTCCTCACCCTCACCGCGACGCCGATCCCGCGCACCCTGCAGCTTGCCCTGTCCGGCGTGCGCGAGATGTCCGTCATCGCCACCCCGCCGGTCGATCGCCTCGCCGTGCGCACGTACATCAGCCCGTTCGATCCGGTGATCATCCGCGAGGCCCTGCGCCGCGAGCGCTACCGCGGCGGCCAGACCTTCTACGTGGTGCCGCGCATCGCCGACCTCCCCGACGTGCACGAGTTCCTCAACGAGAATACCCCGGAGCTGAAGGTCGCCGTCGCCCACGGCCAGATGCCGCCCACCACCCTCGAGGACGTGATGACGGCGTTCTACGAGGGCAAGTACGACGTCCTGCTCTCCACCGCGATCGTCGAATCCGGCCTCGACGTGCCGAACGCCAACACGCTGATCGTGCACCGCGCCGATATGTTCGGCCTGGCCGGGCTGTATCAGCTGCGCGGCCGCGTCGGCCGCTCCAAGACGCGCGCCTACGCCTACTTCACCACGCCGGAGCGCAAGAAGCTCACTGAGGGCGCCGAGAAGCGCCTCAAGGTGCTGCAGTCGCTCGACACGCTGGGCGCGGGCTTCTCGCTCGCCAGCCACGACCTCGATATCCGCGGTGCCGGCAATCTCTTGGGCGATGAGCAATCCGGCCACATCCGCGAGGTCGGCTTCGAGCTCTACCAGTCGATGCTGGAGGAGGCGGTGGCGGCCCTCAAGGGCGGCGACATGGGCGAGGTGGCCGACCAGTGGAGCCCGCAGATCTCGCTCGGCACGCCCGTGCTCATTCCGGATACGTACGTTGCCGACCTGCAGCTTCGTCTTGGCCTCTATCGGCGCCTGTCCAAGCTGGAGATGCGGTCCGATATTGACCGCTTCGCCGCCGAGCTGGTGGACCGCTTCGGCGAACTGCCCGAGGAGGTGGGCCACCTGCTCGACGTGGTCGAGATCAAGGCCTACGCCAAGCAGGGTGGCCTGCAGAACGTCGATGTCGGCCCCAAGGGCGCGGTCATCACCTTCCGCAAGAACCAGTTCGCCAATCCGCAGGGTCTGGTCGCCTTCGTCGCCAAGTACAAGAGCGCTGCCCGCCTCCAGCCCGACCACAAGCTGGTCTACAAGGCCGAGTGGCCGACGCCGGCGGAGCGCCTGGCAGGCGTCCGCTGGCTGGTCCGCGAGCTGGCCGAGATCGCCGCCCCGAAGAAGGCGGCGTAGGCCGGGTCGAGCGGAGGTCGGTCATCTCCACATGGCCGAGGAAGAGGACATTTCTATTTTGAGCTGGCGGGGCGCGACGCGGGGAGTGGGCGAGGCGCTGGCGGGGCATTATGGGGCCGCCCGCCTCAGGTGCGCCCTCCGACCGCAACCGGCATTCCCCTGATTGTGCCCGCGTGGCGCGCACCTACCCTACAGGCTCCCATCCGGGGATCACAGGGAGAGAGCCTATGAAGACCCTTCTCGCCATTCTCGCGCTCGCCGGTGCGATCGCCCTTGCCGACGCTCCGGTGCAGCAGTGGATCGGCGTTGGCGGCCAGGCCGTCGCGCAGCGCGGCAGCAGCGCCTGCTTCCAGAACTGCGCCAATGTGCGGCGCTGGCCGGCCGAGCAGTGCCGCGCGTACTGCAAGGGCCGCAGCAAGCGTTAGCCTGCGCCCTGGTCCGTGCGCACTCGCTTGAAAGAGGCGAGCAGGCCGGCGCAACACAGCAGCCCGCGTGCTGCGCTGGCGCTGGCGTGCTCGCTCCTGTCAATGCCGGCAGGGGGCCCACCAGCCGGCCTTGCACGTGCCGAGGCGGCCGAGCCGCGCCAGATCGACATTGCCTACCTGCCGCCCAAGGACCCGGTGCATCAGCCGCTCTATGAGCTGCTGAAAAGCCGTCAGGTGCTGGAGAAGCTGCAGGCGTTCCTCGCCCCGTTCCGTCTGCCGAAGCGCGTGCTCATGAAGACGGAGAGTTGCGACGGCGTCGCCAATGCCTATTCCGGCGGTGGCAACGTCACCGTCTGCTACGAGTACCTGGACGAGATCTGGCGCAACGTGCCGGCGGCGACGACGCCCGAGGGCGTGACGCCGGTCGATGCCCTGGTCGGGCCGCTGGTGGACGTGTTCTTCCACGAGCTCGGCCACGTCGTCTTCGCGCTGCTCGATGTGCCGGTCCTCGGGCGCGAGGAGGATGCTGCCGATCAGTTCTCGGCCTACCTGATGCTGCACCTCGGGCCGGATGAGGCCCGGCGTCTGATCGGCGGCGCGGCCTACCAGTTCAAGTCGGATCTCAGGCCGCAGCTGACCTTGCAGCTCAAGGACTTCTCCAATACCCATGGGGCGCCGGCCGTGCGCTTCTACAACCTGTTGTGCATCGCTTTTGGCGCCGACGCGCAATTGTTCGACGACATTGTCAGCAAGGGCTACCTCCCGGTGGAGCGCGCCATTGGCTGCGAGGATGAGTACCGCCAGCTCGCCACTGCCTTCACGCGCCTGATCGGCCCCAGCATCGACAAGACCCTGGCCGGGCAGGTGATGGCCATGCGCTGGCTGCCCGATCCCGAGACCATGCCACAGCGACGGCCAAAAACGGCGCCAGGGACCGGAGAAACAATCAGGCCTGCTGCGGGGCCCGACTAGCCGCGCCGCGGCGAGCCGGGCGCCGCAGCAGACGGCCTAATCCGCATCTGCCCATTATGTCTCGCGAGCATATCAGCCCTGACAAGCGCTTGTTGCGGGGATCGCCGATGTTGGCGCAAGGCGCAAACTCTGCGCATAGTTGCGCTTGAGGAAACGCGGACAAGAAGAACCATGCCAATCCCTGTGGCGGGCGCCATCGATTGCGACCTGCACCCGGCCCTGCCCAGCGTGCCGGCGCTGTTGCCGTATCTCGACGAGTACTGGTGCGACCAGATCACCAACCGTCACATCGACAAGCTGCCGTTCGGCATGTCGAGCTATCCGTCAACGTCGCCGCTGTCGGCGCGGCCTGACTGGCGGCCGGCGCCAGGCGAGGCGGCAGCCGGGCCGGACCGCATCCGCGCCCACGTTCTCGACCGGTTCGATCTCAGGTACGCGCTCTGCAATCCGATCCACGGCGCCGTGGCGCTCTTCAATAACGACATGGCGGCGGCCTTGTGCGCGGCGATCAACGATTGGGTGGCCAAGGAGCTGCTCGACGCCGAGCCGCGCCTGCGCGCCTCGATTCTGCTGCCGCTGCATGACGTCGAGCTGTCACTGCGCGAGATTGAGCGCGTGGCGCCGGACAAGCGCTTTGTCCAGGCGCTGTTCCTGGCCATGGGTGAGGCGCCGCTTGGGCGCCGGGCCAACTGGCCGTTGTTCGCTGCCTGCGAGAAGCATGGGCTCGCGGTCGGCATCCACGCCGGCAGCACCTACCGGGTGGCACCCACCTACGCCGGCTGGCCTTCCTACCGGGTCGAGGACTACGTGGCCCAGTCTGGCGCCTTCGAGACGCAGCTCCTCAGCCTGGTCGCCGAGGGCGTGTTCCAGAAGCATCCAGGGCTCAAGGTGGTGGCGATCGAATCGGGCTTCACATGGCTGCCGCAATGGATCTGGCGCACCGGCAAGACTTGGCGCGGCGTGCGCCCCGAGGTGCCGTGGCTCGATCGTGCGCCGGGCGAGATTGTGAAGGACCACGTGCGCTTCACGCTGCAGCCCGTCGATGCCCCCGCGACGCACCCGGAGATGCTGGCCCGGATCATGGAGCACATCGGCTCGGACGATATCCTGCTGTTCTCGACGGACTATCCGCATTGGCAGTTCGACGGTGAAGACGTCTTGCCCGCCGCCCTGGGGCAGGACACAATCCGCAAGATGCTGGTTGATAACGCGCTCGATACCTATCCGCGGCTGCGCCAGGCGGCAGCAGGTGCAGCGGCGCAGAATGATCCAGAGACCAGGGAGACGGTGCCATGAACGTGGCGGTGCGGCAGCCGGTGGCGGCCCAGCGGCTCAAGGTGATCGACTGCGACATCCACCCGGCCTATGCCACGCCGACGGCGCTGTTCGAGTTCCTGTCGCAGCGCTGGCGCGACCACTGGTCGACGTTCGGCACCTTCTTCCGCCCGGCCCTGATGGGGCAACTGCCGTTCCCGCGCATGATGGCAGGCGGCATGCGCATCGATTCCTTTCCCGAGAACGGCAGCCCGCCTGGCGCCGACCTTGGGCTGATGCAGCGGCAGCTGCTCGATGCGTGCGGCGTCGAGGTGGCCATGCTGATTGCGCTCTCGCGCGGCGGCATGGAGGAGCGCAACCTAAGGTTCGCCGCGGCCTTGTCGACGGCGGCCAACGACTGGCAGCTCCACAAGTGGTGCGAGCCGGAGCCGCGCCTGCGCGCCGCCATCGTGGTGCCGCAGGAGCACACAGAGCATGCGGTCGCGGAGATCGAGCGGCGCGCGTCGGACCCGAGGTTCGTGCAGGTGCTGATGTCGCCGCGCGCGTCGGACCCGTTGGGCAACCGCCGCTACTGGCCGATCTATGCCGCGGCCGAGGCAGCGGGCAAGCCAGTCGCCTTGCACGTAGCGGGCTATTCGGGCGGCCATTCGTCCACGCCGACCGGCTGGCCCACCTACTACCTGCAGGAGCACTACGCCCAGGCCACTGGCATGCAGAGCACGCTGGCGAGCCTGGTGTTCGAGGGCGTGTTCGAGCGCTTCCCGAAGCTCAAGGTGGTGCTGGTCGAGGGCGGATTTGCCTGGGCGCCGGCGCTCTCATGGCGCATGGACAAGAGCTGGGAGCGCATGCGCGCCGAGGTCCCGCACCTGAAGCGGCCGCCTTCCGAGTACGTGCGCGAGCATGTGTGGTTCACCACCCAGCCGATCGAGGAGGCCGACAAGCCCGAGCATCTGGTGGACGTGATGGGCTGGATCGGCTGGGACAGGCTGATGTTCTCGACCGACTACCCGCACTGGGACTTCGATGATCCGGTTCAGGTATTCGCCAAGCTGAAGCTGACGGCACAGCAGAAGGCGATGCTGCTCGGGGACAACGCGCGCGCGTTGTACGGCCTGAAATGAGCCGCCGCGTCCTGGCCAAGGTCAGCGAGGTGCCACCCGGCACCTCCAAGATCGTCACCGCGATGGGCCGCCAGATCGGCCTCTTCAACGTGAACGGGGCGTTCTACGCCCTCGCCAACCGCTGCCCGCACATGGGCGCCGAGCTGTGCAAGGGCTGGGTGGTCGGCCTGGTGCAGTCCAGCGGCCCCGGCGACTACCGCGTGACCCGCAAGGGCGAGTTCCTGCGCTGCCCCTGGCATGGCTGGGAGTTCGATATCCGCACCGGCCAGTCGTGGTGCGATCCCAAGACCATGAAGGCGCGCAACTTCAAGGTCGAGGTCGAGCCTGGCGCCGAGCTGGTGAAGGGGCCCTACGTGGCCGAGACCTTCCCGGTGACAGTGGAGGAGGATTATCTGGTCATCGACCTATAGCTCGTGCTTGGACGGGTCGCGAGGCCGCACGCCGTCGCCTCCTCGGTCTCCGAGTGCGGTCTTTTCTCAATGTTCAACAGGGAGCTCCCGCCGGCGCACTCTTTGTGCGGACAGTGTCCGCTCAGCCGTCACGGCGGCTGATCGCGCTCCGCTGCGGCATAATTGCAGCACCCGCCGTGTGTCCACTCGCGGCGTCCGCGGCGCCGCAAATGAGCCATGCTCCAGCCATCATCCAGCCATTGTTGGCACCGGTATTGGTGGCCGTTCGGTTGGGGGATGCAATGACGGTCCGTGTGCTCATTTTTCTCTCTCTATGCGCAAGTCTCATACTGTCAACGCCGCCGGTTGCAGCAGAGCCGACCAAGCTGCGGGTGACGCTGCAATTGCCGATCACCGACGCCCTGCTGGGTCGCAGCCTGGCCCGCTTCACGGA
Source organism: Hyphomicrobiaceae bacterium (assembly GCA_036280295.1). GTDB lineage: Bacteria > Pseudomonadota > Alphaproteobacteria > Rhizobiales > Hyphomicrobiaceae > AWTP1-13. The sequence continues at coordinate 8,987 of DASURA010000113.1, forward strand.
GGACGTTGCGAAGCGCTCCGATGGCGCCATCACCATAGAGATTTTCGACAAGGGTAAGCTTTATACTGACGATCAGACCGTCGGCGCGGTGGAAACCGGCGCCATCGAGATGGGCGTGGCGGGGTTCAACCAGTTCGCCAAGCGCATTGCCGGCCTCGACATCATGGAGCAGCCGTTCCTGTTCAACTACGAGGCGCTGGTGAGAGCCAATGCCGGCCGCGACAGCCCGATCCGCAAGCTGATCGACCAGACGATCCTCGAGACCGTCGGCGTGCGCGTGCTGTCGTGGCAATCGGTTGGCAACCAGATCTTCATCTCCAAGGGCGAGCCGGTCAACGATCCGGGGCGGATCGCCGGACACAAGATCCGTGTCTTCAGCCCGACGCATGCGAAATTCGTCGCCCATTGCGGCGGTACGCCGGTGATGGTGGGCGCCAACAAGACGCCGGAGGCGTTCAAGACAGGCAAGATCGACATGGCGACGGGCGCCAGCAGCCTGATCGCCAACCGCAAGCTGTGGACGGTCGCGGACCGCATCACGCGCACGTTGCATGCGCCGATCGAGTTCTTCCTGATCGTCAACGAGAAGGTTTGGCAGGCGCTGCCTGAGGCGAAAAGGGCCATCATCATCGAGGCTGCGCGCAGCGAGGAGGAACACGCGCGCGAGAACGTCACCAAGGTCGAGGCCGGGCTTTATACGTCCTTCCGGGAGAAGGGCATGACCGTGCATGACCTGACGCCCGACCAGGTGGCCGACTGGCGGGCCTGCAGCGCCAGCATTCTTGAGGACTACATCTCCGGCGACAACTGGCTGGCGCAGCAGTTGATGGCCGCCTATGGCCGGCTGCGGACGGATCCGTGCTGCACCTCCGGCCCGGAGACCGCCGGCAGCACCTTCAGCCGGCGTTGACCCCACGGGGATTCGACGGCATCGGCGTCGCGAGTGCCCGGAAGGCACTTGCGGGTCCCAGGCTCTACAGGTGCCGGGACCATGCACGCCAAAACGCTGGACACCTCCGTATTCGCGGGAAGCGAGGCGGTCGGCGGGTGCCGTCGTCGCGGCTTCAATGATGCTTCCCTCGCATCTGCGCCGCGGTGTGCAGGTTGTGGGATGTATCATCCTAATACATATATTCACGGCCCTTCAAATTCCCGTGTTGGCACAACCTGGTGTTGTGACATCCCCAAAAGTGCATTTGAATAGCCTTAAAAAAAAGACGAACGCTGACCGACGGCACACCTCGTGACCGGGGTACAGCGGCGGCGGCCCCTTGCGGCTGCAACGCCGGTTCCCAGTCCATCCTCTCATACGGACACTGCAAAGGGGCAAGCGTGAAGATTTCACGGCGTACAGTAACAGCCGGGGTGCTGGCTGCCGGCGTCATGCCGCTCGGCATGGCGCGGGCGCAGGGGCGCTTTCCGGGCACGCAGCCGGTGAAGGTGATCGTCGGCTTTCCAGCCGGCGGTTCGCAGGACAACGTCGGCCGTATTGTTGCGGAGCGGCTATCGGCCTATTGGGGCGGACACCCGGTCGTCGTGGAGAACGTTCCCGGCGCCGGCAGCAACCTCGCCTTCGAGCGGATTGCGCGCGGGCCGGCTGACGGCACGCAACTCCTCATCGTGCCGCCGCCGTTCTCCACCAACGAGTTCCTCTATCCCAAGATCGGCTACGATCCGCGCAAGGACTTCACGCCGCTGGCGCTGGTCGTCACGTTCCCCAGCCTGCTGTGCGTCCGCAACAGCCTGCCGGTGAAGACCATGCCGGAGCTGATCGCCTACGCCAAGGCCAATCCCGGCAAGCTCAACTATGGCTCAACCGGCATCGGCACCTCGCCGCATCTGGCGAGCGAGATGCTGAAGAAGATGGCGGGGATCAAGTTCGCCACCGTGCACCATCGCGGCAGCGCGCCGACCATCAACAGCCTCTTGAGCGAGGCGGTCGACTTCGCGATGGACAATACCACATCGATCACGCCGCATGCCAAGGCTGGCACCATCAGGGCGCTCGGCATCACCACGCTCAAGCGCTGGCCGCTGGATCCGGAGTATGTGCCGATCGCCGAGACCCTGCCGGGCTACGAGGCGCTGGGGTATACCGGCATCTCCGTCCGCGCGGGAACGCCCAAGGAGGTCTGCGACAGCATCGAGACGGCGGTGCTGGCGATCACCAAGGAGGCCGGTTTCAAGCAGCGCATGTCGGGCATGCTGGCCGAGGTCGTCGGCACCGGCTCGGCGGCGTTCGCGGGCTTCCTCGCTGGCGAGAGCGCCAAGTGGGGCAAGCTGATCACCGAGCTTGGTATCCGGAAGGGGTAGCGCGCTCTCCTACCGCTCCGGCCAAGTCTTGACCGTATCCGGAATTCCAAAACGGGAATGGGGGATCGGGAGTGGGGAGTTGCACCCGCCAAGCGCGGATCGTTTCCCACTCCGTTCTCTTGACTCCCCACTCCTGCCTTACCGAGTCAGAATTTCCCTGGGAAGAATATCACCCTTTGCTGCGCCTCACTCCAACTCTCTGCCCGCAGGCGGGGAGAGGGGGACGGTCGGCGCTTGCGGCGGGGGGCCGCTGCTTCGCTGCGGTCCCACCTCCAGTCGGGCGAGCACCGGAATGGCGGCGCGCGCGGTCTCGAAGTAGACCGGATCCAGCTCGATGCCGATGCCGGTGTAGCCCACGACGACGCAGGCGGCGATGGTCGACCCGGCGCCCATGAACGGGTCGAGGACAATGCCTTCGCCAAGGGGCAGCGCCGCCCGCACCAGTTGGCGCATGAGCGCCTGCGGCTTGAGCGAGGGATGCGGTGCGATCCGTCTCTCTGCAGCGCGGGTCGGTGCCGACCGGATCACATCGACGAACGGCTCCGTCGCCGAGACGCGGCGGAGCCCACCGGTCCGCCATCTGCGCAGGTTGTCCTGCACGCGGCCCTCGCACGGCTTGCGGAACAGCCCCCAGGGCTCCCAGCCCGACCGCGGCATCACGCTGACACCGGCGAACTCGACGTGCGCGTTCTTGGGGCGGTCGCCGCCGCGCAGCGTCTGCACCAGGCGGACGATCTCGCCGCGCTTCTCGAAGCCGGCCTCGACCAGCGGCAGGTAGACCAGGTGCGACAGCAGCGGGTTGGCGGCAATGATGATGTGGCCGCCCGGCACCAGCACGCGCAGCGCCTCGCTGGCGAAGCGTGCAAAGAAGGTCTGCAGCGCTTCGTGCTCCTCGGCATCGAGCACCGTGAAACGTGGCAGCGGCGCGCGGCGGCAACCGCCGAGCATGGGCGGAATGCGCCACACCCCGCCCCGGCCCGCGCGCAGCTTGCCCTTCTCGACATCGGTGTACTCCTTGAGGCCGTAGGGCGGATCGGTGACTATGGCGTGGATGGAGTTGCCCGCCCGCGCCGCGAGCCACGCGATCGCGTCGCCAGGGATGATCTCATATGGCGAGGCCAGGCCCTCCGGATCGGATCCCGTGAGCGGTCGCCGCTGGTCGGGCAGCCCCAGCCCGCGCGGTGAAGCTACGCCGCACAGGCTGCCTCCATCGGGCATGTTGCCCCCACGGCGTGAGAGTCACGGCTCGAAGTCACGGCGTCGAAGTCAGGATATCAGACCCGGCGGGTCTGATACCGCTCGCCCTACCGCTTGGCGCGCGCGCCCTTGCGGCCGGTGGCGTCGGTATCAGGGGCATCCGGCGGGGCGAAGCCGTCGGGGCCCTCCTCCGCCTCCTCAGCCTCGTCGCCTTCGGGGGCGGCCTGCAGCATCTGGTCGACGATGAGGCCGGCGTTCTGGCGGACGGCCTTCTCGATCTCACCCGCCATCTTCGGATGATCCCTGAGGAACGCCTTGGTGTTCTCGCGGCCCTGGCCGATGCGCTCGCCGTTGAAGGAGAACCAGGCGCCGGACTTCTCGATGATGCCGGCGCGTACGCCAAGATCGACCAGCTCGCCGGTCTTGGAGATGCCCTCGCCGTACATGATGTCGAACTCGACCTGCTTGAATGGCGGCGCCACCTTGTTCTTGACCACCTTGACGCGTGTCTGATTGCCGACCACCTCGTCGCGCTCCTTGATCTGGCCGATGCGGCGGATGTCAAGGCGTACGGAGGAATAGAACTTCAGCGCGTTGCCGCCCGTCGTCGTCTCCGGGTTGCCGAACATCACGCCGATCTTCATGCGGATCTGATTGATGAAGATCACCATGCACTTGGACTTGGAGATCGAGCCGGTGAGCTTGCGCAGCGCCTTGCTCATGAGGCGTGCCTGCATGCCGGGCTGGAGCTCTCCCATCTCGCCTTCAAGCTCGGCCTGAGGCGTGAGCGCGGCCACCGAATCCACCACCAGCACATCGACGGCGCCCGAGCGCACCAGCGTGTCGGCAATCTCCAGCGCCTGCTCGCCCGTATCGGGCTGCGAGATCAGCAGGTCTTCCACCTTGACGCCAAGCTTCCTGGCGTAGACCGGATCGAGCGCGTGCTCGGCGTCGACAAATGCACTGATGCCGCCGCGCTTTTGCGCCTCCGCCGCCACCTGCAAGGCCAGGGTGGTCTTGCCGGACGACTCCGGCCCGTAGATCTCGATGATGCGGCCGCGGGGCAGGCCGCCGATGCCAAGAGCAATGTCGAGCCCCAGCGAGCCTGTGGACAGCGCCTCGATCTCGATCTTCTCGTTGGCGCCGAGCCGCATGATCGAGCCCTTGCCGTGCAGCTTCTCGATCTGGGCGAGTGCCGCCTCCAGCGCTTTCTGCTTGTCCATGCTACCCCCGTCGACGACGCGCAGTTGCGGCTTTTCCATGGCGGGCCCCTTATTTCACGAGTTGCGGGTGGAGGCAAAAACGCGACTCACGATATCAACACCGTACACTCTTTGTTCCGACAATACAAGCGGTACTCACATCGACGCACAATATGGCGAAAAATGTTGACAGAGCTAGATTTTATCGACCCCTCGCCGGCCTGCTGGGCCGAGCCGGGCCAGTAGCGCCCTGGCGCGCCGCCCGAGCACCGGATGCGACCAGCCGGGCGCTACCTCCAGCAGGGGCACCAGGACGAAGGCGCGCCTGTGCAGCAGGGGGTGCGGCAGGATAAGGCGGCCGCGCTGGCGCCGTCCAGCGGCACCAGGCCAGCGCAGGCGCCGGCCACCGAAGTCCAGGATGTCCAGGTCCAGCGGACGTGGCTGCAGTGGCGGAGTCGAATGGCGTCCGGCGCCCTGCTCAAGGCGCTTCAGGAGTCGCAGAAGACAAGCTGGACCGATACTGCCTTTGGCAACGATGACCGCATTCAGATAGCGCGGTTGACGGCCGCTGCCGACGGGGGCAGTCTTATAGAAGTGTGAGGTGCAAATTATTGTGATGCCCGCTCGCTGCAGCTCGCTCAGTGCACGCTCAAGGCTGGCGCGCGGCGATCCCCAATGACCCGCGACATTTCCACCGAGGGCGAGAAGAATGGTTCCGGTGCGCGAGAAATTAACCAAGTCTTGAGTTCCTTTGTTCGGTGTCAGCAATGCAGGCCATTGCGGAGCACGCTTTTAGCGAATCGCAAGTAAGCTATTCACGTCACAAGTATGGTGTAGTAAGATACAACAATCCTGCTATGATTTTTGCGGGTTAAACGCCGAATTTACTTGCCTTCCCTTGAGGTTTCCGCCATGAGCCTGTAGCTCATCGCAGCTGCGACATCAACCGGACTTGAGGGGTGCGGGCCCCAGGACCCTTTTGCCATTAGAGGCACCCGATGCATTTTTACCCGACCGA
>DASURA010000114.1:0-3800 GCA_036280295.1 Hyphomicrobiaceae bacterium
CCCGCGACCTACGGCCTCGATGCCACCCATGCCATCGTCATGCTGGCCGGCATCTACTACGGCTCGCAGTACGGCGGCTCGACCACCTCGATCCTGATGCGCATACCGGGCGAGTCCGCCTCGGTGATGACCTGCATCGACGGCTATGCCATGGCGCGCAAGGGCCGCGCCGGCGCCGCGCTCGCCATCGCCGCCGTCGGCTCGTTCGTGGCGGGCACGTTCGGCGTGATCCTGCTCACGGTGGTGGCGCCGCCGCTGGCCAGCTTCGCGCTGAGATTCGGGCCGCCGGAGTACACCGCCCTGCTGCTGCTGGGGCTGGTGTTCCTCGCCTACATGTCGTCGACGTCCCTCGTCCGCACCCTGCTGATGGCATCTGTCGGGCTGCTGATCGGCTGCGTCGGCATCGACGTGATGACCGGGCATTTCCGCTATTCATTCGACATCAAGGAGCTGGGCAACGGCCTTGGCATCGTGCCGGTGGCGGTGGGGCTGTTCGGGCTCGGCGAGATCCTGTCCACGCCGGCCAAGAACGTCGCCGACAAGGTGACGGCACCGCGGCTCAGCGAGCTCATGCCAAGCCGCGAGGAGTGGCGGCAGTCGGCTGCTCCCATCGCCCGCGGCTCGGTGCTGGGATTCCTGGTCGGCATCGTGCCGGGCTCGGCGCATATCATCGCCAGCTTCATGTCCTATGCCATCGAGCGGCGCGTGTCGAAGCGTCCGGAGGAGTTCGGCAAGGGCGCCATAGCCGGGGTCGCCGGCCCCGAATCCGCCAACAATGCCGCTTCCACCGCGGCGTTCGTGCCCATGCTGGCGCTGGGACTGCCCACCGGACCGGTGACGGCGGTGCTGATGGCGGCGCTGCTCATCAAGGGCATTGCACCGGGCCCGCAGCTCGTCACCGAGCACCCGGAGGTGTTCTGGGGCTTCATCGCCTCCATGTACGTGGGCAATCTGATGCTGCTCGCCCTCAACCTGCCGCTGGTGGGGCTGTTCGTCTCGGTGCTGCGTATCCCCTACGCCTATCTCTATCCGCTGATCGTGATGCTGTGCATCATCGGCGTGTACCTCGTGAACAACTCCATCGTCGACGTCTGGATCATGCTGATCATGGGCGTGGTGGGGTACCTCCTGCGCAAGCTGGATTTCGACCCGGCACCCCTGGTGCTCGGCCTCGTCATCGCTCCCACCTTCGAGCTCAGCCTGCGCCAGTCGCTGGTCATGTCGAACGGCAACTGGGGTATTTTCTTCTCGCCGCAACGGCCAATCGCCGCGGCACTGCTCGCCGTCTGCGGTGCGCTGCTGGCCCTGGCGGTGCTGTCGGGGCTGTTGCGGCGGGATTGGCGCAAGGGGATGCCGGAGGAGCCGTAGGGCCGCAGGGTGCAACAAGGCGTCAGCCGCGTTGCACCGTCGCCTGCTGTGGAGGCTGTCTGGCAGTTGGTAGGTGCAACGCGCTTCGCTTATTGCACCTACCTGACCACCAGCACCAGCTTGCCGCGGAAATGGCGGCCCTCGCTCACGGCGAGGGCGGCGGCGGCCTCGGACAGCGGATAGGTCCTGATCTCGGGGAGCTTCACCGCACCCGACGCCACCAGCTCGGCGATGCGCTGCAGATGACGGCGATCGCGCGCGACGTTGGGGCGGAGCGAGGCCACGTCGGCGCGCGGAGACACCGGCGCCTTCGGGCCGGAGGCGATGAAGGCGGCGCGGCCGCCGGGCTTCACCACGGCGAAGGAACGCGCCACCACCTCGCCGCCGACCGTCTCGAACACCGCATCGCAGCCGGAGACGAGCTTGGTGAAGTCCTGGGTTGTGTAGTCGATCACCTCGTCGGCACCGAGGCCCTTCACATAATCGATGTTGGCGGTGCTGGTGGTGGTGATGACGCGGGCACCGATGTGCTTGGCAACCTGGATGGCAAACGCCGCGACGCCGCCGGCGCCGCCCTGGATCAGGACAGTCTCGCCCGCCTTGAGCCGCAGCGTGTGCTCGATCGCGACCACGGCCGTGAGCCCCACCAGCGCCACCGCAGCCGCCTCGACGTGGGAGAGGCTCTCGGGCTTGCGCTCTACGATGGCGGCGCGGATGGCGAGCTTCTCGGCGTAGCAGCTCTCGCGGTTCACCTCCGACACGCCGAACACCGGGTCGCCGACGCGGAAGTCGGTGACACCCTCGCCGACGCTGGCGACGATGCCCGAGAAATCGCGGCCGAGGATGTGGGGGAAGTGTGCCGGCTGGTACGAGCCGCCCGCCCGCACCTTCCAGTCCGCGCCGTTGACGCTGGCGGCGTGGATATCCACCACCACCTCGCCGGGCGCGGCCACCGGGTCCGGCCGGTCGCCGTACTTCAGCTCCTCCGGCCCGCCGTGGCGCTCGATGTAGACTGCTTTCATCCCCTGGCCCCTTGCTTCTCAGCCGTCGTCATGATTTACGGCGATTGCCATTCACTTGCCGCCCCGCGGGAGAGTCTATCCTAACCGGTCAGCAGATCGCCTGAAATACCGCGGCACACCTTGCATCGCGATTTCCGCCGCGCTGAGAGGGCTGAGCGAGACTGCTGCGCGGGATGGCCAACGCCGCAGCGCCGCCTGGCAGTTGCAACAAGCCAGTCAGGATCCCCCCGTGTCGCTGTCCCTCAGCAAAGACTCGGCGCGGACGTTGGACGACATCGGACCTGACGGCGAGCTGCTGCCACCCTGGCACTGCATCTCCCAGGACGGGACTGGCGAGGGTTCCGGGTGGCGCTCCTGCTTGTCGCGATCCTGACGGGGCTGGCGAAATACATGGGGTGGTGATCGCTCACCGGAGAAATGGCGGTTGCAGCTTTGGGTTCTAATCCCACTCAATGGTGCGGCAAATCTTTCAGGCCACTTCACGGACGTGCGCGATCTCACGCCCGGTTGTGGGGCGCACGGCGTCGGCGGGAAGTGTGGTGACGGCCAGCGTATGTCCATCGAGTGTGACGAACTCGACCTCGTACGCCGCCCCATCGTCGTGCACGAGCACAACCGCGCCAAGGTCCCCCTTCCGAAGCCCTTCTGCGGGGATGTCACGCGTGAGGATGACGGTATCTAGCTCTTGGATCATGAAGATACATTAGCACGGAAATGCGGTGATGAAACGAGGGGCATTCTCGCCGTTGCGGATCATCCAGACTGTGCTGACGCGGGGATTGCGCCGGTCTGGAGACGCAAGGTAGCCATCCACGCGGTATTTGGCGCCATAGGCGGAGACTTGAACGTCGGCAAAGTTGTGGATGCGTACATGATCGAGCAGGGCGCGCGCCAGTACCACGGGTGCATTCTGGCGAAAACCAAATTGGGTGAAAAAATGTGCCTTGCCGCGCCCAATCGGGTGTGAGTTCGACAAGAGATAGCCGGCCACCTTAGCGGGCTCGACAATTGCCATATCGCAGCCCGGCACGGTTGCCATTTGCGTTACCGTCTCGCCGCCGCCATCTCCGCGATCCCCGCCAGCGCCTCGTTCGACAGCGGCAGGTCGACCGGCTCATTGCGCTCAGAAGAGAGATCGGCGGCGCTGTAGACCTCCATCACGGTGCGGGCGCTCTCTGGCTTCACCATCACGGGGCGGTCGAGGATGACCGACTCCAGGAAGTGGATCGTCTCCGGTCCCATTTGGCCGGCGAACACGTGGTCGACCTGCTCGCCCGGCATGGTCGACATGGGGAACTGGGTGCCGCCTGAGACCGTGTTGAGCCAGTTGTCGCGCTGGGTGTCATCCAGGAACAGCGCGCCGTCGGTGCCGGTGATCTCGATCCAGGTGGCGCAGTAGTTGGGGTAGCT
>DASURA010000115.1:0-5079 GCA_036280295.1 Hyphomicrobiaceae bacterium
CCGCCCGGCGGCTGGTCGAGCCAGCGGCACTGGCATTCGCACGAGGACGAGCTCGTATACGTGCTTGAAGGCGAGCTGACGCTGGTCGAGGACGGCGGCGAGACGCTGCTGCGCGCCGGCGATTGCGCGGCCTTCCCCAAGGGCACTGGCAACGGGCACCACCTCATCAACAAATCGGATGCGGTGGCAGTTTATCTCGAGGTCGGCTCCCGCCAGCCCGACGATCTCACCACCTGCTCCGACATAGACATGATGAGCTTCAACGCCGACGGCAGGTTTGTGCGCAAGGATGGGACGGCGTATTAGGGGTCAGGCCCTGTGGGTCTGACCCCTGTCGCAGGTCACCGCCGCTCCTGCGCCCGCCGCATGGCCGCGGCGAAAGCGCTCTCCGTCGGAGCGGATGACCGTGGCGGGGGAGCGCTGGTACGCGGGCCGGACGAGCCGGCGGTCGGGCGGGAACCCGCGCCGGCCGGGAAGTTGCTGTCGATGGCGCCGGAGCGCATCGTCAGGCCGATGCGTTTGCGCTGCACGTCCACCTCCTTCACGCGCACCTTCACCACGTCGCCGGCCTTGACGACCTCGTGCGGGTCCTTGACGAAGCGGTCGGCGAGCTCCGACACGTGCACCAGACCGTCCTGGTGCACGCCGATATCGACGAAGGCGCCGAAGGCCGCGACGTTGGTGACCACGCCTTCGAGCTGCATCCCCGGCTTGAGATCGGTGATCTTCTCGACGCCCTCCTTGAAGGTGGCGGTCTTGAACTCCGGACGCGGGTCGCGGCCCGGCTTCTCCAGCTCGGAAATGATGTCGGTAATCGTGGGTATGCCGAACTTGTCGTCGGCAAACTGCCCGGGCTGCAGCGTCTTCAGGAACGCCTTGTCGCCGATCATCGCCTTGATCGGGCGACCGGTGGCCGCAGCAATCTTCTCGACCACCGGATACGCCTCCGGGTGCACGGCCGAGCCGTCAAGCGGGTTCTTGCCGTTCATGATGCGCAGGAAGCCGGCCGCTTGCTCGAACGCCTTCGGTCCGAGGCGCGGCACCTTCTTCAAGGCCGCGCGCGAGGCGAAGGCGCCGTTCTCGTCGCGGTAGGCGACGATGTTGGCGGCCAGCGTCTTGTTGAGGCCGGATACGCGCGTCAGCAGCGGAACCGAGGCGGTGTTCACGTCCACGCCCACCGAGTTCACGCAGTCCTCGACCACGGCATCCAGCGAGCGGGCGAGGCCGGTCTGGTCCACGTCGTGCTGGTATTGGCCGACGCCGATCGCCTTGGGCTCGATCTTCACCAGCTCCGCCAGCGGGTCCTGCAGCCGGCGGGCAATGGAGACGGCGCCGCGCAGCGACACATCCATGTCGGGGAATTCGGCGGCGGCCAGCTCGGAGGCCGAATAGACCGAGGCGCCAGCCTCGGAGACCATGACCTTGGTGAGCTTGAGGTTGGGCATCTTGGCGAGCAGATCGGCGACCAGCTTGTCGGTCTCGCGGCTGGCCGTGCCGTTGCCGATGCTCACCAGATCGACCCGGTACTTGATGCACAGGGCCGCCAGCGTGGACAGCGAGCCGTTCCAGTCATTGCGCGGCTCGTGCGGATAGATCGTGTCGGTGGCCATCACCTTGCCGGTCTGGTCTACCACGGCCACCTTGACGCCGGTGCGGAAGCCCGGGTCGAGGCCCATGGTGGCGCGCGGCCCCGCCGGGGCGGCCAGCAGCAGGTCCTTCAGGTTGCGCGAGAACACCTGGATCGCTTCGGCATCGGCGCGCTCCTTGAGCCGCGCCAGCAGGTCGGCCGAGGTGGACGGCGCCATCCGGCTCCTCCAGGCCAGATGCGCGGTGGTGGCGAGCCAATCGTCGGCCGGACGTCCGCGCTCGGCGATGTTGAAGGCCACCTTGATCTTGCCTTCGGCTGGATGCGGCTTGTCGTCCTCGTGTGGCACGTCGAGGTCGAGGTCCAGCACACCCTCGTTGCGGCCGCGCAGCATGGCGAGCGCGCGATGCGAGGGGATGTCCTTGATGCCCTGGCCGAAGTCGAAATAGTCGCGGAACTTGGCACCCTCCGCGTCGTTCTCCTTGCCCTTGGCCACCTTGGCGGCAAGCCTGCCCTCGCGCCATTCCCACTCGCGCAGCTCGCCCACCAGCTTGGGCTCCTCGGCCATGCGCTCGATCAGGATGTGGCGGGCGCCGTCAAGCGCCGCCTTCACATCGGCCACGCCCTTCTCGGCATCGATGAACTTGGTCGCCTCCGCGTTAAGCGCCAGGGCGGGGTTGGCGAGCAGCGCATCCACCAGCGGCTCCAACCCGGCCTCCCTGGCAATCTGCGCCTTGGTGCGCCGCTTCGGTTTGTACGGCGCGTACAGATCCTCCAGCTCGACCTTGGTCTCGGCGCCGTTGATGGCGAAGGCGAGCTCGGGCGTCATCTTGCCCTGCTCATCGATGCTCTTGAGCACGGTGGCGCGCCGGTCCTCCAGCTCGCGCAGGTAGCCGAGACGCTCGTCCAGCTTCCGCAGCTGCGTGTCGTCAAGCCCGCCGGTGCGCTCCTTGCGGTAGCGGGCGATGAACGGCACGGTCGCGCCCTCGCCCAACAGCTCCACCGCGGCCGCCACCTGGCCGACACCAACGCTCAGCTCCGATGCGATACGCTGGTTGATCTTGTCGCTCATGAAAAGCCTCTCTCGCCTCCCGCGTCTTGCAGCGGCGCTACATGGCTTGATTCCTGGTCGTGCTAAAGACCTGACGCACGTCACTGAATCGGAATGGCGGCGGTTGTCGCTTTGTTGCACACCGGTTAACGCACCGACGTCCTGGAGCCCAGTGCTACCACCAATTTCGGCGGCAACCCAGGGCTGTGAGAGGTGGCGGGTACAAGGCTATGCGGCTGGAGCTGGCAACCTCAGTGCTGCAGGATCTTTGACAGGAACACCTGGGCGCGCGCGCTGCGCGGCTTGCCGAAAAACTCGTCCTTCGGGGCGTCCTCGACGATCTCGCCCTTGTCCATGAAGATCACCCGGTTGGCGACCTTGCGGGCGAAGCCCATCTCGTGAGTCACCACCATCATGGTCATGCCCTCCTGCGCCAGGGAAACCATGACATCGAGCACCTCGTTGATCATCTCGGGGTCGAGCGCCGAGGTCGGCTCGTCGAACAGCATGGCGATCGGGTCCATGGCCAGCGCCCGGGCGATGGCGACGCGCTGCTGCTGGCCGCCCGACAGCTGGCCAGGATACTTCTCGGCCTGGTCAGCCAGATCGACCCGGGCAAGCAGCGCCGTCGCCTTCTTGACCGCTTCGGCGCGGGGGCGATCGAGCACTTTCACCTGCGCCAGGCACAGGTTGTCGATCACGGTCAGGTGCGGGAACAACTCGAAGTGCTGGAACACCATGCCGACGCGCGCCCGCAGCTTTGGCAGATCAGTGCGCTTGTCGGACACCGAGGTGCCGTCGATTCGGACATCGCCCTTCTGGAACGGCTCCAGCCCGTTCACGCACTGGATCAAAGTGGATTTGCCCGACCCTGACGGGCCGCAGACAACGACGACCTCGCCCTTGGCGACGCGTGTGGTGCAGCCGCGCAAGACCTGGAAGTCGCCATACCATTTGCTCACATCGTCGATCTCGATCATGTGGCTCATCTGGCGCTCCTGAGACGGCGCTCACCGGACAATGGCGACGCGCGCCTGTAGCCGCCGCACCAAGGTCGACAGGGTGAAGGAGATTACGAAATACACGATCGCGGCGAAGATATACATCTCGACCGGGCGGAAGTCGCGGTTGGCGATCTTGCTGGCGGCGCCCAGGAAGTCGGTGATCGACAGCACGTAGACCAGCGAGGTGTCCTGGAACAGGATGACAGTCTGGGTGAGCAACACCGGCAGCATGTTGCGGAAGGCCTGCGGCAGGACGACATGGCCCATCACCTGGCCATAGGTCATGCCCAGCGCGTAGCCGGCTGACACTTGCCCCTTGCGCACCGACTGGATGCCGGCGCGCATGATCTCGGCGTAGTAGGCCGCCTCGAACATGGTGAACGTGATAAGCGCCGACAGGAAGGCGCCGACCGGCACCGGACGAGGCGAGCCCGTCGCCCATTGCAGCATCCAGGGAAGCAGGAAGTAGAACCAGAAGATCACCAGCACCAGCGGCAGCGAGCGGGTGAGATTGACATAGCCCGCCGCGAGCAGCGAGAGCGGTGCAAACGACGACAGCCGCATCAAGGCGATCAAAGTGCCAAGCACGATGCCGCCGAGCGCGGCCAGAACGGTCAGCTCCAGCGTGAACGCCATGCCGTCGAGGAACAGGTAGGGCAGCGACCGCCAGATAATGTCAAGGTCGAGGTTGTTGAGCATGGCTGGTCGCCCCTAGTGCGCGCCGGCAATGAAGCCGGGCACGGCGACGCGGCGCTCGACCCAGCGCATGCCGACCACCACGACGAGGTTCAGGAGCAGATAGAGCACCGTAGCCGTCGCGAACGCCTCGAACACCTGGAACGAGAACTCCTGCATCGCCCGTGCGCGCGAGGTCAGCTCCAGGAGGCCGATGGTGAGGGCGACCGAGGTGTTCTTGAGGCAGTTCAGGAACTCCGACGTGAGCGGGGGCAGTATGATGCGGAAGGCCATCGGCAGCAGCACGTAGCGGTAGGCCTGCGCCAGCGTCAGGCCGCAGGCGAGTGCGGCGCGGCGCTGGCCCTTCGCCATGGCGTTGATGCCGGCCCGCAGCTGCTCGGCCACGCGCGCCGACGTGAACAGGCCAAGCCCGACGACGGCAGTATAGAAGGGGCCATGCTGCAGCTGCTTGAGCCAGGTGCCCATTGCCGCCGGCACCAGCTCGGGCAGGACGAAGAACCATAGGAACAGCTGCACCACCAGCGGGACGTTGCGGAACAGCTCAACGTAGGCGAAGCCGACCCGCTCGGCGGCCTTGGAGGGCAGCGTGCGCAGCACCCCGACAAGGGTGCCGAGGATGAGCGCCACGATCCAGGCGCATATGCCGGTGGTCACCGTCCAGGCCAGCCCCCACAGGAGCATGTCGAGATAGGTGCCCTGCCCCTCCGGCGACGGCTGGAAAAGAATGCCCCAGTTCCAGTGGT
>DASURA010000116.1:0-8863 GCA_036280295.1 Hyphomicrobiaceae bacterium
TCCAGGTGGAAGTGGGTGAACGTATGCGAGACCATACCAGCTGCACGCCATTGCCCCGGTACCGGCACCCTGCGCAGCGCCTCTTCCTGCGGGGGCAGCGCGGCAACCCAGTCCGTCGATGGCACCTCCAGCATGCCGCCGAGCAGCCCCGTTGGCGGCCGCCGGCGCAGCAGCACCGCGCCGTCGCCCTCACGCAGCGCCAGGAAGGCGATCGTCTGTCGCACCGGACGCTGCGGTTTGGCCGCGCGCATCGGCAGTGTGGCGGCGATGCCCTGCGCGCGGGCAGCACACATCTCCGTCAGCGGGCACACTGGGCAGGAGGGCCGCCTGGGGGTGCAGAGGGTGGCGCCGAGGTCCATCAGCGCCTGGACATGATCGCCCGCCCGCTCGTCCGGAGTGAGCGTCTGCGCCAGGCGGCGCAGCTCACCCTTGGCGTCAGGGAGCGGCTGCGTCACGGCAAACAGCCGCGCGACCACGCGCTCGACATTGCCGTCGACGGCCGTTGCGCGCCCCCCGAAGGCGATCGCCGCAATGGCCGCCGCCGTATACGGCCCGATGCCGGGAAGCGCACGCAGGTCCGCCTCGGCAGCTGGAAAGCGCCCGCCGTGCCGCTCCACCACCACTTGCGCGCAGCGATGCAGATGGCGCGCGCGGCTGTAGTAGCCAAGGCCGGCCCAGGCCGCCAGAATCTCATCCAGCGTTGCCATCGCCAGCGCCTCGACCGTCGGCCAACGGCGCAGGAACTCCAGGTAGTAGGGAATGACGGCCTTCACCGTCGTCTGCTGCAGCATGATCTCCGACAGCCAGACCCCGTAAGGGTCCGCACCTCGCCCAGGCTGGGCGCGCCACGGCAGGTCGCGGCGGGCCATATCGTACCAGGCGAGAACGGCGCTGGACGCCCGTTCGGGCACCGCGATCGGGCCGCGCTCTCGCTTCGCCACGCCTGTCTCTCCCATCTCGTCCCGAATCGAGCCAAACCCGTGACATCTTTTCCCGCGTTGGCAGCCAAGCGGCCAAGGATTTACGGGTCCGGCTTGACGGCAGCGCCATGCTGAGACAAGAAGTCGCCACGGTCGCACGTGCTCGTTCCATGAACGCCGCGTACAGATGCGCCCGGGCAGGTTGCGTCCCAGGCGCGCATCGATTTTGCCTGTCGGAACCACCAGCTTATGCTATCAGCCCGCACGGCTCAGCGCCTTGTTGATCGTGCGGCTGCGAGCCGGGAAATTGGGGAGCTTGCGGTGTGACCAAGTCAAACAAGTCGCTCGAACGTGAACCAGCCGTGATGCCGCGGCGCCAGATCCTCACAATCGGCGCAAGCTTGGCCACCGCGGGCGTGCTCGGCACCTGGTACTACACGCTGCGCAACCCGCCGCCGGCGAGAACTGGCGCCGCACCGCGCCGGGCCCGCGGCCGTCTCAGCATGAGCGAGTTGCCAAAGCCCGGCCCGTTGCCGGAGATCGTCGTCGGCAAGGAGGACGCGCCCGTCACCATCGTCGAGTACGCCGATCTGACGTGCCCGGCGTGCGCCAACTTCCACACCAACACCCTGCCGACGATCAAAGAGAAGTACATCGACACCGGCAAGGTGCGCCTGTTCTTCCGCGAGTTCCCAACCAATACGCCGGCTATCGTCGCCTTCATGGCCGTGCGCTGCCTGCCGGCCGACAAGGCACCGCCGCTGATCTCGGCGCTGTTCGCCCGCCAGGAGGAGTGGCGCGGTGCCGCTTCCTTCGACCAGCTGCGCGACACGCTGTTCTCCTTCGGCCAGCAGGTCGGCCTCACCCGCGCCGCCTTCGACACCTGCGTGCCCGTTCCCAAAGCCGGCAAGGTCGACCTCACGCCGCACCAGCAGAAGCTGGCCCAGGACATCTCGTCCGTGCGCGACCGCGGCCACGACGGGTTTGGCGTGAGCGCAACGCCCACCTTCTTCATCAATGGCAAGCGGCTCTCCGGCAATTCCGTCGAGGATTTCGACCGGGCGCTGGCACCGCTGCTCAATCCCTCCTGAGCCGAGGGCCCGTTGCGGAAACGTCTTACGTCTCCCGCCCTGGCGCTTCTCGCGCTGCTCACCCCGGGTTGCAGCGGGGAGGGCTTGACGCTGGCCGCCAACAGCGGCAGCGACACCGCGCCGCTGGCCGTCGGCGGGACCATGACGAAGGATGCGCCCGCCTTCAACCCGTTCTCCGATGCGCCGGCCTCCACCGTTGGCCGGCGCGAGGTGATCAAGAACCCCACGCTGGCGCAGATCCTGGAGCCTGGCCCGCTTCCCGAGATGGCGCTCGGCCGACCCGACGCACCGGTCACGATTGTCCAGTACGCCTCGATGACCTGCCCGATCTGCCGCAGGTTCCTTGCCGAGACCTTCCCGGTGCTGAAGCGCGAGTACATCGACACCGGCAAGGTGCGCTTTATCCTGCGCGCCGAGTTTCCGATCGGTCGTCAGTCAGGCCTCGCCACCATCGCGCTCAGATGCGCGCCGCCGGACAAGTATTTCATCCTCTACCAGAAATTCATGACCCAGCAGGCCTCCTGGGTGAGCCAGGAGGTACGCCCCGACCCGATCTTCAAGGTCGCGGCACAAGTGGGGATGACCAGGGCGCAATTTGACAGCTGCCGCGCGAATCGCGGCATGATCGCCGCCATCAACGGGATCAAGGACCGTGGACGCACGCTGGGGGTCATCGGCACGCCGAACTTCTTCGTCGACGGCAAGCTGGTGAAGACGTTCCTCAGCATTGCCGATCTCCGGGCCAGGATCGATCCGGCCTTGGCCGCACGCGCGGCGACCGCATCTCGTTGAGACCGCAAGGGTCTCGGGCTCAGCCCGGCCCAAGTCGTACCGAGGGCCCGCGTTCCATGCATATCAATCGGCTCCGTCTCGTCGGCTTCAAGTCGTTCGTGGAGCCGACCGAGCTTCTGATCGAGAAGGGGCTGACCGGGGTGGTCGGTCCGAACGGCTGCGGCAAGTCCAACCTGCTGGAGGCGCTGCGCTGGGTGATGGGCGAGACCTCGCACTCCAGCATGCGTGCCGCCGCCATGGACGACGTGATCTTCTCGGGCTCCGCCGACCGCCCGCCGCGCGAAACCGCGGAGGTGACGATCTTCCTCGACAACACGGACCGCAAGGCCCCGACCGAGTTCAACGGCGATGACAGCCTCGACGTGACACGGCGGATCGAGCGCGAGGCGGGCTCCGCCTATCGCATCAACGGCCGCGAGGTACGCGCCCGCGACGTGCGCATCCTGTTCGAGGATGCCGCCACCGGTGCGCGCTCGCCGGCGCTGGTGCGCCAGGGCCAGATCGGCGAGATCGTCAACGCCAAGCCCGAAAAGCGCCGGCGCATCCTGGAGGATGCCGCGGGCGTCGCCGGCCTGCACAGTCGCCGCCACGAGGCAGAGCTGCGGCTGAAGGCGGCGGAGGCAAACCTCGCCCGGCTCAACGACGTGCTGGGCCAGCTCGATTCGCAGATCGAGAGCCTGAAGCGCCAGGCTCGCCAGGCCCGCCGCTACAAGGAGCTGTCGGCCGACATCCGCCGGCTGGACGCCGTTGTGCTGTATTTGCGCTGGCAGGAGGCCCAGGGCCAGGTAGACGCCGACGAGGCCGGACTGGCGGCCGCCCAGGAGAAGCTGGCGCAGGCGGTGCAGGCCGAGGCCAAGGCGGTGACGGCGGAAGCCGAGGCGGCCGAGCAGATCCAGCCGCTGCGCGAGCAGGAGGCCGCCAAGGGCGCGGTGCTGCAGCGCTTCAAGGTCGAGCACGAAAATCTGGAACGCGAGGCGAAGCGCACGGCTGAGCGCCTGCGCGAGCTGGAGGGCCGCGTCGCCCAGGTCGATCGCGATCGCGCGCGCGAGGAATCGCTGATCGAGGAGGCCAGGGAGACACTGGCCCGGCTGGAGGCCGAGGCCATGTCCCTGCAGGCCACCGAGAAGCGGGCCGCGGAGTTCGAGCAGAAGGCGCTCGCCGCCTACGACGCCTCAGAGGATGCCTTGAACACCGCCGAAGCCCGGCTCAGCGAGGTGACCACCGCCGTGGCCCAGGCGCGGGCGCATCGCCAGAGCCTGGACGGGCAGCTGCGCGAGCGCCAGGAGCGGGCCTCCAAGCTGGAGCGTCAGCTCGTTGCCTTCGAGACGCAGACGCGCGAGATCGTCGGCCGGGCTCCCGACGCCGCCAAGCTCAAGGCCGCCACCGAGGTCGGCCAGCAGCTGATGGCCGACATCGCCGCCATCGAGGAGAAGACCGTCGCCGCCGAGGAGACGGCGCAGGCAGCAGCCGCCCAGGCCAAGGCCAGCAGCGATGCGGCCGCCCAGGCAAGCCTGGCGGCGGGCCAGATCAAGACCGAGATGGAGACGCTGTCGAAGCTCCTGAAGCCGGCCGACGAGAGCGGCATCCCGCCGGTGCTCGACCAGGTCAAGGTGGCTTCGGGCTTCGAGCTGGCGCTGGCGGCGGCGATCGGCGACGACCTGGATGTTCCGGTGGCCACGGAAGGCCCGGCGCGCTGGACGCTCAATCCTGGCGGCGAGATCGACCCCGCCCTGCCCCGCACCATCGAGCCATTGGCCGCGCACGTGGTGGCACCCGAGGAGCTGGCGCGGCGCCTGAAGCAGATTGGCGTGGTGGCGCAGGCCGATGGTCCGCGCCTGCAGCGGTTCCTGCGGCCCGGCCAGCGGCTGGTGTCGGTCGAGGGGGACCTGTGGCGCTGGGACGGCTTTGTCGCCTCGGCGCAGGGAGCGCTCGCCGCCGCCAGCCGCCTGCGTGAGCGCGGCCGCCTCGGTCTGCTGATGGAGCAGGAGAAGGCGCAGCGCCAGGCCGCCGAGGAGGCCCGTGCCGCGGCGGAGGCTGCGGCGGAAGCGCATCGCAAGGCGCAGACCGAGGAACGCCAGCTGCGCCAGCAGTGGCGCGACTGCCAGGCCCGGCTCGCCGAGACGCGCGAGGCGCTGACCGCCATGGAGCGGCAGGCACGCGAAACCGAGGCGAAGCTGGCGGGCGTGGCCGATGCGCGAGAGCGCACCCAGGAAACGCTGGTCGAGGCCCACGAGCAGCTGGCCGAGACCGAGGCGGCCGTGAAGTCGCTGGCCGGCACCGAGAAGCTGGACTCGGAGCTGAGGGCTGCCCAGGAGCAGGCAGGCGAGCTGCGCAAGCGCGTGACCGAGGCCAAGACCGAGCTGATCACGCTGGAGCGTGAGCACCGTACCCGCAGCGAACGGCTTGCTGCGATTACCACCGAGAGCGAGCGCTGGACACAGCGCTCCGCAGGTGCGCGCCAGCAGCTCGATACCCTGGAGAGCCGGACCGCCGAGGCCAAATCGGAAATCGAGCGTCTCGCCGGCCTGCCCGATATGGTCGAGGAGCGGCGGCAGAAGCTGCTGGCGGAGCTGAGCAAGGCCGAGGCCGAGCGGCAGGCGGCCGCCGATGCCGCGGCCGCGGCCCAGACGGCGCATCGCGAGGCGGCCCAGGCCCTGCGGCAGGCGCAGTCGGCGGTGTCTGACGAGCGCGAGCGGCGTGCCCGCATCGAGGCCCGCCTGGAAGGCGCGCGCCAGCGCCGCGCCGAGGAGCTGCGCAAGATCCGTGAGGCGATGGCGTGCGATCCCGAGGGCCTGATGGCCGCTGCCCAGCTGCCGGAGGGGACCGAGCTTCCTCAGCTCGCTGACGCCGACCGCGAGCTCGCCAAGCTGAAGGCCGATCGCGAGCGCCTCGGCGGCGTCAACCTGCAGGCCGACGAGGATCTGGCGCGCATCGCCGGCGAGCACGAGGGCATGTTCAACGACAAGGCCGACGTGGAGGCCGCCGTCGCCAAGCTGCGAGGCGCCATCAAGGACATCAACGATGAAGGCGAAAACCGTCTGAATGCGGCCTTCGATGCCGTCGATGCGCACTTCCAGCGCCTGTTCGCCGTCCTGTTCGGCGGCGGCGAGGCCAAGCTGGAGATGATCGCGGCCGAGGACCCGCTGGAGGTCGGCCTGGAGATCGTCGCCAAGCCGCCCGGCAAGAAGCCCTCCACGCTGTCGCTGCTGTCGGGCGGCGAGCAGACGCTGACGGCGCTGGCGCTGATCTTCGCCGTGTTCCTCACCAATCCCTCGCCGATCTGCGTGCTGGACGAGGTGGATGCGCCGCTCGATGATTCCAACGTCGACCGCATGTGCACCATGCTGGAGAAGATGGCCGCCGACACCGATACCCGCTTCCTGGTCATCACCCACCATCCGATGACTATGTCGCGCATGAGCCGCCTGTTCGGCGTCACCATGGCGGAGAAGGGCGTGAGCCAGCTGGTGTCGGTCGATCTGGAGACGGCGCAGAAGTTCACCGAGGCGGCGTGAGGGAAGCGGCCTCCCTCGCTTGAGATCTCCAACAGATCTCATTCTGGCACTTCGATGCCATCTGTGGGCCGCCCATCTCAGTCAGAGCACGCGCTACTCCGCCGCCAGCATGGCGCCGTTACGCCCCTCGACAACGCTAAGCGCTTCCTCCAGCACGCCAACGCCAGCCCCTCCATGCGGTGCCTGCTCCGACAGGTGCCGGCGGAACAATCGCGCCCGCGGTTGCCCGTGGTACAGCCCCAGGATATGCCGCACGATATTGTTGAGGCGGCCCCCCGCGCGCAGATGCCGCTCAGCATACGGCATCAGCGCCTCGACCGCCTCGCGGCGTGTCGGCGGCACAGTAGCGGCGCCGAACAGGCGCTGGTCCACTTCCGCCAGCAGATAGGGCGTCTGATAGGCGGCGCGGCCGAGCGCCACGCCATCCACGTGACTGAGGTGCGCCTCCGCCTCGTTCAGGGAGGCGATGCCGCCGTTGATGACGATGGTCAGCTCCGGGTGTGCGGCCTTCAGCCGGTACACGCGGCCGTAATCGAGCGGCGGCACCTCGCGGTTTTCCTTGGGCGACAGACCCTTCAGCCACGCCTTGCGGGCATGCACGATGAAGGTGCGGCAGCCGGCGGAGGCCGCAGTCGCGACGAACCGTTCCAGCGCCGCCTCGCTGTCCTGATCGTCAATGCCGATGCGGCACTTCACGGTGACGGGCACCGTCACCACCGCCTGCATCGCCGCCACGCAGTCAGCCACCAGCCCCGGCTCCGCCATCAGGCAGGCGCCAAAGCGGCCCTCCTGCACCCTGTCCGACGGGCATCCGACATTGAGGTTGATCTCGTCGTAGCCGTGGTCAGCCCCGATGGCCGCAGCGCGCGCCAGCTTCGCCGGGTCACTGCCCCCCAGTTGCAGCGCCACGGGATGCTCATGCGGATTGAACCCGAGCAGCCGGTCGCGATCCCCATGCAGCACCGCCTCCGCCGTCACCATCTCCGTGTACAGCAGGGCGTGCGTACTGAGCAGACGGTGGAAGTACCGGCAGTGCCGGTCCGTCCAGTCCATCATCGGGGCCACGCAGAATTTGTGATCTAAGACGTTCATGTTGCTCGTGTTTATTGCCTCCACCCCATGCGCGCTGGGACTGGACAGACCGAGCCTTAGAGCACTGGTGCGGTCAGCGCAACTTCGCGTGCGGAATCAGGGGGACACGAAATGGGCTGTATGCGCCACGGACCCGCCGTCACTGAAAGAGATCAACCAAGCCTCACCAACGATGGTCCAAGGAGGGAAATAAAGATGCTCGCGGGCACATCCGGCGATCGGCCGCCGGTAGTACCAGCCACAGCCTTCGACAATCTGATGTGGGCGCCCCATTTTGGCGATGACCTCGTGCTCCGGATCGCCCACTGCGACCTTTGCGAAGTCAGGAGGCGAGGTAGACCGTATGGCAGAGCGAACGACTCCAATCCTATCCTTCAGGGACGTTGCTGCCATCGAAGCGTACATGCTCCGTGAACCTGCAGGGTCGAACGGCTTTTGGCTCAATCTCTCCAAGATCGGCGCTCCCGAAACCACGATCAGCAAGGATGAGGCCATCGAAGCGGCGCTTTGCTGCGGATGGATCGACGGCCAACTCGCGAAGTTCGATGAGCACCACTTCCTCATCCGAATGACTCCCCGCCGGTCCGGCAGTCGTTGGTCAGCCAAAAATCGTGGGACGGCCGAACGTCTGGGGCGCGAAGGGCGCTTGAAAGTGCCCGGTCTGGGACAGATAGCACAGGCCAAGGCCGACGGGCGGTGGGATGCGGCCTACCCGTCGCAGGGGAAGGCAGAGGTTCCGTCCGATCTCCAGGCGGCGTTGGCGAATAACGCCAAAGCCGCGCGCTTCTTTGAGACATTGGATCGCGCGAACCGCTACGCGATGATCTATCGCGTCAACGACGCCAAACGGCCAGAAACGAGACGCAAGCGCATCGCGCAATATGTTGACATGTTAGCTCGGGGCGAGACGATCCACCCTCAAAAATCCGCAAAGAGGCAGCCCCAGGATGGCTGACTCACTTCCGACCCTGGCACATTCCGGACCTGCGGCAGCAGCGCAGGCGGCGGGAGTGGCCTGACCCCTGCTTCCTGGATGCAGGCTCAGATCACCTTTGGAGGCTCCTCGCCGTATTGAGGGGGTGGCAGCGGGGTTCCGGCGGAACGAGCGTGGCAGCGTGCTCGAAGCCGTCAAGGGATGGCCTGCTCGACGACCGGAGCGCGTGGCAAGGTCTGCGCGGCGGCCACCCTTGACCGCTTCTGCGCTCGCTGCCCAAGAGGCTGCCATGCCGGAAAGGCGGCAAAGGCTCGGCGAAATGCCGCGCCTCTCGCCATCACAGGGCGTGGTCGGAGGGCGGCTTGATTCTCATGGCAGAGCAAAGGCCGTCGTGGCGGGCGGCCGTCAAGGATCTGATGTCCCCTGTCAAGCGGCTCGGGTGCAATAAGGCGGCGCCTGCCCGCGATAGCGGGGGCGGATCCCTTTCGGTCGGGCGAGCAGGGGAGGAGACGGAGCTTA
>DASURA010000117.1:0-7893 GCA_036280295.1 Hyphomicrobiaceae bacterium
TCGATGCCGCCGGGTCCTACGATGCCGCCTTCATCCTGACGCTGGTCGTGTCGGCGCTGGCGCTGGTCCTGACTTTGCTGCTGCGCCAGCCGCCCAAGCCTACTTGGTGAGGCCTTCGGCCTTCATCGCCGCCTGCACCGCAGGACGATCGGCGACGCGTTTGCGGTAGGCAACCAGGTTCGGGTAGGGGGCCAGGTCGAAGTTGAGGCGGCTGGCCCAGTTGGAGACGGTGAACAGGTAGGCATCGGCCACCGAGAAGTCCTTGCCGAGCAGGTAGTCCCTCCCGGCCAGGTGCTCGTTGACATGGGCGAAGCGGTTGGCCAGCCGGTCGAGGAAGATCTTTCTGCCCGCCTCCGGCAGCGCCGGGTTGAACAGCGGGCCGAAGCTCTTGTGGATCTCGGACGAGATGAAGTTGAGCCACGACTGCAGCTGGATGCGCTCCAGGGTGCCGTTCGGCGGCGCCAGCTTCTTCTCCGGCACCAGGTCGGCGAGGTACTGGACGATGGCCGGGCCCTCGGTGAGCTTGGTGCCGTCATCGAGCACCAGAAGCGGCACATAGCCTAGCGGGTTGACCTTGAAATAGGCGCCGTCGCCGCCGTCGGCGAGATTCTTGGTCTTGGTGTCGGTCTTGACAGCGTCGTATTTCAGGCCCGCCTCCTCGAGCACGATATGCGGGGAGAGCGAGCAGACGCCTGGCGCGTAGTACAGCTGCATGCGGTGATGTCCTCATGTTCTGGCATTGGCCATGTAGCTTGCCCAATACAACGTGAGTCGGCTGCTGGACAGAGTGGTGCTCCTGCGCAGTGGAGCGGCGGCATGCGAGCTTGACGCCGCCATGCCCGCTCTGCTGATACCTTTACGGGACGGGCGTTGCGCCAAGCGATGCGGCCGGTCTATGCGTCTGAAATTGGAGAGCATCCGACCCGCTGCTACAAGCTGAAGCGGAGCCGTCGTGGCGGTTGTGGCCGCGTCGGGGCTGCATTGCCGGGTTGTGTTTTCCCGGTGTGTTGACCCGGTCGTGCAGTGCCCGGCGGGCTGTACCGCCTGGGCCGATGGTGTAGGATTGGCCCAGCCGATGGCGGGGTCGTAGGACGATGGCAACTGAAGGGGCTAGCGACAAATGAGCGGATCTGCCGCGGCGTTCGACCTCCCGGCCGGCACTCTGATGAAGGGCAAGCGCGGCCTCATTATGGGCGTGGCCAACAACCGGTCGATTGCCTGGGGGATCGCCAAGGCGGCCGCCGCCCAGGGCGCGACGCTGGCCTTCAGCTATCAGGGCGACGCTTTGAAGAAGCGGGTCGAGCCGCTGGCGGCGGAGGCGGGCTCCAAGCTGGTGCTGCCGTGCGACGTGACCGACGCGGCGTCGATGGATGCGCTGTTCGCCACGCTGGCGCGCGAATGGGACGGGCTCGACTTCCTGGTGCATGCGATCGCCTTCTCCGACAAGGCCGAGCTCGATGGCCGCTACGTCGACACCACCGAGGCGAACTTCACGAAGACCATGCTGATCTCCTGCTTCTCGTTCACGGCGCTGGCCCAGCGCGCCGAGAAGCTGATGCGGCCGGGCGGGTCGCTGCTCACGCTCACCTATTACGGCGCCGAGAAGGTGATGCCGCATTATAACGTGATGGGCGTGGCCAAGGCGGCGCTGGAGGCGAGCGTGCGTTATCTGGCGGCCGACCTCGGTAAGGGTGGCCTGCGCGTCAACGCCATATCGGCTGGCCCGATCAAGACGCTGGCAGCCTCCGGCATCGCCGATTTCCGCTACATCCTGAAGTGGAACGAGTACAACTCGGCGCTGCGCCGCACCGTGACCATCGAGGAGGTGGGCGCGTCGGGGCTCTATCTGCTGTCCGACCTGGCGCGCGGCGTCACCGGCGAGGTGCACCACGTCGACGCCGGCTACCACGTCCAGGGCATGAAGAACGAGGAAGCCCCGGACATCTCGGTGGTGAAGGACAACGGCAACGGCGGGTAGGGGTGACCCTCTCCCCGCGCAACGCCGGCCCTCTCCCCGCGCTCCATCAGCGCGGGGAGAGGGCCGGCGTGAGGGGCAGCCACAAGCTCCTCGCTCACCACGTGATCCTGCCCCTCACCCTAACCCTCTCCCCGCAAGCGGGGAGAGGGGATCTGCACGCAGCGCGGGGATAGGGAGAAGATCCCCCTACTTCACCAGCGCCCAGTCGCCGTTCTTGACGGTGAGCAGCACGCGGCCGCGCTCGTCGAGGCCGTAGTGGTCGGTAGGTGTGAAGTTGTAGACGCCGTGGCTGGCGGCGATCTCCTTCTCGCTCTCGATCGCCTTGAGCAGCGCCGCGCGGAACTCCTGCGTGCCGGGCTTGGCGCTCTTGAGCGCCACCGGCACCACCCGCTTCAGGATCTGGCCAACGTCGAAGGCATGGCCGCTGAACTGGGTGATGCTGCCGGCGCCGTACTTGCCCTCGTAGGCTTTGAAATGCTCCAGCGCGGCGCTGGCCTGCGGGCCGGGCGGCAGCTTGTCGGCCACGACCAGCGGTCCCGATGGCAGGATCGTGCCCTCCGCCGACTTGCCGGCCAGCTTGATGAACACCTTGGAGACGGCACCGTGGGTCTGATAGATGGCGCCCTTGTAGCCGCGCTCCCGCAGCGCGATGTTCGGCAGCGCAGCGGCGGCGCCGGAGGCGGCGACCAGGACCGCATCGGGCTTGGCGGCGATCAGCTTCAGCGTCTGTCCGGTCACCGACGTGTCGGCGCGCGCATAGCGCTCCTCAGCCACCATCTTGATGCCCATCGGCGCAGCCAGCTTCTTGAAGGCGCTCACCCACAGGTCGCCCCAGCTGTCGGAGTAGCCGATGAAGCCCACGGTCTTCACGTTGTGGGCCTTCATGTGATCGAAGTCGGCCTTGGCGACCAGCAGCACATCCTGCGGCATCACGAAGGTCCACTTCATGCGCTCGGGATTGGCCGGAATCGGCGACTGGGTGAAGTGCGGCACGCCGTTCTCCAAGGCCACGCCCTGGATCGCCATCGAGCTGGGCGTGATCGACGAGCCGACCAGCACATCCACCTTGTCCTCGGTCACCAGACGGCGCGCGTTGGTGGTGGCCTTGCCGGGGTCGCTGGCGTCGTCGAGCACGATGACGGTGATCTTCTCGCCCCCGATCTCCTTGGGAAACAGCTCCGTGAAGGTGTTCTTGGCGGGCACGCCGAGCGCCGATGCAGAGCCGGTGGCGGCGATTGATACGCCCACCTTGACCTCCGCCAGCGCCGCCTGCGGCAGGGCCACGGCGGCAGCGGCGGCGATGGCCGCCCATCGCCAGCCGGCATGCCGACCCCTGATTGAAAGCATCATGCGTCTCCTCCTCGTCAATCGCTTCTCGTTGTGCGGCTTACCGGCGAACAGATCGCAGTTGCAGCCGTGCTGAGCAAGGCTGCCCAGCCGAACCCGTCTTTGCGACGTGGGCAATTGTTATTAAGTATGAGCGCGGCGAGTCAATCACGCTGGCCCGGCTCGGGGTTGGCCAACCGTCGCATCGCCGCAGCTCACGGGAACCCCGCATGGCCACAGGACCGCAATTCAGGACGACCATGGAGTTCGCCTACGGCGTGCCGCGCGAGTTGGCTCCCGGCGTCGTGCGGCTGGTGGCCAACAATCCGAGCCACTTCACCTTCAAGGGCACCAACAGCTACCTGGTCGGCCACGGCGATCTGGCCCTGATCGATCCCGGCCCCGACGACGCTGCGCACCTGGAGGCGATTCTGGCTGCCGCCGGCGGACGCCGCATCAGCCACATCGTCGTCACCCACACCCACCACGACCACGTCGACGGCCTGCCGGCCCTGGTGGCCGCCACCGGAGCCAGGACAGTGGGCGTCGGACGGCGCTCCGCCCTGCCGGGCGCCAGGCGCGTCAGCCCGGCCGGCGGCGAGTATGTTGACCAGGATTTCGTCCCGGACATGCCGCTTGCCCACGGCGACCGGGTGGAGGGCGACGGCTGGGCGCTGACGGCGCTGTTCACGCCGGGGCACGCGCCGGACCACCTGTGCTTCGCCCTGGAGGGAACAGGCGTGTTGTTCTCCGGCGATCACGTGATGGGCTGGAACACCAGTGTGGTGGCACCGCCGGAGGGCAGCATGGCGGACTACATGGCTTCGCTGGAGCTGCTCACCGGGCGCAACGATCGGTTCTACCTGCCGGGGCACGGCGGCCGGGTGGAGGAGCCGCAGCGTCTGGTGAAGGCCTTTCTGCTGCACCGGCGCATGCGCGAGCAGGCCATCCTCGATTGCATCCGCGCCGGCACCAACACCGTGCACCAGATCGTCGCCGCCATCTACCGCGACCTGGATCCCAAGCTCACCAGGGCCGCCAGTCTTTCTGTGCTGGCGCACGTTGAGCACCTGATCGCGAAGGGCGCCGTGCGTTGCGACTCTCCGCTTTCTGCTGATCGCGCCCTTTTTGCCGCTTGAGCAGCTCGCGCGCTGCGGCCTTGCCGGGCTTCTTCTTCTTGGCGGCAGCGGCCGCGGCAGCTGACGGCGTCACCTCGGCGCGAGCGCGCACCTCGGCCAGAAATCGTCGCAGGCGCTGGGCATTCTCGCCGAAATCGAAGCTGCCGTAGCGCGAGGCTGAGCGGGCATCGACGCGGGCGCTCGTAGCGTCGCCGGTGATGCGGATGACGATGTCGTCGGTGAAGCCGACCAGCAGCGTCTGCTCGGTGGCCTCGATGATGCCCGGCGCCGCGTCCTTGCCGAGGATCGGCGGCTCCTCCACAATCACGTGCCAGCGCAGGCGCCGGAGCGCCTCCTCCACCAGGTCGAAGGCCTCCTCCGGCGACCGGTCGAGCAGCAGCGTGCGCAGATCCGGATAGGCCTGGGCCTGCAACTGGGCAGACTTCCGGCCGGGATATGTCGCGCTGTTGGCTCCCTGGGCGCGCGCCGCCAGCGCGCTGAACGCAGGCGGATTGGCGGTGTCGGTGGTCACATCGGAGATCCACGGCAGGTCGTGGTGCGCGAGGACGACGGAGGCAGGTCCTGCAAGTGCCGACAGCCCCATGACGATGCCGAGCGCGGCACCGCCCGCTCCGGGCTGCCCGGTGAACCAGATGCGGGCCAGGGCGGCGACGCCGATCAGGAGCGCCAGGCCGGCGCCGGCAAGGCCGGTGAGGAACAGGTTGATGGCCAGCGGCGTCGGCAGCGAGAAAAACCGGTGCAGGACGAGCGTCACCAGCAGCAGGGCGACCGAGAACAAGCCGAGCCGGCTCGACCAGCCCGCCGATCGAACCGTTTGGGGTGCCTCCAGCGTCATGCGTCCGTCCGATAGCATGCCCCGGCTAATAACAGTGCACGGCCGGCAGAGCTAGGGCGAATGGCGAATAGGCGAATGGCGAGTGGTAAATGGCGAATGGATAAGAAACATTCACCACTGTCCATTCGCCACTCGCCATTCGCGCTCTTACGATCCCTGCCGGTACTGCACCTTCTTGGACGCCGGCCAGGTGGCGCGGTAGCCGAGATCGATGACGCGCTCCTCGGCGGGGGTGAGCTTGAAGTCCCAGGCGAGGATGCCGCGCTTGTCGTCCACGTCGCGCCGGCTGGGGGCGGGCTTGGCGTTGAGCTCCACGGCGATGTCGGCGTGCTGCGAGACCGGCACCTGGTCGAGCACGCTCACCTCGATCGGGCGCTGGTGCAGGTTCTTGACAGAGATGCGATAGCTGCGCGCGTCAGTCTTGGAGGTCGAGATGATGCCGGTCTCGCTGCGCTTCTCGTCCGCCACCGCATACCGCACGCGCACGCTGTCGTCGGCGCCGAAGCCCAGCTCGTGCGCTTCCTCCGGCCCCAGTTGCGGCAGCCAGCCGTTGCCGACGAACACCTGGTCCCGGAACAGCGCCACCTGGCCGGGCAGCAGCGGCGCGCCTTTGGCGGTGGTGATCTTGGCATAGAGGTAGGCCTTCTCGGCGCGCTTGGGCACGGTGCGCACGACCAGGGTCGGGTCGAGCGCCATGTCGTCGATCTGCACGCGCTTCACCTCGCCGGTATCGGGCACGGTGGTGCGCCCGGCGATGCCGTAGACCGCCTGGAAGGCCTGCACATCGACCTTGGCGGCGCGCTCGGTGGCGTCCCCGAACTTTGTCGAAGCCCCGAAACGCACCAGCTGCTCCTCGTCGGCAGTGGCGCCAACGGACCTGTCCTTGCGCAACCTGGCGGCCGGAGCAGGCGGCGGTGGCGCGGCGTACGAGACGGCAGGGCGCTCAGCCTCGAAATCGATGACGAGCGGCCGGAGCACCGGTGCGGCGGTGCCGGCGGTCGGGCGGGCGGTGGACAAGGCCAGGGCGATGTTGTCCCACGCCTCGCCGGTGCGCTGCTGGATCGAGGCGCGGCGCACCAGTTGCAGCTTCGGCGCCTCGGCCTTGTCGCCGACGCTCAGGCGGGCGTCGTAGAGCGGCGTCCAGGACGCATGGCGCACCTGGTAGCGGATCGTCATGTCCGCGTCCAAGGCCGCCTTGGCATCGAGCGCCACCTTGACCTCGGTGCGCGCCTCGCGTGTCGGTGCCAGGCTGGCGAGCCTGCCCTGCAGGTCCTTGATCTTGCGATCCACCGCGCGGATCTTCACCTCGGTGTCGAGGATCGCCTTCTGCGCCTCGGCGGTGCGCTTGCCGACCAGGTCGAGCAGCTGGTTCCAGTCCGGCTGCGGCGCCGCGCCGGTGGCGGGCGGCGGCGTGGCCGGCAGCCGTGTGAGGTTGGCGATCAGCTCCTTCTGCGTCTCCGCGGCCCGGATCTCAACGTCCAGGGCCGCCCGGTCGTCCTTCAGCTGCTCGATCGCCTCCTCGACGCGCCGGCGCTCGCTCGCCGCAGCGGCATCGTCGTCGCGCGGCACCGAAACGCTGCGCGTATCCACCGAGCCGATCTCGAGTCCGGCCGTCGCCTTGCCCTCGACTCGGATCGAGGCGGTCACCGCCTCCGCCGGCAGGTCGGCGATGAGAAGCGTGTGCTCGCCGCGCTCCAGCTTTACGCGGGCGGTGCGCACCACCTCCGCGCCCGAGGGATAAACCGTGACGGCATCAATCTGCGATGAAGCCCTTATGTCTGCGGCCATGGCGCCTCCGGCAAGAAACAGGACAAAAGTGAAAGACAGCAACGAACGCATGGCGATCTCCGGATAAGGAAAACGGGGCGGCCCGCTTGCGGACGAGAGGTGGGGGAGCCGCGGGCTCTCCGCGCTCCAGGCGACAACTGCCGGGGCAAGGTAAGGGCGTTCGTGTCGCCACTATGACCTGGGTTGGGCGAATGCCGGGAGTTGCGGCATTGTAACGAAATGTACTGGCCGGGTGATGCGGCAGCGCCGTCTCCTGCCTTTTAGATGGGCGTACGGGGACGCTGGTCCTCACCGGGAAGGGCATTCCGCACGAAATAGCGTCGACAACCTGTACTAAATTAACCAGCGCGCCTATGTAGCGCTGTGGGCCCAGGGCGGAGACAGGGCAGGTGGCCTCGAAGCCGCCGCTTTCCGCGCGTTTTCCGGCCGACAGATCCAACCCAAGCTGGTTTGAGATGACACGCCAACCCAAGAACGAAGCATTTGCCCGCACCTCCTTCCTTCAGGGCGCCAACGCGAGCTACATCGAGGAGATGCAGGCGCAATACGAGCACAACCCAGGGTCGGTGAGCGACGAGTGGCGGTTGTTTTTTGCCAGCCTCCAGGAGGAGCAGCAGCGCCACAGCGGAGCACAGGGCGACTCCGACGGGCCGTCCTGGGCCAGGCCGCTGGAACAGGTCGACCATGCGGGCGACCGCGAGCTGTTGGCGGCCCTGACCGGTGACTACGGCGCCACCGAGCAGCGCATCCGCGGCCAGATTGAGGCCCGCGCGGCCGCCGGCGGCATCGACCTGGGTCCGATCGCCTCGCTGCGCGCCACCCAGGAT
>DASURA010000118.1:0-13619 GCA_036280295.1 Hyphomicrobiaceae bacterium
GCCAGCGTGCCGTCCAGGTCGAGGATGACAAGCGAGAAGCGCATACGTGAGCACGGCGGGCTGGCTGCCGCCCCTTTGAGACCAATGGCCATCGTCTCTTTGATGCTGCACTTATGGCCTCATCATGCCAGCAACAGCCCAGAGCCCCCTCCACCTGCCGGCGCCGAAGCCGGCCGGGCGCACGGGAGAGGGAGGCTGCTAGCACACAACTGCCCCGGCGCCTATGGGGCCGACTCCGGCCACGCCGCGCCATGTCGCCCGCTACCCTCGGCGGCAGCGCCGGGCGGATAATACGGGTGAATGAACCCTGCCGGGCCATACCGCGTTTGCGCACCATATGGGGCAGCA
The DNA here is from genome assembly GCA_036280295.1 of Hyphomicrobiaceae bacterium. Classification (GTDB taxonomy): domain Bacteria; phylum Pseudomonadota; class Alphaproteobacteria; order Rhizobiales; family Hyphomicrobiaceae; genus AWTP1-13. The sequence continues at coordinate 349 of DASURA010000118.1, forward strand.
TCGATATCGCGGGGCGGCGCCGGCGTTCGCCCCGCTCCGGCGGGCCGGGCCCTCGGGAAACCTTAACAGGCTGTAATAATGGGCTAAAGCACGGTCGGCCCGGCATCAAGGTAAGCTTGAAGAGTGGCCAAAGCGTCGGGGCATGCGGCTGCAACACGCAGCTCGCGGCTCGCAACTGATGATTAGGGCGGCGCTCGGCGCCACAACCTCAAGGCAACAACGCAGGGCGGAACGACTGAGGGGGGAACGAAGAAGAGCGAGCGATAGACAGAGAGAGGCGCTATGTCCAAGCATTGGCTCCTGGCCTTCCTCCTGGCAGCATCCCCGGCCGCGGCACACGACTGGTACCCCATGGAGTGCTGCCACGAGCAGGACTGCGCCCCTGTCGATCGAACCGAGGTCATTCCCACGCCGACGACCGCCACGCCAAACGGGCTCACCGCCGTCGGCCCATCAACCCTCATGGTCACGACGAAGCACGGCACCGCGCTCGTACCGGCCAACTTCCCAAGGCGCGAATCCAAGGACAGCCGCATGCACGCCTGCATGATGCCCGGTACCGACGGCCAGATGCAGCTCATCTGCATCTTCATGCCGCCGGCCATGTAGCCGTTCGCCCCGCGCTGCCCCCTCCCTTTTGTCCCCCTCGGGCGGCTATTGTCGAGGCGCGGAGCCATGCGGGAGGACGGCCGGTGACGGATGACCTTGAGGATGCGGTTGCACGGCACTACCAGCACGCGGATCTGACCGAGCGGATCCTGAAGGCCGTTGCGGCGGCCGGCATTGATCCGGAGCGGATGGCGCCGGAGCAGCTCGCTCCGGTCGATGAGTTTCATATCGGTGGCCGCGCCGCCACGGCGCATGCGGTCGCCAGGATGCGCCTCGCCCCACACCACCACGTCCTCGACGTGGGCTGCGGCCTTGGCGGCGCCACCCGCTACATGGCGGCGTCGGTTGGGTGCCGTGTCACCGGCATCGACCTCAGCGCGGACTACATTGCCGCGGCTCAAGAGCTGACGCGTCGCACCGGTCTTTCCGGCCGCGTCGACTACCGGGTTGCCAGCGCCCTGGCGATGCCGTTCGCCAAGGGGGCGTTCGATGCCGCCATTACCCTGCACGCCGCCATGAGCATCGCCGACCGCGCCGGGCTCTATCGCGAGATCGCGCGCGTGCTGAAGCCAGGCGCGGTGCTCTGCGTGTACGACGTGATGCAGGGGGCTGGCGACGCACTCAAGTTCCCGGTGCCGTGGGCGGAGACCGCGGCCACCAGCCATTTGGTCACGCCCCAGCAGATGCAGGCCCTGCTGGACGCAACCGGCTTCGACATCGTGGAAATCGAGGATCGCACGGCTTTCGCCCGCGATGTCTTCCAGCGAAGCCTGAGCAAGGCGGCGGCAGGCGGCGTCCCGCCGCTCGGACTGCACATCGTCATGGGCGCAAACGCACGCGAGAAGCAGCACAATATGCTGGCCGCCATCGAGAGTGGCGCCATCGCACCGATGATGATGGTGGCACGGTCGGGGTGACCGGTAGCCGGCCCCTTCTCCGGTCGCGGTGCTGCATTGCTGCATTCCCGCATCCGGAGTCGCATTCCTGCAGCGGTTTCCGCTATCGTGCGTGCAGCGGACAGCGCGGGCGCAGATCCGCACAGCACAACGACATCCGCGAGATCGGCAACGGCGAGGAGACAGGCATGCGCCACGGCGGCAAGATTCTGGTCGATCAGCTGGAGGCGCAGGGCACGACGGCGGCGTTCACCGTGCCGGGCGAGAGCTTCCTCGCCGCCCTCGACGGACTGCATGATTCCAACCGCATCAAGACCGTGATCTGCCGCCAGGAAGGCGGCGCCTCGATGATGGCGGAGGCGTGGGGCAAAGTCACCGGCGAGCCCGGCGTGTGCATGGTCACCCGCGGCCCCGGCGCCTCCAACGCCATGGCCGGGTTGCATGTCGCCCAGCAGGATTCGACACCGATGGTGACCTTCATCGGCATGCCGGCGCTGGGTCACGAGGACCGCGAGGCGTTCCAGGAGATCGAGGTCAAGCAGCTCTACGGCTCATTCGTGAAATGGGCCGCCGTGATCCGCCAGACCGACCGCATTCCCGAGTACGTTTCCCACGCCTTCCACATGGCGCGCTCGGGCCGTCCAGGCCCGGTGGTGCTCGGCCTGCCCGAGGACATGCTGTCGGCCGCGCAGGAGACAATCGATGCCAAGCCGGCGCGGGTGCCGGGCGCGGTGCCGAGCCCGGCCGATATGACGCTGCTGCAGGCGAAGCTGGCGACGGCACAGCGTCCGCTGATGATCGTCGGCGGCCCGGGCTGGAGCGAGGAGGTGCGCAAGCAGATCGAGGCGTTCGCGGATCGCTTCGATCTGCCGGTGGCGCCGGCATTCCGCTACCAGGACTATTTCGACAACCGCCACCGCTGCCAGGTGGGCTGCGCCGGCATCGGCATCGACCCGTTGCTCTCCAACGCCATCAAGTCGGCCGATGTGCTGATCGTGGTGGGCGCGCGCCTCGGCGAGATGACCACCAGCCGCTACACCCTGCTGGACGTGCCGAACCCCAAGCAGTTCCTCGTGCACGTCCACCCGTCGCCTGATGAACTGGGCACGGTCTATCGCGCCGACCTGCCGATCGCCGCCCCGGCGGCCGCCTTCGCCGAGGCCTTGTCGCGGCTGGAGGCGCCCACGGCGAAGACCTGGAGCGGCCTCAGGGCCGAGTTGCGCGCCGCCTACGAGAAGAGCCTGGAGCCGATCGCCCTGCCCGGCGCCGTCAAGCTCGCGGAGGTGATCCGCACGGTCTCCAAGATGCTGCCAGAGGATGGCATCCTCACCAACGGCGCCGGCAACTTCGCCGCCTTCGTGCACCGCTACTTCGAGTACAAGCGCTACCGCACCTGTTTGGCGCCGACCTCCGGCTCCATGGGCTACGGTCTGCCCGCCGCCATCGCCGCCAAGCTCGCGCATCCGGGCCGCGCGGTGGTGAACTTCCAGGGCGACGGCGACTTCATGATGACGGGCCAGGAGCTGGCGACCGCCGTGCAGTACGGGCTCAACATCGTCACCGTGATCTCCAACAACGGCATGTATGGAACGATCCGCATGCACCAGGAGCGCGAGTATCCGAGCCGCGTGGTCGGCACCACGCTGGTGAACCCGGACTTCGCCGCCTATGCGCGCAGCTTCGGCGCCGATGGCTATACGGTAGAGACGACGGCCGACTTCGCGCCGGTATTCGAGAAGGCCCTGCAGTCGAGCAAGCCGTCGATCATCGAGCTCAAGACCGACCCGGAGGCCATCTCCGTCCGCAAGACGCTGACTGAAGTGAGGGAGCGTCGTTGATCTGTCTACGGTCCGGCGGCTTCCTCGAACCTGCCGGACCGCCTCCTGCCGACCGAATTGAACGCCTATCGTTCCTTTTGCTCCTTGCGCTGCTGCCGCTGCTGCCGCTGCTTCGTAATCGTGTCCTTGATCTCGTTTGCGGTCATGGCGATTTCGATGCGGTCGGCTTTCTTCGCCAGCGCCTTGGCCCCGATGATGACATCTTTGGAATCCTCGCCAAGGAACTCGGCCATATCGGCGCGCACCGCCGGCTCCCCCCCCGACGATCCGACTGCGGAAACGCGGCCAAGCTTCTGTCCGTCGGAGCTGTAGATCGACAGGCCGACAAAGGTGGGATCGACCTGCTGGGCCGAAGGCTGCTCAGGCGCGGGGCTCTGCTGTGCCGCTGCGGGTGGACCGGCCAAGGTGACGGCAATGCCTGCCGCCAGAATTGTCCTGATCATCGAGCTTCTCCTTTTCTCGTTGGCGCTCGAAAACGCCAACGATTGGGTTGGAGAGATGTTCCGGCTCGAACGGCGGCAGGCGCCTGGCGAGGCAAGTCTTCCCAGTAGCACGTAGAGCGGATCAGGGCCTAGCCCGTAACACGCCATCTCGCGCGTGTTTCGGCGGATTACGCTACGCCAATCCACATCTTGCCGAGCGCCGTGCCGGCGTCGATCAACTCGTCGCCTTGCGCACATCCTCAAGGCTGAAGCGGGCGCCGATCGCCGCCCCCATCAGGGACTGCCCATAGTCCGCAGTGGGACGACTTTCAAGGTGAGGGCTCCGTGGCTGAACGCAGGGTGCAACAAGCCGCAGCCGCGTTGCACCGAGGTCCGCTGCCATCTGCGGATAGGGTGATCGGTGCAATGCGCTTCGCTTACTGCACACCCGACGGCTTTTCGAAACAGAACCAATTTTCGAAAATCGTTGCAAGCAATATTTGCAACGGCTAGAACCCACTCGATCAACGTTCACCCTACATAATGCCATGACCGCTGTCGCGATACCATCGACCGAGGAGACCCGCACCCGGGCCGCGGATGTGCTTGGCCGCCTTCAGGCCGACATCGTCACCTGCCGCCTCAGGCCCGGCGAGCCGCTGCGCTTCGAGCCGCTCAAGGAATCCTACGGCGCCAGCTTCACGACGCTGCGGGAGGCGCTGACGGCACTGACCGCGGACGGCCTTGTCATCTCCGAAGGGCAGCGCGGCTTCCATGTCGCCCCAGTCTCGCGCGAGGACCTCATCGATCTCACCGAGGCTCGCGTGCTGATCGAGCGCAAGCTGATCGAGCTTGCCATCGCCAATGGCGGCGACGACTGGGAGGTGGCGAGCACGGCAGCCCTGCACCGCATGACGCTCGCCGAGCAGCGCATCGGGTCGAAATACGCCCTTGCCCCGGAATGGAAGCTGCTGCACCGACAGTTCCACGAGGCCGTGGTGTCGGCCGGCGGCTCGGCGATCCTGCTCGCCATCCGCGCCAACCTGTTCGCGCGCGCCGAGCGCTATCGCAGCCTGTCGTCGCTCTATCGGCGCGCCAAGCGCGACAAGACCTCCGAGCACAAGGCCATCCTCGAAGCCACACTGGCGCGCAAGGCCGACAAGGCGCTGGCGCTGATCGACCGCCACATCCGCTCCACCACCGAGGCGGTGCTGGAGTGCGCGCACAAGTTCCTCGAAGAGGGCAAGATTTGAGAACAATGAAAGGTGTTGCATGAGACTGCTGTCGTACTCCCACGCGGGGAAGGAGACGTGGGGGGCCGTTGCGGCTGACGGCGTGATCAACCTGGGCAAGGCGGTGGGCGGAAAATACGCTGATCTGCAGTCTTTCATCGCCAGTCCGGACTACGCCAGGCGCGAGGAGATCGTGGCCGGGCTGAAGGCCGACCATCCGCTCGCCGACATCCGCTTCCTGCCGGTGATCCCGAAGGCGGAGAAGATCATCTGCCTCGTGCGCAACTATGTGGACCACCACCAGGAAGTGCTGGCCGCCGGGTTGCGGCGTGAGCTGTCCAAGTTCCCGCCGATCTTCCTGCGCTACTGGCGCTCGCAGGTGGGCCACAACGAGCCGATCGTCCGTCCCAAGGTCAGCCACGAGCTGGACTGGGAGGCGGAGCTGGCCGTCATCATCGGCAAGGGCGGCCGCCATATCGCCGAGAGGGATGCGTTCGACCACATCGCCGGCTACGCCTGCTACAATGACGTGAGTGTGCGCGAGTGGCAGTTCCACGCCAAGCAGATCGCCGCGGGCAAGAATTTCGTCGGCACCGGCCCGTTCGGCCCGTGGATGGTGACGGCGGATGAGATTCCCGACCCGGAGAATCTGGACATCGCCTTGCGCATCAACGGCAAGACCGAGCAGTCATCCAACACCAGGCACCTGATCTTCAAGATCCCGACCATCATCGCCTACTCCTCCGCCATCTTCGACCTTGCCCCCGGCGACGTGCTGGTCACGGGAACACCGGCGGGCGTAGGCTGGAGCCGCAAGCCGCCGAAGTTCCTGGTGCCCGGCGATGTCGTAGAAGTTGAGATCGAGAAAGTCGGCATCCTCAGCAATCCGGTGATTGACGAATAGCGGCCCGTAACAGCCGCAAACCAACCATAGCAAGGGCGGGCTCGACTCGCCCATTATCCAAGGAGGGAATGCCGATGCGAAAGCCAGTCTCGAGGCGTGCCGTTGTCGTTGGCGGCCTGGCCGCCACTGCTCTTCCTTATAGTGCCAATGCCGCCGGCTGGCCCGAGCGCCCGATCACGCTCGGGCACGGCTTTGCCGCCGGAGGCAACGCCGATGTCACGGCACGCATAATTGCCGACCACTTGGCGCCGCGTCTCGGTCAATCGGTGGTGGTGGAGCCGAAGGCCGGCGCCGGCGGGCGCATCTCCGCCGGGCACACCGCCAAATCGGCGCCTGACGGCTACACGCTCGGCATCCTGCCGGGCGGCCATCCGATCTCTTCGGTGCTGTACGAGCTGCCCTACGATCCGGTCAACGACTTCACCTACATCACCATGCTGACCGACTTTCCCTTCATCCTCGCCACCTATCCCGATCACCCTGTAAAGACGGTTGCGGAGCTGATCGCCGCTGCCAAGAAAGCCAGCAAGCCGATGATCTACGGCTCTGCCGGCAATGGCACCGGTCAGCATCTGTCCGGCGCGCTCTTCACCGCGATGGCCGATATCCCGTTCCAGCATCTGCCCTTCCGCGGCGGCTCGCAGACGGCGACCGAGGTCATCGGCAAGCATATCGACTTCATCTTCGACACCCCCACCTTGCTGCTGGAGCAGATCAGGGGCGGCCAGCTGCGTGCCGTCGCGGTGACCGGCAAGGAGCGCTTCTTCGCTCTGCCCGACGTCCCCACCATCGGCGAGACGGTGAAGGGCTACGAGACCAGCTCGTGGCTTGGCCTTGCCGCCCCACCCAAGCTGCCTGCCGACATCCGCGCCCGGCTCCACAAGGAGACCACGGCCGTGCTTGGCCTGCCGGAGGTGGACGCCAAGCTACGCAAGCTCGGTAACGTGCCCTACCCCACCACCGGAGAAGCCTTCAAGGAGCGCGTCGCCTCCGACATCGCCAAGTGGACCAAGGTGGCGGCGCATGCCGGCATCAAGCGCGCCGGAGCCAAGTAGCAGCGTAGCCGGAAGCCCAAGACCCGTTGCAGCGAAGCAAACGACGACCGCCGCGCTCACGCGCTGAGGCCGTCGTTCTTTGTTGCGGGGTAGCTCATTTGCAGATCTCCGCAGGTGATCCGGCGTGACATTATCCTCGACTGACTGTTGCCGTTGCGCCGCGGCGAGATGCCCACGGCACGGAGCATGGACGAGTCCCCTTGCAGACGTGGGCCTGCCTGGGACATCCATGAAGTTCGGCACAGCGAAATGAGGACGTGGCAACGTGTGCGGGCGCGGGGGAGTGCTTGGCTTCGGGCTCGTCAATCCGAAAGCCTTCAGCCAAGGGATCATTACACACCCCCTGGTCAACGCTCGACCGCAGACCGTTCTGCGGAATGAGTCTGTGCACGCTCATCATGCGTATGCCGGTTGCGACCGCTGCCAACTCCCCGCACCGCATCGCGCCTGCCGATGCTCCGGGTTGCTCCAATGCGTGGCCGGTCTTGGCCGCCGGCGTGGGGGCCGCCCCATGAGCGTGGCGCGTCACTTGTCAAGCGCACTGGTCTCGCTGGTCGCGCTCGTCGTGGCGGGTCTCGCCGCGGTCGCGCCCGCCTGGGCGCAATCCACCACGTTGCGTGTGAGCCTGCCGATATCGCCAGGCAGCCCCACCGGACAGAACGTTCTCGAGTTCGCGCGCCAGGTGCAGGCCAGGACCGGAGGTGCCGTACGGATCAAGATCGACCAGACGCGCGGCTATGGCGAGCACGAGGTGCTGGGAGTGGTCGCCGCCGGCGCGGTAGAGATCGGCGTTACCGCGCTCAATCAGTTCAGCAATCCTCTGACCAGGGCATTTCTGCAACCCTTCCTCTTCAATTTCGATGCCCTGGCGCAAGCGGCAACCAGTCCCGACAGCGAGATCCGCAAGCTCATCGAGAAGGAGATCCTTGCGACCAGCGGCGCCCGCGTACTCTGGTGGCAGCCCTACGGATCGAGCGTGATCGTCTCCCGCAAGTTCTCCGCCGCCAATCCGGCGGGCATTGCCGCGCGGACTATCGGTGCAACCGATGATCAGACTGAGGATCTCTTGCGGATCTGCAGCGGCACACCGCGGCGAGTATCACCGGCCGATGTTTTCTCAGGGCTCAAGAACGGCCCGCTGCAGGCCGCCGTGGTCGACCTTATGGATGTCGGAGAGCACGACCTCTGGCGCGTCGCCGATACCATGACCGTTCTGCGGCACACCCCGAGCGTCTTCATGATCGTCATCAGCGAGACGGCCTGGCAAAGGCTGACGCCCGAGCAGCGCGAGATCATGACCGAGCTGGCGGAGGACGCCCAGGCGTACATGTGGGCCCGCTTCGTCACGATCAGGGCCGAGGCCTATGCCTTCGCCGCAGGAAAGGGCATGCGCATCGTCTTGCCGTCGAACGACGACATCGAGGCGTGGCGCGCCTGCAGTGCTCCCTTGCTTGAGAGCTACCTGGAGCGCGCTGGAGAAGACGGTGCAAGGCTGTTCATGGCCTACGGCAAGCTGCGCACCGCCCCCTGCTGCGTGGAGACGCCGAGCTTCGGCCCCGCACGCCGGCAGTAAGCAGGGCTCTACGCCCCCGACAGCCGTGCCCGCCAGACCCAGTAGCGGCCCGTCTCGGCGAGCCTCTCGATATTCGCGAAATGACCACCGAGCAGGCGCTCGAGTGGAATGCGCCTCTGCACCACGAGTTGCAGACAACCATCCGGCGCCAGGTGCGCAGGCGCATCGGCGATCAGCCGCTCCAGCAATCCTCGGTCCTCGGCGATGCCCTGATGCAGCGGCGGGTTCGACACAATCAAGTCATATCCGCGCCCTCGGGCATCGGCGACGCCCGCCCCCAGGATGCGCCGCGCCGTGGGCACGTTCTCGCGCACGGCCTCCAGCGCCACGGCATCATTGTCCATGGCGTCGATCTCGATGGCCGGCTGCCGGGCGATCAGCGCGGCGGCGATGGCACCGGGGCCGCAGCCATAGTCGAGCACACGCATGCCCGGCAATAGCACCGGCAGCACCGGGAGCAGCAGCGCCGTCCCGTCGTCGACACGGCCGGCCGCGAAGCTGCCGGGGTAGCTCACCCAGTCGCGCGGCGTCCCGGCAATCTCGATCCTCGATACCTGGCGCCAGGCCGCGAGGCTGCCACGCAGGGCGGCCTCTCCCTCATCAGACCGCCGCGCCAGGAGAACGCGCCCATGGCCGCGCGCGGCCAGCGTCGTCACCTCGCTCGGGGCAACAATGCCCTCCAGCACCGGGACGGCCGAACGGATGCCCTCGTCATTGCCGCCGTAGACGATCAGGCGGCCGCCTGGGGCAAGCACGCTGATGGCGGCATGCATGGTCATTGCCTGCTCGTCGCGCGCCTTGGGCAGGCGGACGACGGCGATATCGAACGGCCCGGCAGGAGGCCACGACGCAGCGGGCCAAGTCTCGTGCGCCGAGCCCGCGACCAACCGCCGGTTCCAGACCGTCACCTCGGCACCGCACCGGCGCACCGCCGACGGCAGCGACCGGCTCTGGTTGACCAGAAGCACGCGCCCGGCCACGGTGAGATCGTCCAGGCTGCGCACGATCAGCGCGTCAGCGGCAGCTTCCGGGTCGTGGCGCCAGCTGCTCATTCGATCAGCAGCGGTGTCTGGCCGACAAAACGGCGCTCGAACGCCTCTCGCACGAGAAAGGCCGCTACATCCGCGCGCGTGACGGACCCCGCCCGCCAGGTGCCAGGATCGGTCAGCGCGCGGGCGCGCCCGGTGGCGGGGCCATCCTTGAGCAGGCCAGGGCGGACAATGGTCCAGTCGAGCCCGCTGGCCCGGATCATCTGCTCCTGCACGTCCTTGTCGTCGTAGATGCGCTTGAGCAGCAGCGGGAAGGCAATAGCGTCATAAAGCAGCCCGCCATGCCCGCGGCTGTTGCCGGCACCGAGGCCGGTGACAGCCACTAGCCGCCGCACGCCGCGCTCGCGCATGGCATCGATCAGCAGCCGGGTCGCGCTGGAAAACAGCCGGGTGCCCCGCAGCAGAGTCGCTGCATCTCTGGGCGCACCGAGCGTCTCGATCACCGCGTCGGCATCCCGCAGCGCGGCTGCAACCGCCGCGCGATCGAGGGCGTCGGCGGCAACCTTCTCAAGTTGCATATGATCGATAGCAATCGCACCGGCCCCACGCGCCAGGGCGCGCACTCGATGGCCCGCCGCAAGCGCGCACCTCACCGTCTCGAGGCCGATGCCCTTGCTGGCGCCGATAATGAGCACGAGCGCCATGACGTCTGCTCCCTGGCGCGATTCCCTGCGAGGCACTGTCGCGAATCAGACGCCGAGCGCCTGTCTCAGACGCTCCGCGTTGGCGGCCAGCACCTCAGGCTTCTCCATCTGCGTAGCGGCCGGACCCAGCGGCTTGCCCTCCCAGCGTGGCATCACGTGGAAGTGCAGGTGGAACACGACTTGTCCGCTGGCCACCTCGTTGGCCTGCAGCAGGGTGATGCCGTCGGCGGAGAACGCGGTCCTTGCGGCCAGCGCGATCTTCTGCACCGTCTTGATACAGGCCGCGAGCTGGGCCTCGCTGGCGTCCAGCATGTTGCGCACGGGTGCCTTCGGGATAACCAGGGCGTGGCCCTGGCTCCTGGGCATGATGTCCATGAAGGCGAGGGTGTCGGCGTCCTCATAGACCTTGTGCGCCGGCAACTCTCCGCGCAGGATCCTGGCGAACACGTTGTCGCTGTCGTACGCCATCTGATATCCTCAGCTTGCTCGGCGAGTTAACGGTTGGATAACCGGAGCGTCAAGTTGGCAACAGCCTTAAGCCAGCGTCGGTGGCAGTATGCGACTCTCTGGTGATCACTCGGCATAGCCGCAGTTGATAACAATGAGAAGAAGACAATGCGCCATGTGGAGGATAGTGCCCGCCGGGAGGACATCGTCAAGAGAGCCAGGCGGCGGCGAACCGCCCGCCGCGTCAAGCGATTCGATATTCTGGTCGCGCTGACGCTGCTCCTGCTTCTCCTCCTCGGCTGGGCGCGGGATTTCATCAAGACCGAGCTTTGGCCCGGCAGCCATCTGCTGACGGCCAATGGCTTCAATCAGGCTGGGTCGGGCGGCGCCTTGCGGTAGGGGCCGTGCTCGGCCAGGATCTCGCAGACGGCGTTCACATCTTCGCGCTCGCGCGCCAGGAACCTGGCCACCGCGCGGCGGAGGGCCGGATCGACGAGGTGGTGCACCGAGTACGTCTTGGTCGGCATGTAGCCGCGTGCGAGCTTGTGCTCGCCCTGCGCGCCGGCCTCCACGCGCAGCAGCCTGTGGGCGATGGCATAGTCGATCGCTTGATAATAGCACATCTCGAAATGCAGGAACGGCTGGTGCTCCACCGCACCCCAGTACCGTCCGAACAGGCACTCGCCGCCGACCAGATGCAATGAGCCGGCGATCGGGCGGTCGTTCCGCTTGGCAAACATCAGCAGGCAGCTGTCGCCCACGGTGCTCGCGGAGAGGAGCGAGAAGAACTTGCGGTTAAGGTAGGGCTGGCCCCACTTGCGATTGCCGGTATCCATGTAGAACTGGAAGAACACGTCCCAGTCGCCTTCCGTGATCTCGCGCCCGCGCAGCCACTCCACGGTCAGGCCGCCAGCCAGCGCCTGCTGGCGCTCCTTGCGCGTATCCTTGCGCTTGCGCGAAGCGAGCGTGGCAAGATAGTCCTCGAAGGTGCCGTAGCCGGCGTTGCTCCAGTGGAACTGCTGGCCCGTGCGCTGCAGGAGGCCCTGCGCACCGAGCCGTGACCATTCGCCTTCCGTCAGGAACGTGATGTGCACGCCGGAGATGTTGCTGCGCTCGGCGATCTCGATAGCGGCCGCCGCCAGGGCGGATTCATACCCGGCAGCCGGCGTCAGATCCCTCGCCCCTGCGCTTGCTGGCTCGCCGCAGGTGGGCGCCGTGGGGTCTGTCCCCGCCGCAACAGGCCGGATCAACAGACGCCGACCTGGAACCGGGGTGAACGGCACAGCGATCTGCAACTTGGGATAGTAGCGCCCGCCAGCCTGGATGTAGGCATCGGCCCAGCCATAGTCGAACACGTACTCGCCCTGGCTGTGCGACTTGAGATAAGCGGGTGCGCAGCCGACGATCTCCCCGGCCGCATTTCTCATGACGAGATGGCGTGGCCGCCAGCCGGTACGCGCCCCCACGGTGCCGGCATCCTCCAGCGCCTTCAGGAAGGCGTGCGAGACGAACGGATTGAAGGTCGCAGGATCGGGATTGGCGCAGGCGTCCCAAGCCTCGGCCGCGATCGCGGCAATCTGTGAGACCACCTCGACCTTCACCTGCGCCGCTCCGCTCTTCGTCGCATCCGTGCTCAAACCTGTACCCCGCGACTGGTGCCAGACCCTCTGGGTCTGACACCATAGCACCCGTAGCAAGGGGTGTTGGCAAGCCGGTGTTCGCCCGTCACGTCGGGCCAGCCCCGCGCAGGAAGCGGGCCCGATCAGGCCTCGTAACCTTCAAAGATCGGGGCATCGGCCCAGCGCGCGGCCCGCGCCCGCTGCCGCGACGTCCGGACGGTCCAGGTGAACAGCGGCAGCTCCTGCGCCCGCCGCGACATCCACGTGCGCGCCACCGCCACCAGGTTGACCTGGACAGCATAGAACCCGACGCCCTCGGGCGCCGCGCCGAACAGGCGTGAGGCCGCCGGGCTCGTCCGCGTGCGGCTGTGTGCGGCCCATAGGCTCACGATCAGCTGGCGCCCGCCGATCACCGCCCCACGCGGGACCTTGGGCGCAACCTCTCCGAGAGCCGCAACGGTGCTGCGGTCGAACGACATGAGCGCGATCGGCCCCTTGTAGGCCGTCGCCTGCCGGGCAATGCTTTCCAGAAATTTCGGCGGCGTCGTGCCGTTGCGCTTCACCTCGACCAACAGCGGCGTGCATCCGCCGACCTGCTCAAGCAGCTGCGCGAAGCTCAGAATGCCCTCATCGGCATCCTTGTAGCGAAACCGGGCCAGGCTGCGGGGAGAGAAGGCCGCGATCGGCCCTGATGCCGCCACCAGCCGGTCGAGTTTTGCGTCGTGGAACACCATGGGTGTCCCGTCGGCGGCTGCCTGCAGGTCGCACTCGATGCCGTAGCCCTTCTCGATCGCCGCGTGAAACGCCGGCGCGGTATTCTCGATCCTTCCGCAGGCCTTGTCATGCCAGCCGCGGTGGGCGATCGGTCGTTCGAAGGCGAGGCGGTCGAGCGGCGGGCGCGGCGGTCCAAGCCTGGCGGCCGTCGGCTGGCGCCGTGCTGCACGCATTGCGATCTCCTTGTATGGTGTCCGACCCTGCGGGTC
>DASURA010000119.1:0-7169 GCA_036280295.1 Hyphomicrobiaceae bacterium
CTTCCAGCTCGACCACGCCGAAAGCAAGGTCGTGATCTGCGACCGCGAGCTCGCGCCGCTCATGGCCGACGCGCTGGCGCGGACCGAGGTGCGCCCGCTGGTGGTCGACTACGACGACGCGGAATTCCCGCAGACGGCGGGGCCGCTCTCCGATCTCGGCTACGAGGCGCTGCTCGCCACCGGCGATCCGCAGTATTCCTGGCGCATGCCGGCTGACGAGTGGGAGGCGATCACCCTCAACTACACCTCCGGCACCACCGGCAATCCCAAGGGCGTGGTCTACAGCCACCGCGGCGCGGCGCTCATGTGCTACGCCAATGCGCTGTCGGCGAACCTCGGCAGGCACCCGGTCTATCTGTGGACGCTGCCCATGTTCCACTGCAACGGCTGGTGCTTTCCGTGGACTCTGTCGGCGGTGGTCGGCACCCATGTGTGCCTGCGCTGGGTGCGGGCGGCGGCGATGTTCGACGCCATCGCCGAGCACAAGGTCACGCACCTGTGCGGCGCACCGATCGTGATGTCGACGCTGCTCAATGCCAGGCCGGAGGAACGCAAGCCGCTGCCCAACCGGGTGGAGTTCGTCACCGCTGCGGCGCCGCCGCCGGAGGCGGTGCTGGCCGCGATGGCCGCCGCCGGCTTCAACGTCACTCATGTCTACGGCCTGACGGAGGTGTACGGCCCGGCGGTGGTCAACGAGTGGCACGAGACGTGGAACGCCCTTCCCGGGCCCGAGCAGGCGGCGCTGAAGTCGCGCCAGGGCGTACGTTATGCGGCTCTGGAAGGGCTCACAGTCATGGACCCCGCCACCATGACGCCGGTGCCGGCCGACGGCACGACCCTGGGCGAGGTCATGTTCCGCGGCAACATCGTCATGAAGGGCTATCTCAAGAACCCGAAGGCCACGCAGGAGGCGTTCGCCGGCGGCTGGTTCCACTCGGGCGATCTCGGTGTGCTGCATCGAGACGGCTACATCCAGCTCAAGGACCGCTCCAAGGACATCATCATCTCCGGCGGCGAGAACATCTCCTCGATCGAGGTGGAGGACGCGCTCTACAAGCACCCCGCCGTCGCCGTGTGCGCCGTGGTCGCCAAGCCGGACGAGAAATGGGGCGAGACGCCGATCGCCTACATCGAGCTGAAGCCCGGCGTGCCGACGCCGACGGCAGACGAGATAATCGCCCACTGCCGCGAGCACCTCGCCGCCTACAAGATCCCGCGGCATGTGGTCTTCACTGAGCTGCCCAAGACCTCGACCGGCAAGATCCAGAAGTTCCAGCTCCGGGAGCGGGCGAAGGGGTGCGATCGTCCCTAGGGGGGATCGGGCACCAGCCGTAATCCGCCGTTTTGTCTCCTGATATCGGCGGATTACGCTTCGCCCCGATCCGCCCTACTCCTTACCCCCGCGCCGTCAGCACCACGTCGGCGCCGTCCTTCATCACCGCCAGTCGCATGCGCGAGGCCATGGCAAGGCGCACCGTGTAGTACGCCTGGATGTTGAGCGCCGTGACCGGCGGGGCAGGCCCGTTGACGAACTCCGTCAGGTATTGCGGCGGGCGGGCGCTCGGGCCATGGCAGCGGATGGCGAATCCGGGCTGCGCCGGCGTGCCGCCGATCTCGATCACCATCTCGCCGCCGCGCGGGATCGCCGTCGGCGCGATCGCCACCAGATTGAGCAACAGCTTGGCCTTGTCCTTGGCGATCTGGCCCTTGAGGCCAACCCACGCAAGCTTATGCTTGCCGTTGCCGATCAGGCCACGGCTCAGCTCCTCGCAGGTGGAAAGATCGATCTTGGCACCGGCTGAATCGGTGGCGCCAAAGGCGAAGCGGGCGAACTGCAGCCGCGCCGATGCGGTCTCGGTGACGTTGCGGATCACACCCAGCGCGTAGTCGCGCGACTGCTCGTCCTCCTCCTCGTCGAGGATCTCCAGCCCGTTGTTGATGTTGCCGACCGGCCCGATCAAGTCGTGGCAGATCTTGCTGGAGATCAGGGCGGCGAGCTCCAGATCGTTGGGCGGTAAGCGCTCGGCCATGACATGAGCCCCCTGCTTGGCGTTGCCCTACCAGGCCGCATGATTCCCCCCATGATTCCCCATGAGGAGTCCCTGACGAACCCCATGAATGCGACCAAGCCGGCGGCCTCACATCCGACGCGAGCCAACGGGACCGCTTGCGCATGCGTTGAGTCTTGATACATGCTTCGCAGCATGACTGCCAAGCATAGCCGTCGGGGTCGGCACCCGGTATTGCTTTTTCGTCACTAGTGCGATGATCGAGACGTCCGCATCATCGCAGGCGGTCAGGTGGAGAAAGCGGACTTCTCGATCTGGATCGCACGAGCAGTCAATATGTTGGCTGGTGTCCGTCAGATCGCGAAATGCGTTCCCACCTTGCAGTACGCTGCGGCGAATTCGCGATCAGGACATCAGGTGCGGCTTTCATCAGGCCACCGGCGCGACCAGCCGGGGACCGGCCAGACACTTGCATAGGCTCCTGTCGACGACGCCGCACGTGCATAGTCGACCGGGCATAAGCCAGACATCTGAGCACGAACGGGACGGTTTCCGGAACGATGCAGGCACAAGAGCTTCGAGTCCTGGCCGAGGGCCTGCTCCCGGTCGTGCTGGCGGCGGCGCGGGTGCAGATGGCCCACCTCGCGGCAGGCGTTGCCGCCATCAAGAAGGCGGATGGCAGCCCGGTGACGATCGCCGATCGCGAGTCGGAGGCGATCATTCTCGCCGGGCTGGAGCGCATCAGCCCGGACATTCCGGTCGTATCGGAGGAGGCTGCCGCCGCGGGGCAGACCCCCAGTATCGGCAGGCGCTTCTTCCTGGTGGACCCGCTTGACGGCACCAAGCCCTACCTGCGGCGCGAGCCATACTTCACCATAAATGTCGCGCTCATCGAGGATCGAGTGCCGGTGTTCGGCCTCGTCTATGCGCCGGCGCTGGAAGACTTCTACGTCACCACCGGCCCCGACGAGGCCACCGAGGCACGGCTGGCACCGTCGAGCGCCCCGCGATCCCTGGCCGATTGCCGGCTCAAGACCGTGCACGCGCGCACCCCCGATCGTGATCGCCTCGCCGCGTTGATCAGCAGCGAGCACATGGACCGGGCGACGCAGCGGTTTGTCGAGAGCTACGGTATCACCGAGAAGAAGGCGGTATCGTCGTCGCTGAAATTCGGCCTGCTGGCGCGCGGCGACGCCGATGTCTACCCGCGCGCCGGGCCGACCAGCGAGTGGGATACTGCTGCGGGCCATGCCGTGCTGGCCGCCGCAGGCGGTTGCGTGGAGACCCTTGACGGCGCCCCGCTGCTCTACGGCAAGCCCGGCTTCCGCAACCCCGGCTTTGTCGCCTGGGGTGGCCGGCCGTTGCGCCTGCGGGCTTAGACGGTGGGGTCAGTCCCGCGCAACTGCGGCTCAAACCCCGAACATCCCCATTGCCTGGCCGAAGTGCAGGCGGGCAAGGCCGGAGGCGAACGTGGAGAGCTGCGAGGAGGAGTGGCCGCGGTACATGGCGCAGTCGCGGTAGTAGCGCGCCATACGTTGGCCCTTCATGGCTGCCGACGAGCTGGCGGCCCGGAACATCAGGTCCACCGCGTCGCAGGCCATGCCGCCGGCGTTGATGAGCATGCCCCACAGCCGCAGGCTGTCCTCCACCGTGAACGGCGTGCCGTCGGCGGCCCAGCGCCGGCAGTAGTCCATCTGCAGCTCGCAGGCGTGGATCAGCACCGACTCGGCCGTATCGGCGAGGATCATCGCCTGGCCGAACGGCCGCTGGATCTCGACGCTCTCCGTCCACGGCACGATCGGCGGAAAGCGCGTCTTGCGCGCCTTGGCGATCGCCTCCATCTCGTCGAGCGCCGCCCGCGCCGCGCCGACCACTGTGGCCACCAGCGAGGCATGGTACGGCCCCATCATGCGCCCCAGGTACATGGGGTTGCCGTGCAACCGCGTGCCGAAGGTGCCGTCGGGCACGTCATCGGCCGACCACAGCCCGCGCCCCATCGGCACCACCCAGTGGGCCGGCACGAAGGCCTCGGTGATCCTGACGCTGTTGGAGCCGGAGGCGCGCATGCCGAGGGTCGACTCGCCGCCCCAGTCGCCAAGGATCTCATAGGCCTTGCGCGGAACGATGAAGACGATCTGCTCCGCCGTCCCCTCCACCATCACGTTGCCGATGAAATGCGTCGAATAGGGAATGCCGGAGGAGTAGTTCCACACGCCCTCGACCAGATAGCCGCCCTCCACGCGCCGGCACCTGCCGGCCGGCCCGGCCGCGCGATGCGGCGCGATGAAATCGCCGTCGGCCCCGAACAGCTCGACCTGGGCCTGCTCCGGCCAGTGCGAGGCCACCTGGGCGCCATGCGTGGAGCCGAGGATCAGGCACCAGCCGACGCCGGGATCGCCGCGGCAGATTTCCAGCATCGCCTTGTAGTAGGAGGCATAGTCGAACTCATAGCCGCCGAAGCGCTTGGGTTGCAGCGCCCGGTAGAAGCCGGCCTTGACGAACGCCTCCTGCAGCTCGGGTGAGTGACAGCCGCGCGCCTCCGACTGATCCTGCTCGGACCGCACCTTCTCGCGCAGGCCGGCAGCGCGCGCGATCAGCTCCGCCGGGGTGAGGCCCGGCTCCGGCGCCGGCAACGGGCGCCCCACGTCGACGCTCATCGGGCCACCTGATCGAGAAGCCGCACCAGGGCCTCGGGCGCAGTGACATTCGGGCTATGACTGGCATCGATCTCGAAGAATTGCCATCCGGGATCAGACCGGAGCCGGCGCGCAAACGGGCCGAATACGTCATCCGGCCCGATCCGCGTGCAGTAGATGTAGGTGCGCGGCGGCGGCGGATTAGCGTTGCTGAGCGTGATCGGCTGCAGGAAGCAGGCGGCAGGCTGCCAGCGCCGCCGCGGTGCGATCCAGGCCAGGTCCTCAGGTGAGGTGTCGGGCGGGGACGGGTTGGGGGCAATGAGCCAGCCGTCGCCCTGCGCCGTCGCTTCCTCGCGCTGCGCTCGCGCCCGCTCCGGCAGAAGGTCGTTGAGGCTCTGGCCGTGCTCGGGCACGAATGCATCGACGTAGACGAGCTTGGCAATGCGTCCGCCCGCCCGGTCGGCGACGCCGGTGGCAACCATGCCGCCGTAGCTGTGGCCGACCAGGACGATGTCGGCGAGGTCCTCGCACTCGATCACACCCATGACGTCGGCGATGTGCGTGTCGAGGGTGATGGCGCGGCTCGCCTGATGCGCCCGCTCGCCGAGGCCGGTGTAGGTCGGCGTAAACACCTCATGACCGGCGGCGCGCAGGAGCGGCCGCACCTTCTTCCACGCCCACGCCGCCGACCATGCGCCGTGGCAGATCAGGAACGTCGCCATGTCGGCTGTTGCCCTCCCCGTGCCGTTCTTCCAAGCGTTGTGAGGAGGAACCTAGCACGAGCAGACAACACACAGGCAATGGCGCAACCATCACCCGAAAGCGCCCGCCCACGCGTGGCGCCTTCAGCACGGGGGCCAGTGCCCTTGCCGTGTCGGTGAGCAGATATTCCTCGCGTGGCGGGTGCTGCTCGTCGTTATGTTGGCAATAGTGAGTATGATGGCCGTACTTGGACCGCGACATGCAGGACAGGGCAGACAGCGTCGATGGCTCAGACCGCCACCTCCGGCACGCCACTCGAGGCGCACCCCGCTCGCAATCTGAGTCCGCTGCTGTCGGCGCCGATCCTGCCGACGCTGCTGCGGCTGACCTTGCCCAACCTGGCGGCGATGCTGGTGGCAGCCATGGTGGCGATCTGCGAGACGATCTACGTCGGCATGCTCGGCACGGTGCCGCTGGCCGCCATCGCGCTGGTCTTCCCGATGGTCATGCTGATGCAGATGCTGTCGTCCGGAGCGATGGGCGGCGCCGTCTCCTCCGCCATCGCCCGTGCGCTCGGCGCCGGCGATGTCGCCCGCGCCAACGCACTGGCGGTGCACGCCATGGTGATCGGCACCGGCGCCGGCATCATTTTCAGCGCGCTATTTCTGGCCTTCGGCAGCGCAATCTTTCGCACCATGGGCGGGACGGGAGCGGTGCTCGGCGCGGCGCTGGCTTACGCCAACATCGCGCTCGCCGGCGCCATCCTCACCTGGCTCCTCAATACCTCGGCATCGGTGGTGCGCGGGACCGGCAACATGCGGGTGCCGTCCATGACGTTGCTCGCGGCGTCGGGATTGCAGATCGTGCTGGGCGGCACCCTCGGCCTCGGCTTCGGGCCGATCCCACGCTTCGGCCTTCCCGGCGTCGCCGCCGGTCTCGTCATCGCCTATGCCAGCGCCACGCTATTCCTGCTGTGGTTCCTGCGCTCCGGGCGCGGCCAGCTCACGCTGCGGCTCGATCCCTCCGTGCTCAACGCCGAGATGTTCCGCGATATCCTCAAGGTTGGCGCGGTCTCCGCACTGAGCTCGCTACAGGTCATCCTGACTGTCCTGATCCTGACCCGGCTGGTCGCTGGCTTCGGCACCGAGGTCCTCGCCGGCTACGGCATCGGCGCACGCCTGGAGTTCCTGCTCATACCCGTCGTCTTCGCCATCGGCGTCTCCTCCGTGCCGATGGTCGGCATGGCCGTGGGCGCCCGCAACCCGGAGCGGGCCCGCGACATCGCCTGGACGGCGGCGGGCGCGTCGGTTGTCGCTCTCGGCGTCATCGGCGCCGTCGTGACGCTGCGGCCCGACCTCTGGTCCAGCCTTTTCACGAACGACCCGGCGGTGCGCGCCGCGGCCAATCTCTACCTGCGCTCCACCGGCTGGGGCTTCGCCTTCGTCGGCTTGGGGCTGGCGCTCTATTTCGCCTCGCAGGGCGCGGGTAGGGTGCTGCTGCCGGTGATCGCGGGGAGCGTGCGACTCTGGATGGTGCTGGGGGGCGGCCTTTGGCTGGCAACGGCGACCAGCGCGCCTCTGCAGGCGCTGTTTGTGATCATCGGCGCGGCCATGGCGGGCTACGGGCTCAGCATCGCGGCGGCGGTCTACCTGACGCCTTGGGGCGACAAGCGTCCGTCCTGAACCGGTCCTGCGCAACCGAGCGCCGGTCGCGGGCCGGCTGCGTTTCTCCGAGCCGATGCTACAAATTTGCGCAATGGAAGAACGTTCGTTCTGTATTTTCGAATAATTCAATATAAATTATGCGTTGGATCGACTGATCG
>DASURA010000120.1:0-9099 GCA_036280295.1 Hyphomicrobiaceae bacterium
GATCTCCTTGAGCCCCGCGGCGCCGTCGCTACCCGCTCCCGAAAGCACGATCCCTATCACACGCTCGCCTCGCGCATCGGCGAGCGAGCGGAAGAAATGGTCGATCGGCATGCTGATGCCGCGCTGCTTGACGGGCGGCTCGTGGAACACGTCGCCGTCGCGCACGGTGAGATAGGTGTTGGGCGGGATGACGTAGACGTGGTTGGGTTTGAGCGAGACCCCGTGCTGCACCTCCACCACGGGCATGGCGGTGCGCCGGCCGAGCAGCGCCGCCAGCATGCTCTCGCGCTTGGGATCGAGGTGCAGCACCAGCACGAAGGCGATGCCGCTGTCACCCGGCATTGCGTCGAGGAATGCCTTGCACGCCTCGAGCCCGCCGGCCGACGCGCCGATACCTACCACGGGACACGAGCCGACAGCGTTGTTGCCCCCCGGAGATGACGGGCGCTTGGTCGCGCCGCCATTCCGTGCGTTGCGGTCCTGCTGGCCCATCATCCAATACCACCCGCCACCTGGGCAAAATGCGCGCTTTCGCGCCAGGACCTGCGTGGCTGATCCGCCCATCGGGTGCGGAAACTCACGCTTCACTCTTTTAAACCGATGTTCTCTAGTGGCCAACCGGGATCGGCTGTTGTTTCAGACCGGATGAAACGACTGGCGGGTTCGGCGGCGCTCGCGAGCGCTAGCGGGATCCTGCCCCTCGGGGGTGTGGATGCCGCTCATCAGCATCCGACGAGTCTGCCCGAGTTGTGCACGACCATGCACGCAGGTCACCGATGCAAGCATCGGCGCGCTCCTCGGGCGGCCACCGCATAGCCGACGAGTGACGGCGTGCAATGCGTCTAGGACATCGGCAAAAACAGGGCGAGATTTGACGAGAGCAGATCATTGGGTGTGCCCGGCAGTCCGTTCAGACCTACATGGAGGGTCTTGCAAAAAAAGCGACGGCGGGGCGATCGTGTGCTGAGGCAGCGGCTGCATCCCGGTCACGGCGCTCCTCACCTCAGCGTCGCTGAACGACAGCCAAGCCGCCATCCCGCTGGCGACCATGACGGCGCGCCGCATCACCAACCTCTACGATCTGATGGACGCCTCCTACGACGCTCCCGAAATCGAGGCCACCTGCCGCGGTCTCGGCCGCGTGCCGATCATTCCGGAGCAGGCCCGCCGCGACGCACGCAAGAAGGCGGAGATGACGGCCGAGGCCAAAGCGCGCTGCGCCATCAACCTCCAGACGCCAGAGCAGAGGCGCTACCGCAACCGCACCACCGCCGAGCGCGTCAACGCGCGCCTCAAGGACGAGTTCGGCGGCCGCTTCGTGCGCGTGCGCGGCCATGCCAAGGTGATGTGCCACCTGATGCTTGGCGTTCTTGCGCCGACCGTCGATCAACTGATGCGCCTCGCCGCCTGAAGCCGCAGCGGCTGCCACCGAACGGCGGCCACGTGGAGCGCAAAGCTGCGCCCCACGCGATCTCCATTGTGCGCGAGCCTACCGGGAGCCCCGTTTGCCGACGCAAGCGCCGCGCATGCGTCGAAGGATCCCTCAAGAGCGCTTTTGGCAGAAACTGCAAGTATTCTGACGCAACGGCCACGGCTGAAGATGCCACATCGGTGGCTCAACAGGAGGTCGACATGCGCAAACGACTGACTTTTCTCGGCATTGGAGCAATCGCGTTGCTCGTGGTGGCGGCGGCACTGGTGCTTGCGCACGGAAGCCGACCCGCCGCTTCCCCTGCCGCGGCAGCCATCGACAGCACCGAGCACGCGCGAACGATCGAGGCGATGCGCCCACCGAAGCGCAAGCGACCGGTGATGGCGATCATCGCTCTCAACGAGGCAACCGAGGTTACCGATTTCCTGATACCTTACGGCGTGCTGCAGCGGGCGGACGTCGCCGATGTCATCGTTGTTGCCGAGCGGGCGGCGCCAGTGCCGCTCCACCCCTTCAGCGCACTTGGCCGGGGCCCGGAGCTTCTTAGCATCGAGCCCCAGTCAACCACACGCGCGTTCGACGAGCGCTATCCGGAGGGTGCCGACTACGTCGTCGTTCCCGCTATGGAGCCGCGGAACAATCGGCACGTCCTGGATTGGATTGGCGCCCAACACCGGAAGGGCGCCAGGATCTTCTCGGTCTGTACCGGCTCCCTGACCCTGGCAGCCGCCGGCCTGCTCGACGACCGCCGGGCGACCACGCATTGGGCTTACATCGGCGATCTGCAGAAGGCGCATCCCACCATGCGGTGGGTTCAGGACCGCCGCTATGTCGTGGACAACGGGATCGGCACATCGACCGGCATCACGGCATCGATTCCCGTGACGGTGGCGCTCGTAGAGGCTATTGCCGGACGGCCGAAAGCGGAGCAGGTCGCTCGAGATCTCGGCGTGGCCCATTGGGACGCCCGTCACCGCTCGTCTGCGTTCCGGCTCACCTGGGAGCACAAAAAGGCGTTCCTGCGCAACTGGCTCTCGTTCTGGCGCCGCGAGACCCTCGGGGTTCCCGTCAGCGAGGGGGTGGATGAGATTGCGCTCGCCCTCACCGTCGATGCCTATTCGCGCACGGCGCTGAGTGCCGTTACTACCGTCGGAAGCAGCGGCGAAGCCGTCCGCAGCAGGCACGGCCTCATGATCCATCCAAAGACGTCGAGCAAGGCTGCTGTCGTCGATCACATGCTGCCACCACCGCGGTCGGATGCTCCCGCGCTGACCATCGATAGGGGGCTGGCGCAGATTGCCTCGCGTTTCGACCCCGCAACGGCCGACATCGTGGCATTGGCAATGGAATATCCCTGGTCGGCGGAACCTGCGCCGGCGAGACGTTGATGGCACGGCAGCGCAGCAGTGGGATACGGGCCAGTCCATGACCGATACGAAGACGCGAGAGCATTCTCCCCGGCAGTACAGCTCTCGCGCCGAGCGAGAACGTGGCACGCCGCGAACCATCCTGTTTGTGGGGTTCGATGGCTTTCAAGTCCTCGACATCGCCGGACCGCTGGAGGTTTTCAACAAGGCCAACCACCACATGCCGGAAGCGACGGCCAAGCCATTCCGGTACGAGTTGGTCGTTGCCAGCCCTTCCGGAGGCGTGATCACGTCCAGCTCGGGCATGCAGATCGCCGGCACGCGCGCGCTCGGCGATCTCGACGAGCCTCTTGATACGGTCATGATCGCGGGCGGGCCGGAGGCGGCGCTGCGTAGCGTCGCGGCGAGCACGGGGTTGCTCGAATGGATCGCGGGCCGCGCCCCGGAGGTCAGGCGCGTGGCCAGTGTATGCACGGGCGCATTCCTGCTCGCAGGATGCGGACTTCTCAACGGCCGCCGTGCCACGACCCACTGGTCGGCAACGAAGGCGCTGGAAGCCACGCTTCCGCAGACTGAGGTCGTCCCCGACGCGATCTTCGTGGGCGACGGCCATATTTTCACTTCGGCAGGCGTCACAGCCGGCATCGACCTGGCGCTCGCCTTCGTCGAGCACGACTGCGGCCCCAGGGTCGCGCTCAACACGGCACGCGAGCTGGTGCTCTATCTTCGGCGCGTCGGCGGCCAGTCCCAGTTCAGCGCCGGCCTGGCCGCGCAAGCGAACGCCGCCGACAAACTGCGTGCGATCGTCGCCTTCGTCGAGGAGCATCCGGACGCGGATCTGAGCATTCCCACCCTCGCCGGCCGTGCCGCGATGAGCGAGCGGACATTCGCACGCGCGTTCTTGGCAGAGACTGGGATGACGCCGGCGCGCTTTGTCGAACTCGCAAGGTTGGATCGCGCCAAGCAGCTGCTGGAAACGACAAGCTGGCCGCTCGCTCGGGTGGCGAGCCGCAGCGGATTGGGCAGCGCCGCGACGCTGGCGCGGACGTTTCAGCGCCGGCTTGGGATCACGCCGCAGGACTATCGGAGCCGATTTCGGCTTGCCGTCGCCCGAGGTTAGCCAATCCACCGATCTGCACGGCATCCTCTCCGCTCGATGGCGGCCCATATTTTTTCGATGTGACAGCAGAGCCGGGCTCGCGCCCGGTCTCGACGGCGCAAGCGACTTGATCGGTTGGACCAGAACGGAAGGACCCCGCCATGCCCAAGCTTCGCGTTCACAACTTTGCCATATCCATCGACGGCTACGGCGCGGGCCCCAAGCAGGATCGCGACGATCCGCTCGGCGTCGGCGGCGAAGCGTTGCACACATGGCTTGTCGCCACCCGAACGTTTCAGCGAATGTCCGGAAAAAAGGGTGGCGCAACGGGCATCGACGACGACTTCGCAGCGCGCACGTTCACTAACGTGGGAGCGTGCATCATGGGACGCAACATGTTCGGGCCGGTCCGCGGCCCTTGGCCCGACGACAGCTGGAAGGGGTGGTGGGGGCAACAACCCGCCCTATCATGCCCCAGTGTTCGTGCTCACCAACCACCCACGGGCATCGGTCGTCATGGATGGCGGCACTACCTTCCACTTCGTCACCCAGGGTATTCACGCTGCACTGCAATGCGCCACCGAAGCTGCCAATGGTAAAGATATCCAGCTTATGGGCGGGGCCTCGACGATCCGGCAATACCTCTGCGCGGGACTGATCGACGAGATGCATTTTACCATTGCCCCGATCCTCCTCGGCTCCGGGGAACACCTTCTTGCTGGCATCGACACCCCCAAAATCGGCTATCAGTGCACCGAGCACGTGGCCACGGCGAACGCTACGCACGTCGTTCTTGCAAGGCGCAGCTAGCTAGATCAGATCAGCAAGCATGCGAGCGGCGCGTGCGGCCCCGTCGGCCTGGACCGGCTTGAACCGCACTGGCGCGCGCACCGCGGCAACGATGGCCTCGGCAATCATGTCTGGGGTGGATGTCGCGAACTCCATGCGCCTGCCGGCGCCATAACGGTCGAGGCGGTGGGCAACGTGGAAGTTCTGCTCAAAATGGTTCTTCAGGGGAAAATAGAGGAACGGCGTTTCGGCCGCGGCGAGCTCCATGCAGGTCGTGAGGCCGCCCTGCACGAGGGCCAGATCGCACGCCGCGAGATGGCGGTCGAGGTTGGGCACAAAGGCGCGTAACTCAACGCCAGCGGGCGCATTGAGCGACGCAGGGTCGATGCGCGGACCCGCCACCACGACCATGCGCAGCTCGGGCAGCTTGGCGTGGACCATCGGCCAACTCAACAGGATGCGCTTGATCAGATGCGCTCCGACGCCGGACCCGCCGACGGTCACGATGCACACGCGTTCGTCTGGCCGGTAGCCCAGCCTGTGGCGCAGTTCGGCGCGGCTGCCGAAGGTTTGCGGGTGCTCGCCGATGATGTAGCCGGCGAAGTCAAAGTGCTTCGGCACCCAGTCGCGCATCGCCGGCAGGTCCTTGCCGAAGGAGAGCGGCACGATGTCCTCGGGCGAGCCGACGAAAATCGCACGATCGCGCACCTGCGGGTGGCGCTCGACGTGGCCGATCATCTCGGCGTTGTAGTCCGTAGTGAGGAACGCCTCGTGCTCGCCACCTGACGGCATGGGCACGTAGCCGACGAAATCGGTGAACCAGGCGAGCTTAGCCTTCTTGAGTTCGGGGTGCTCGTGCCAGTAGTGGTCGATGTCCCAGGCCTCGTCGGCGATCACGAGATCATAGCTGCCCCCATCGACCGCATCCTGGAAGGTCATGAAATTGGCGATCAGCACTTCGTCCATGCGGCGGATGGCCTGGAAGCAGTGTAGATCGTGCTCGGCCGACTCCAGCTCGATGTGGCGCGACTCGCTCGCAAGCCGCGCGCTCAGCGGATGGACGCGCTCGCCGCAGGTGTCCAGCAAGCGCGTCACCGGGTCCTGCGCCAACCAGTCAACCTCAAGGTCCGGGTGAAACTTGCGGAGCTCGCGGGTGATGGCGATGTCGCGCCGCCCGTGCCCCAGCCCGACGGGTGAGGAGAGATAGAGCGCCTTCCTGGGCCTGCTGGCCGCCTTCGGACGCGTCCTTCCCGGAGCCGGGATGCCGAGCCTGCGGTCGAGGAAATCATTGATCAGCGCGTTGCATTTGGCGGGAATGCGGCCGAGCGGGTTGTGTCCGCCGCCTGGAATGGTGACGAACTCCGCGCCAGTGACGTCGGCGACGGCCTGCCCGCGCGCATAGGGCTGGATCTGGTCGTTGTCGCCGTGGATCAGCAGCATGGGGCAGCGGATCTGGCTATACAGCGCCTCGCTGACGTCAAGCGCGGTCGGGATCGCGCGCGCTTCCACCGTCTTGACCAGCACCGGCCCCGTGGTCTCGCTTGCCCACTCGATGCCGTCCTCGATCTGCTTGGTCGAGTGCGGCTCGGTGCAGATGTTGCGAATGAAGTGGTCGGCGAAATCGGGGTAGTTCGCCAGCCAGTAGTCCCGGTTGTATTTTTCCCAGCCTTCGAACGTCTCTCGCTTGGCGTAGAAATGCTTCGGCGTCGTGTGTGGATAGCTGGGCCCGATCGTCGCCACGGTCCCGACAAGGATTACAGCCTTCACACGATCCGAATGGTGGGCAGCCAGCACTGAGGCGTGCAGACCGCCCATGGACAGTCCGACCAATATCGCCTGATGAGCGTCGGTGGCGTCCATAACGGCAAGGGCGTCGGCGATCACGTGATCCAAGCTGTAGGCTGTCGCGTCCGGCGGCCGGTCGGACTTGCCGTTGCCGCGGGCGTCGAAGGTGACACAGCGGAAGCGCTCGCTGAAGTACGGCAATTGCGCCTTGTAGACGCGTGAGTGGACGATGCTCCAGGGCGGCAGGAAGACCATCGTCTGCGGACTCTCACCGTAGACCTCGTAGTAGATCTTCACCCCGTCACGCTCGACGTATCCGTCGTTGCCCGGCAGCTTCGCGCGCACGTCGCTACCTCCTCGATGAGCGGGCTTTCGATGAGCCGGCTTCCGCACTGCGAATGAGATCACCGAAGCGCCGCAGTGCCTGTCTCACGGGGACGCCACTCTTCTCGGCACCCAGCAGGTACAGGCTCTCCGCGCCGATGAACGCGATACTGATCAGGGCGGCAACCTCCTCGCCAGAGAACGGGGTGAGGGGGCCCAGCTCACGTTCGGCTTTGCGCGCAAGACCGACAAGAAGCTCGAACCAGCCGAGGAGGCCGGCACGCACCACCTTGGCGATCTCCCCATCGATGAAGCTGGCCGCGATCAGCTCCTGCAGCACACGTACGTAGCCTGACGCGATGTCCTCGTCGAGATAGTCGCACGCCTGGTCCCACTGCTCTGAGAGCTTGAGCGCGGGATCGTGGAACAGGGCGTTCTGCCGGTCGAGCAGCTGGGCGTTGAGGTACTCGAACAGCGCGAGCACCATCCCCTGCTTGGAGCCGAAGTGGTAATGGATCTGGCTCAACGGCACGCCCGCTGCGGCGGCCACGTCGCGTGTCGACAACCCCGAGTAGCCGTTCTGGCGCAGCACCTGCTTTGCCGCTTCCAATAGCATGATGCTGGTCTCAGGCTTCTTGGCCAATACGCGTGCCATGCGGGCCCAGCCCCTTCCTCACTCGCAGAAACCGACCCCTTGCCGCTACCGGCGCTGCAGCTCGCTACCGCCACGTCCGGCGCGCTTTGCGCCTTTCGACCCCGGCAGGGGGATCAGCATCGATACCTGCTCGCGATAACGCCTGTACTGATCGCCGAACAATGCGATCAGATCGCGCTCCTCGAAGTAGATGCCGATTAGAATGTAGCCGGTAGTCGCAACTGCGAACAGCAGGTGCCCCACCGTCATGGTCGGCGTTGCCCAGAAGGCGAGCAGGAACCCGAGATAGATCGGATGCCGGACCTTCTTGTAGAACAGGGGCGTCTTGAACACCGGCGGCGGCAGCGTCTCGCCCCGCAGCCGGGCATAGACCTGACGCAGGCCGAACAGCTCGAAGTGATTGATGAGGAAGGTGCTGAGGAGCACGACGCCCCAGCCCACCCAGAACACAGCCTGCAACGCGAGCGCGCCGGCCGGATTTTTCACCGACCAGACCAGCTCGGGTATTGGCCGCCACTGCCAATACAGGAGCATTAGCGCCAGGCTTGCGAGCAGCACGTAGGTCGTGCGTTCGACAGGCGGCGCCACGAACCTGGTCCACCAGCGTTTGAATGCCGGTCGCGCCATGACGCTGTGCTGGAGGGCGAAAATGCCGAGCAGCAGGGTGTTGACGACGAGTGCCGCGACGACGGAGCCGGGCTCGCCGCCGTCGATGGTCTCCGGCACGGGCAAGTTTCCGACGAAAGCGATGGCGTAGAGAAACGTGGCCAGGAAGACGACATAGACCAGGCCACCGTACAGAACAGAAGCGATAGCACCCATGGGTGTCTCCTCTCCGCGCCTTGTGGTTGGGGGCGGCACGCGGCAGATTTACACTTTAATTCGGCCGATCGACCTATTTTTAGTTCGGTCGCCCGACCGAGTCAACGAGCGGGCGGCGCTGTCACGTGGTCGTGAGGTCAGGGTTGGGTCAAACCTGACTGTCCCCACGGCCAGGCGCAACGGCAAGAATGCACTGAGAAGCAGACTCGGACTGCGCGAACAGGATGCCCCCTAACTCGACTTCTAGCCCGCCTTTCTCACCCAATTTCGTGGAAGGCGGGTGTTGAGGGGCGCGGGGGTGTCGCCTTTGATGGGGCATGCGGAGGCAACCACGGCGGCGGGGTGGCCAGGGTCGTCGATTTTCCGCGTGTGGTTGGCGATTGGGTGGCGGTCGGGCGGCCTCAGGCCGCGGCAGGTCTGAGCCGCGCGTCCGACAGGATGATGGCGAGCCGGTGATAGGCGAGGGCGAACAGCGTCTGCAGAGGATGGGATGAGGAAAGTGCGATCTTCACGCGCCGCACGCTGATGGTGATCTGAGCGCCGATCTTGAGGAGCTTGAGCCGGATTGAACCGCAGGTAGCCCGCGCCAGCTCGCTGCCGGCCAGGGCGAGACGGCGCAGCGCGCACACGAGCACGTAGGCGAACGATGCGAACCAAAGCCGCAGCTGATTGGCGCGCATGGTGGCCGTCGGCGTACGGTCGGCGAACAGGTCCGCCTGGCACTCCTTGATGCGGTTCTCCATCTCCCCGCGCGCGCAGTAGATATCCTCGTAGAGCGCCCGGCCCTCGACCGCCTTGCGTGTCAACGAGGTTACGATGAAGCGCG
>DASURA010000121.1:0-23743 GCA_036280295.1 Hyphomicrobiaceae bacterium
TGTGCCGAGTTTCCGCGCAATCGCCAGCCGGCCACAGCGGACGCCGGAAGGCCTGCAGGCATACATCATGACGCCACGCCACCCCATGCCAGCCATCCCTCTGGAGCTGAAAGAAATTCGAGACGTGGTGTCGTATATTCAGTCGCTCAAGTAGGCGTCATGTTGCAGCGGCGCTACGCCCCCCGCAGCCGATGCCGCATGCCCAGGATTTGACCGTTACTTCTTCGGCCTAAATCTGTTTTCCTACGTCTGATGACAGTAGACCGCTTTTCTAAAGTGGTTGGTGCGGAGGGATTAAGAAGATGCGTAATTGCGTTCTGGGCGCGTGCAGCGCGCTGGCATTGGGAGCCGCAACGTTGGTCGCGCCGGCTGCCGCGGATGGGCCAAACAGCTGGGGCGGCTTCTACATCGGCGCGCACGCCGGCTATGGTTGGGGCGATTGGAACGGGCCTCTGTCTTACGACGACCACGATCCCACTTGGCCCCAGCCCCAGTTCGCGTTCGATGGCTCCGACAAGAGCATCAGCGGTGACAATTGGCTCGGAGGCCTTCAGATCGGCGCTAACTATCAGACAGGCTCCGTGGTGCTTGGCATCGAAGCTGACGTATCGTGGACAGACGTGTCCGGGTTTGGCTCCTTCCTGCCATATCCGAACAATCCAGGCTCGCCAGCATGGGATATCAACACAAAACTTGACCTATTCGGCACGTTGCGCGGTCGCGTCGGCTACGCGAGCGGGCCACTGCTGCTCTATGCCACCGGCGGGTTGGCCTGGGGTACCACCCAATCCGACATCACGCCCAACTACGGTGTCGCCCCGACAAATAACGCCTCCTACGACACCACCCATGTCGGGTACGCGGTCGGCGGCGGCGTCGAGTGGATGTTGGCAAGAAATTGGACCCTGAAGGCAGAGTATCTTTTTGCCGACCTCGGCAAGGAAGATTATGCGTACGATGACGGCGCCGGCTACGATACCGACCACTACCACGCGGATCTTCAGCTTCACAGCTTGCGGATGGGCCTGAACTATAAGTTCTGACAATCAGAGCCACGCGCGAAGCACGAAGGGCGGCTTTGGCCGCCCTTTTTGCGTGTGGGCACGGCCATGCGTCCGATGCCGATTGCATCGCCGCCGCGGCGGGCGCACCTTACGCAGCCCTTAGCGCCAGCGCCGCGAACCTATATGCCCAAGACCGAAACGCCCTCGCTCGACCTGGCAACGCTGCGCGCCGTGCCGGCCGGGGTGTGGGCGCTCGGGCTGGTCTCGATGCTGATGGACATCTCCTCGGAGATGATCCACGCGCTGCTGCCGGTCTACCTGGTCTCCGTGCTCGGCGTCTCGACGCTGGCGGTCGGCATCATCGAGGGCGTCGCCGAGGCCACCGCCTCGATCGTCAAGGTGTTCTCGGGCGCACTCAGCGACTGGCTGGGCCGGCGCAAGGCGCTGGCCACGCTCGGCTATGGCCTCGCCGCGCTCACCAAGCCGATCTTCCCGCTCGCCACCTCGGTCGGCTGGTTCGTGACTGCCCGCTTTGTAGATCGCATCGGCAAGGGTGTCCGCGGCGCCCCGCGCGATGCGCTGGTGGCGGATCTGAGCCCGGTATCGCTGCGCGGCGCCAGCTTCGGCCTGCGCCAGTCGCTGGACACGGCAGGCGCGTTCCTGGGGCCGCTGCTGGCGATCGGGCTGATGTGGCTCACCGCCGACAGTTTCAGCACCGTGTTCTGGGTGGCGGTGATCCCCGCCGTGCTGTCGCTGGCGCTGATCGTGCTGGCCGTCTCCGAGCCTGAGCGGCCTGCCGGGCTGCGCGTCGTGCGGTCGCCCCTGAGCCTCATGGAGCTGCGACGCCTGGGGCGTGCCTATTGGTGGGTTGTGGCGGTAGCGGCCGTCTTCACCCTGGCCCGGTTCAGCGAGGCCTTCCTGGTGCTGCGGGCGCAATCGGCGGGGCTCGCGGTGATGCTGGTGCCGGTGGTGCTGGTGGTCATGAACGTGGTCTATGCCGCCTCCGCCTACCCGGCCGGGGTCCTCTCTGACAGCGGCGATCGCGCCAGCGTGCTGATCCTCGGCTTCACCGTTCTCATCGCCGCCGATCTAGCACTGGCGCTTGCGCCCGGCATTGCCGGTGTCCTGGTGGGCGTGGCGCTGTGGGGGCTTCACATGGGCCTGACCCAGGGCCTGCTGGCGGCGCTGGTCGCCGACACGGTGCCGGCCGAGCTGCGCGGGACGGCGTTCGGAGTCTTCAACCTGGTCTCCGGCCTCGCCCTGCTCGCCGCCAGCATCGTGGCCGGCGCGCTGTGGGACGCCATCGGGCCGGAGGCGACGTTCCTCGCCGGCGCTGCCTTCACCGCCATCGCCGTGGCCGGGCTCCTCGTCTGGCGCTTTATGCGCCGTCCCGACCGGACCAGGATCGGCGACTGAGCGGTCCTGCCCACCGCTCTGCCCGGATCAGGAGACACGCATGGCCGATGCCGCCCCGCCTCAACCCGCAAATGAGCCCACCAGCGGTGAAGCAAGGGTGCCGCGCGGCAGCCTGTCGATCCGCACCTTGTGCATGCCGGCGGACACCAACCATGCCGGCGATATCTTCGGCGGCTGGCTGCTCGGGCAGATGGACATCGCGGGCGGCATCTTTGCTTCCAACATTGCCGCCGGCCGCTGCGCGACTGTTGCCATCGATGCCATGACCTTCAAGAAGCCGGTCGCCGTCGGCGACGTGATGTGCATCTATACGGATCTCATCCGCGTCGGCACCACCCCCATCACCGTGCACGTCGAGGGCCTGGGTGCTGCGCCGGAACCGGCCGCCGCGCGTGCTGGTGACCGAGGGCACCTTCATCTACGTGGCCCTCGATGAAGCCGGCCGGCCGCGCAAGATCGAGCAGGACCATGGATCGTAGGGCAGACCGGCAAAGCGTCATCCGCCGCGCGCACGGCTAAATGGGGGATCACGGGCCTCACCCTGACCCGCCCGACGCCCCGCGCGCTCCGGTATACCATGCTACGGGATTTGGCCGTCGACCTTGGCGGGCGGGTGGAAGTAGGCTGGTCCCGCAACACTCTTGCCGAAGGGATGCGCGCCGAAGCATGACCCATTCAGGCACCCTGAGCACGCGCCATGCGCTGGTCGCCGACATCGGCGGCACCAACGCGCGGCTCGCCATCGCCAGTCTCGACACGCTGGAGCTTGCGAATGCCGTGAGCCTGCGGCGCGAGGGCTTTCCCTCGCTGCAGGCTGTCGCCGAGCATTATCTGGCCGGCGTCGCCGAGCGCCCGGCCATGGCGGCGATTGCAGTGGCCGGGCCGGTTATCGGCGACAGCGTCAGGCTCACCAACTCGCCCTGGTCGTTCGGGCGCGAGGCGCTGCGCGGAGCGCTGGGGCTCGATCGACTGCTGATCCTCAACGACTTCGAGGCACTGGCCTACGCGCTGCCGCATCTGGAGCCGGCAGATTTGTGCCAGATCGGCGGCGGCGCGCCGGCCGAGCACGCGCCCAAGGTGGTGCTGGGTCCCGGCACCGGGCTCGGCATTGCCGGTCTGGTCTGGTCGCCGGCCGGCTGGGTCGCAGTTGCCAGCGAGGGCGGCCACATCTCGCTCGCGGTGGAGGACGCCCGCGAGTTTGCCATGCTGGAGCGACTGTCGACGGGCCGCGAGCGCCTGTCGGTTGAGCGGGTCGCCTCCGGCCCCGGCCTTGCCGATACCTACCGTGTGCTGGCCGAGATGGCGGGGCGGACGGTGGCGCTGATCGAGGCACCGGAGGTGGTGCAGCGTGCGCTCGCCGGCGACGATGCCGCGGCCAACGAGGCGCTGCAGCGGTTCGCCATCTGGCTCGGCCGCTTCGCCGGCGATGCGGCCCTCGTTCTCGGCGCCCGCGGCGGCGTCTACATCGGCGGCGGCATCGCTCCCAAGATGATCGACGTGCTGTCCGCCGGCGCCTTCCGCCAGGCGTTCGAGGCGAAGGGGCGCATGTCGTCCTACCTCAGCCCGATTCCCATCTATGTCATCACGATCGGCACCAAGGCCGCGCTCAAAGGCGCTGCCGCCGCGCTGGCGGCGACGCGTGGGGAGCCGTAGCGGCAGCTGGGGCCGTCAGAGAACAACATAATCCTTCCTGCTGGCTCCGGTTCTCGCCGAAGCGGTCGGCGACTATCTGGAGACGGAACAGGCCCACCCGCTGCTGCAGGAGCTGTGACCCGCGGTGCTGGCGAAACGTGAGGCAGGCGGCCCCGCAAGCGCTTTGCGGGGCCGCTCATGGTCAGCTTGCGCTCTGGGCGATCGAGCTCTCGTATTGGCACGAGCCCATGCCGCTGTCGGCGAAGATGCCGTGGTCGGCGATCCACTTGAAGGTCTCGTCAAAGGTCTCCTTCGTGTAGGGCTCAAACACCAGCCGCTCCCCCGCTCCCCAGCGGCGCGTGTCCATCACCGCATGCCAGCGCACGGGAAACTCCCGCTTGTAGTAGTGGGTGTAGCGATCGGGCCTGAGATCGATGTCGCTCTGCGCCCGGCGCAGGGCGCGGAAAAACTTGGCCAAGTCCTCGGCATCCGGGTTCCCATGCACCATGGTGGCGATCATGAAGCTGGTGTCGATGATCTTGCGGAAGCCGAGCTGCTCGGCCAGGTAGTAGGGGCCGCTGAACAGCGCGCAGGCCGGCACCTTGCCGTCGAGCAGCAGCTCCATGCGCCTGAAAAGCATGCCGTCGGCGAACGACAGGTTGATCTTGTCGGCAGCCAGGTACTGCTCGAGCGCCTGGATGGTGGAATAGTGGCTGCCCGACTGGTAGCCGACCGAGATCGGTACGCCAGCAAGGTCCTCCGGGTTCCGCACCGGCGAATCCGCGGGAACGAAGATGCCGGCAGGCGTAACCGAGTACACGCCGGGATAGAGCTTGCCGAGGCCCGAGGAGGCCGCCACGCCCACCGTCCAGTGGCAGGCACAGCTCACGTCGGAGGCGCGCCCCTTCTCGAACGACTGGTAGGCGCCAACCTTGTCGCCCTTGTCGTGGACCTTTCCATCCGTGCTCTGCACAAGCTCACGGAACTCGTAGTCGAGACCCTGGGCTTTGAAGTAGCCTTTCTCCTCGGCCACCCATTCCTGCAGTCGGAAGTGAGGCTCGATGATGAACTTCGCCATGGGGCAGTCTCCTCTCCAGTTGCTTGCCGGGTTTATGCCGGCTGCCGAAAACATCTCCGTCAGCAACAGCCCGCGCTGCTGCTGCCGCCACCCTTCTCCTCGGCGACGCGGCGAGTACGGATCATCCTCACGTGCTCGTCCATCAGGCGCCGTGCACCGGCGCCGTCGCGCTTCTCGATCAGCTGCGCCAGCTCGCGATGGGCATCGAGAATGCGGCGCGACACAGCGCGGGTCAGGGTCGGGTTGCGCGCCGGCCAGGCGACGTGCTCCAGCGAGAAGAGCTGCACCACCAGCACTCGGTTGTGCGAGGCCTCGGCCACCGCCAGGTGGAAGTTCCGGCACAGGCGTGTGAACTCCGGTACGTCTGCAAGCTTGTGCTCTGCATCGGCGAGCAGTTGCCGCAAGACGGCGTGATCGGCCGCCGTCGCATGCTCCGCCGCAAGCTCCGCCGCGACCGCCTCGATCGCGCGTTGCGCGTCGAGAATCTCGCCCGCGCCGACGCCTGTCAGGTCAAGCTGCACCGCCAGGGCCTCCGCGAACAGCCGCGGGTTGCCGTGCGCGACGCGCGCGCCGCCGCCGCGCCCCATACGGATCTCGGCCACCCCCAGCGCTTGCAGTGTCTTCAGGGCATCGCGGGCCACGATGCGGCTCACGCCGAAGCGGCTGGCGATCTCCTTCTCGGTGCCGAGGAAGTCCCCTGGACGCAAGCGCCTCGCGAGCAGTGCCCGGCGAATATCGGCAACGATCTGGGCCGACAGCGAAGAGGCATTTCCGGCGAGAAAAACGCCCGCACCGGCCTCCCCTCCCGATTGCAGATCCACCGCGTCCCCTCCTCAAAGATACTAACGTTGATATCTTATAATTGGCGCTGTGTCGCGCGCCACAGGCATCAACAGTCGGTGATGGTGGCATTGGCATCACACCGGGATGCGTTTTCCAGCGGAAGACGGTGAGGATAAGAAAGAATTTTTTCTCCGCCTGGAGCCCTTGCCGGAGGCGCCAGATTTCGGCGCCACTGCAGCGCGGCGAACGGTTGCCTGCATAAGGCGTTAATGCTGGTTTTTGCATTTGTTGTGCAAAATCATTCATTTGTCGGCTCCCCGGGGGCATCGCAGAAATCCAGGAAATCGCCGGGGGCGGACGCCAATCCAAGCCCTGCAAGGGCATCCCAAGGTGGCCGCGCCGGGGCCGCGCTGTCTGCAAAGAACCAGGGTGCAATGACGAAACCGGAGTTTCTCGGGCCGGGCCTTTCGGCTGAGCAATGGCAGCGGGTTGACGCCCTGGCCGCCGGCTTGACGGCCGAGCAGGCCGTGTGGATCAGCGGCTTCTTCGCCGGCCTTGGCCACCGGGCTCGCGCCGGCGCGAGCTTGGACGGCGTGGTCGTGCAGCCGGCTGCCCAGATGCTGGCAACCGCGACGGCAATATCCGCCGCCCGTACCCTCACCGTCCTCTTTGCCAGCGAGACCGGCAACAGCGCGGGTCTTGCCAAGGCCGTCGCCGCCGCGGTTGAGGCACAAGGCGCCGCCGTCAAGATCAGCAACATGGCCGACTACAAGCCCGCGCGCCTGAGGGAGGAGCAGGACCTGCTGGTCATCACCAGCACGCACGGCGAAGGCGACCCGCCGCAGACTGCCGTCGGATTTTTCGAGTTCCTGGAAGGCCGCAAGGCGCCGCAGCTGCCGCATGTCCGGTTCGCCGTGCTGGCGCTCGGTGACTCCACCTACGAGCGCTATTGCGAGGCTGGCAAGCGCATCGACCGGCGGCTGGAGGCGCTGGGCGCGCAACGGCTGATGGACCGTGTGGATTGCGATGTCGATTTCGAGGATGCCGCCGCCGCGTGGATCAGCTCGGTCGTGCACACGTTCGCACCTGCGCAGGGGAAGACGCCGGCACTCCCCGGCTTCGCCGCTGCCGGAACTGTCGCTGCCCTGCCGGCCGTGTTCGACAAGAAGAACCCCTTCATTGCGCCGGTGCTCGACAACATCGTTCTCACCGGACGCGGCTCCACGAAGGAGACGCGGCACATCGAGCTGTCGCTCGCCGGCTCCGGCCTTGCCTACGAGCCGGGTGACGCCCTCGGCGTGATGCCGCAGAACGATCCGGCGCTGGTCGAGGCGCTGCTCGGCCGGCTCGCACTGTCGGCGGATGCGCACGTCGACGTGAAGGGGCGCTCCATGACGCTCGGCGAGGCTCTGACATCCGCGTTCGAGATCACGGCAGCAACGCCGCGGTTTCTTGAGCACTGGGCGAGGATCAGTGCGGCCAAGGAGTTGTCGGCCCTGTCCGGCGACGCGGGCGAGGCGCGTACGGCGTTCCTGCGCCAGCATCATGTGCTGGATATCATCGAGCGGTTCCCTGTTCCGGGCATCGGCGCAGAGACGCTGCTGGCCGGCCTGCGCCCGCTGCAGCCGCGCCTCTACTCGATCGCCTCCAGCCTCGCGGCGGCACCCGACGAGGTCCACCTGACGGTCAGCACCGTCCGCTACGACCTGAACGGCCTGCCACGCAGGGGCGTCGCGTCGGGCGATCTCGCCCGACGCACGGAAGCCGACGCCACTGTCCCGGTCTACATTCAGGCGAGCCCCCACTTCCGGCTGCCCGATGATGACGTGCCGATCCTGATGATCGGCGCCGGCACCGGCGTCGCGCCCTATCGTGCCTTCATGCAGGAGCGGGAGGCACGCGGCGCCAAGGGGCACTCGTGGCTGGTGTTTGGGGAGCGCAACTTCCGCAGCGACTTCCTCTACCAGGTCGAGTGGCAGGCGCTTCTCAAAGCCAAGGTTCTGACGCGAATGGACCTCGCGTTCTCGCGCGACAGCGCGCCCAAGACCTACGTCCAGGACCGGCTGCGCCAGCACGGCCGCGATGTCTACGCTTGGCTTGAGGACGGCGCCCGGGTCTACGTCTGCGGCGACGCGACGAGCATGGCGCCCGGGGTGCATGCCGCGTTCGTGGACCTGGTCCAGCGCCACGGCGCCATGAGCCGTGAGGCGGCTGGCGAGTATCTGGCGGCCCTGCAGAGCGGCGGTCGCTACCTTCTCGACGTCTATTGAGGCCTCCAATGAGCACATCCGATCAGCCCGAGCGGAGCCGCGACCTGTCGCAGCCGCTCGAGAAACTGGGCCCCGACGAGACTCTGAAGGCGCAGAGCGACCAGCTGCGCGGCACCATCAAGGAGAGTCTTGTCGACGAGATCACAGCGGCGGTGACCGCGGGCGATGCCAAGCTGATGAAATTCTTCGGCATCTACCAGCAGGACGACCGCGACATTCGCGACGAGCGCCGGCGCCAGAAGCTGGAGGCGGCCTACACCTTCATGGCACGGGTGCGTCTGCCCGGTGGCGTGTGCACGCCGGAGCAGTGGCTCAAGCTCGATGCGCTGGCCCGTGCCTACGCCGCCAGCATGCTGCGCCTCACTACGCGGCAGACGTTCCAGCTGCACTATGTCATGAAGAGCGACCTGCGCCCCGTCATCCAGGGCCTGCGGGATGTGGGGCTCGACACAAAGGGAGCCTGCGGCGACGATACGCGCGGCGTAATGAGCACCGCCAACCCGCTGCTGTCGAAGCTGCACGCCCAGGTCTACGAGCTGGCCAGGCAGGCGAGCGACCACGCCACGCACAAGACCGGGGCCTACGGCGAGATCTGGTACGGTGCCGAGCGCCAGCATGGAGACGGGCCGGAGGAGCCGTTCTACGGCCGTACCTACATGCCGCGGAAGTTCAAGATCGGCTTCGCGATCCCGCCCAGCAACGACATCGACGTCTACAGCCAGGACCTGGGCTTCATCGCCATCGCCAGCCGCGGCAGGCTGAAGGGCTTCAACGTGGCAATCGGCGGCGGCCTCGGCCGCACCGACCAGAAGCCCGAGACCTACCCGCGGCTGGCCGACGTCATCGGCTATATCGATGCCGACCGGCTGTTCGAGACCATCGACGCGGTGCTGTCGGTGCAGCGCGACTATGGCGACCGCGTCGACCGCCTGCACGCCCGCTTCAAGTACACCATCGATGACAAGGGCCTTGACTGGATCAAGGGCGAGATCGAGCGGCGGCTCGGCTTTCCATTCGAGCCGGCCCGGCCGTTCAAGCTCACCTCGAATGGCGATCCTCTCGGCTGGATCAAGGGCGAGGACGGCCGCTGGCATTGCACGCTCTTCGTCGAGAACGGCCGGATTGCCAACACGCATGCGCGCTCGATGCTGGACGGCTTGCGCGACCTCGCCCGCATCCACAAGGGCACCTTCCGGGTGACGCCGAACCAGAACCTGATCGTCGCCGAGGTGGCGCCTGAGGACCGGGCCGACATCGAGGCGGTGATCGACCAGTACGGCCTTGGTGTCCAGGCGCTGGGCGGCCTGCGCCGCAACTCCATGGCCTGCGTGGCGCTGCCGACCTGCGGCCTCGCCATGGCCGAGAGCGAGCGCTACCTGCCGAATCTCATCGCCAGGATCGAGCCGATCCTCGCCGCGCATGGCCTCGCCGACGACCCCATCACCATCCGCATGACCGGCTGCCCCAACGGCTGTGCGCGGCCCTATATCGCGGAGATCGGCCTCACCGGACGCGCGCCCGGAAAGTACAACCTCTATCTCGGCGGCGGCGCGCACGGCCAGCGCCTCAACAAGATGTACCTGGAGAACGTTGGCGAGGAGGCGATCCTGGCAGCCCTCGACGAGACGCTGGGCCACTATGCCCGCGACCGGAGGAAGGGCGAGCGGTTCGGCGATTTCGCCATCCGGGCGGGCTATGTGGCTGAAGTGCGCGAAGGCCGGCACTTCAACGATTAGACCGATTTGCGTCATCCGGGCGAAGGCCGGGACCCAGTCCACCCATCAACTCGCGCATGGTCGCAGAATAAGAAAGAGCCTTGGCTGGGCACGAGGCGGGCGAATGGGGAGTTTGCCTTGATGTGCATGGGCCCCGGCCTGGACCCGCAAGTGCCCTTCGGGCACTCGTGACGCAGGTGGAGAGAAGATCGAGCCGCAGCCAAGCCCGATTGACTGATCTGCACGATCTGGAAACGGCTCTGGCGTTGTGCGCCTGACGCAGGAGGAGCACACTGGGCCCATGACCGAGAAGAGCAAATCCAAGACCGTCGAGCGCGAGACCGTAGCGGCGGCGCACGGCGTCGCCCAGGACCGCAATCACCGTGCGGTCACGCCGCCCCTCTATCTGTCCAGCACCTTCGCCTTCTCCGGCTACGAGGGCGGTGGGCGCTACGACTACACGCGCACTGCCAATCCGACCCGCGATCTGCTGGCCGAAGCCCTGGCGCAGCTTGAGGGCGGTGCCGGGGCTGTGGTGACGGCGTCCGGGATGGCAGCGATCGATCTCGTGCTGTCGCTGCTGCGGCCGGGCGACCTCGTGGTTGCGCCGCACGACTGCTATGGTGGCACCTACCGCCTGCTTGATGCCCGGCGGGATCGAGGCCAGCTCGACCTGGCCTTCGTTGACCAGGGCGATGCGGCGGCACTTGCCGCCGCGCTCGCTCGCGGCCCGAAGCTCGTGCTGA
Organism: Hyphomicrobiaceae bacterium; assembly: GCA_036280295.1. Lineage (GTDB taxonomy): Bacteria > Pseudomonadota > Alphaproteobacteria > Rhizobiales > Hyphomicrobiaceae > AWTP1-13. The sequence continues at coordinate 10,645 of DASURA010000121.1, forward strand.
TCGAGACGCCCAGCAATCCGCTGATGCGCGTGGTCGACATCCGCGCCATCGCCGGGCGTGCGCATGCAGCGGGCGCCAGGGTGGCCGTCGACAACACGTTCCTGTCACCGGCCCTGCAGCGGCCGCTCGCGCTCGGCGCCGATTTCGTCATCCACTCGACGACCAAGTACCTGAACGGCCATTCCGACGTGGTGGGTGGCGCAGTGATCGCCGCCCAGGCCGCCGACGTCGAGGCGCTGGCGGCGTGGGCCAATATCACCGGGACCGCCGGCGCGCCGTTCGATGCCTACCTCACGCTGCGCGGCCTGCGCACGCTGTTCCCCCGCGTCCAGCGCCAGCAGGCCAATGCGATGGCGGTGGCAGAGATGCTGGCCGGACACCCCTCGGTTGGGGTGGTCCACTACCCCGGCCTCAGCACGCATCCCAGCCATGCCATCGCTGCGGCCCAGCAGGATGGCTTTGGGGCTATGCTCAGCTTCGAGCTGAACGGTGGCGTGGAGGCCGTGCGCCGCTTGGTGGAATCGGTGCGCGTCTTCACGCTCGCGGAGTCCCTCGGAGGTGTCGAAAGCCTGGTCGCCCATCCGGCAACGATGACCCATGCCGGCATGGGGGCGGAGGCCCGCCGCGCCGCCGGCATCACCGACAGCCTGCTCCGCCTGTCCGTTGGCCTGGAGGCGGAGGCCGATCTGATCTCCGACCTGGAACGCGCTCTGGCCGCGGTCGCGGGTCGCACCGGGCCGGAGGGATGATGACATGCAGGAACCCGGACCCGACCAGACCACCACCAGGCTTGCGACCGCCATCCTCGCTACGCAGGCCGACGCAATTGTGGCAACAGACCGCAACGGCGTCATCACGTTCTGGAATCCGGGGGCTGTCCGCATCTTCGGATTCACTGCGGACGACGCGATCGGCGCCTCGCTCGACGTGATTATCCCGGAGCGCCTGCGCCAGCGGCATTGGCAGGGTTGGGAGCACGTCATGGCAACCGGCGCCACACGTTACGGCGCCGGCGACGTGCTGGCGGTACCCGCGCTCACCAAGGACGGCCGGCAGATCTCGGTCGAGTTCACTATCCTTCTGTTGCACGGGCCCGATCGCGAGATCGCCGGCATGGCGGCGATCCTGCGTGATGTGACAGCCCGTTTCGAGGAGACCCGTCGGTTGCGGCGGGAGCTGGCGAAGCTCAGCGCGTCTTGACGCCGCGCTCCGTCACGATGTGGCGCATCGGGATGTCGAACGGCTGCGGATAAATGGTTGCGATCTCGGCGTCCGCATAGCCGACGCCGATGGCGAGCGTCGTGGGGGGAAGCTGTGCCAGCGTACGGTCGAAAAATCCGCCGCCATAGCCGAGCCGATAGCATTGACTGTCGAATCCGACGATCGGCGCCAGGGAGATGTCCGGCTGCACCTCCTTGCCGCTGACCGGAACCGGGATATTCCAGACTCCGCGCTCAAGCTCCTCGCCCCGTCGCCACAGCCGAAAGACCAGCGGTGCCGCCTTGGCGACCACGACCGGCAGGGCGGTCTGGGCGCCACGGCGGTTGAGCTCGTCGAGCCACAGGCGCAGGTCGGGCTCGCCGCGGATGGGCCAGTAGCAGCCGACGATACGGCCGGCCGGATTGCCGATCAGGGCATCGAGCCGATCGGCGATCTGCCGTGCATGGTCCGCCCGCGTCTCCGCCGACATCTCCAGCCGCTGTGCAAGCAGACGCTTGCGCTCGGCCTTGCGCCAGCGCGCGACATCGGCCCCGGTGCTCTGCGGGCTCAGCCCGAAATATGCAGGATCGACCTCGTGCATGTAGCACGGCGGCGAGGCATAGCTGCCTGCGGGATCATCGTCGCTCATGGTGTCTCCATTCAGCCCAAGAGAATCAACCGGCAACGCCGGTCGCCGCCAGGTACCAGGCACTGTCGCGCGAGGACAAATCCCGCGCAAAGGTCCATGCATCCACTGTGCGCCTTGGCCGTGGCGATTTTTCGCGAACCTGGCCCGCCGCATCGCGCGACAGCCGGAAGGCCTCGCCCACCAGCCGCAACGAAACCTGCAGCCGCATCGCCTCGAGCGCAACATCTACAATCTCCGGAGGCTCGAGGCGCGAGAACACCGTTTCCAGCTCGCAATCCCCCGCGCGGGCCGCAATGGCCTCCGAGAACGTCCGATAGACATAGGGCTCGACCAGAATGCGAAGCGTCGCACGGTCGCCGGCGTCAAAGGCCGTGACAATCGTCTCATAGAGCGGAAGCACCCTGGCCAGCAGGTCGTCGATAGCCGCGGCGGCTTCGCGTTGCAGCGAAGCTGATGCAAACGCGTCAAGGTTCAGGCAGGCGGCGGCGCCCGCAGATGGGGCCATCTCGCTGGCTGAGTACGCAAGGCTCTGCTGTTCCTGGCTGGCGCCCTGGCCTCGTGCCAGCCCCTGGAAGTACTCAATCCAACCGGAGACGATCCAATAGAGCCATAACACCGACAAGACCGATATGAATGCGGAGGCGTCGGTTTCTTGAGGCATTGCCATCTCCACGTGCTTGCGATGGCACTTGGCGCGTTGCGCCAGGCCGGAGCCGGGCAGCGGCTCCTTCGCTGGTCGATACGCGTGGCAATCGATGCGCGCGCACCGGAACATGCCGCGCCGTCATGCGCCGCGGGATCAGGCTGGGGTCGCTTCAGCCCTGACATTTTGCCCCGTGACTTAAATCACGCAAACGAATTTAATAGGCTCTTGAATGCAGAAATATTGTTGAATAGCCCCCGGGAGTGGCCGTGGACATCGAGCTCGCGCGGACCTTTGTCGAAATCGTCAAGACACGCAGCTTCGTGCGCGCAGCTGAGCGGCTGAACGTCAGCCAGACCGCGGTGAGTGCGCGCATTCGAGCGCTGGAGGAGCTGCTCGGCCGGCCGGTATTCATCCGCAACAAGACCGGCGCATCGCTGACGCCGGCCGGCGAGCAGTTCCTGCGCTATGCGCCGATGCTGCTGCAGCTGTGGGAAAGGGCGCGCCACCAGGTTGCCGTGCCGGAAGGCAGGCGGGCGGTTCTCAGCATCGGCGGCCAGGTGAGCCTCTGGCATCCATGGCTCGTGGAATGGCTGCATTGGATGCGCCGCGCCGCGGACGACGTGGCGCTGCGCGTGCACGTCGGACTGCCGGAGAACCTGACCGATGAGGTCGCGGCCGGCGTGCTCGACATCGCCGTGGTGTATGCCCCGCCACACCGGCCGGGGGCGCGGGTCGAGCTGCTCATGGAGGAGAAGCTGGTGCTGGTGACCACCGATGCCGAGGAGCGGGCAGTGACGCCGAGCAGCTATGTCTACGTCGACTGGGGACCGGATTTTGCCCATCACCACGAGTTGCATTTTCCCGAGGTGGCCAGCCCCGGACTGCATGTCGGTCTCGGACCGCTGGCTCTGACATACATTCTCGAAGCCGGCGGATCGGGCTACTTTCGCCAGCGCGTGGTCGCGCCGCACATTGCTGCGGGCAGGCTGCACCTCGTCTCTGGTGCGCCCAGCTTTCTCTACCCGATCTATGCCGTGTGCTCGGCGCACGCAGAGGACGCACTTGTCGACCTCGCTCTCGAAGGCCTGCGCAGCATCGCGGCGGGCGACCATGCGGAGCAGCGCTAGCGCGATGATCGAGAAGCTCGCTGCATTACGAGCGGCTGGCTGGCGATACGGAGCGCGCGGCATGTGGTCAGAACATCGGTCACGTCGTGACGCGGCGTCGTGACATGACAGCGGGGCGGCTGCTCAGCTCCACGAGCGCCCTGCGGCATCACGAATTAGATTCATCCTTGACATATCTTATTCACGGAGTGATCTTGCCATAAGATACATATGAAATCCATCTATTGGAGGGTGCCATGCTCCAGACCTTGAAGCCCGAGTCCCGCAGCCGCGTGGTCAAGGCGAGCTCCACCACCGCGCCGGTCGCCAGCAGTCCAGTCGAGGCGTACACGGAGCATGACGACGGGCTTGCCGCTGCCGCCGGCCCGGTCATGATGGTGGCCTACGGGATTGTGCTCCTGATCGCCGTCTTGACGTTCAAGGGCAACGGCGAGGCATTGATGGCGGTCGTGGTTGCCATCGCCTTTGGCATCGTCTTCTTTGGCGTACCGTTCTTGATGATGCACATCCGCGCCCGGCATGACACGCGCTGGCGGAAGGCGGACAGACGCGACACGGACACAGTCGATACCTATACAGGACGCGTCGGTCGGGCCGAGGCCGTTGTGCACATGGTGATCGTGCCGGTGGTGGTGAGCGTCGCTTTCGCCTGCTTTGCGGTCATCTGGGTCCTCTCCCGGCCATAGGATGTGCAGACGCGGCCGCGTCGGAACCCGGTGTGGAGCGTGGAGTTGGTGAGGAGAAAGACGACGATGCGTGAGCCGCACCGCCGTGCATGCATTGCCGGGAAATCGCCGCCTTGCTCCTCCAGCCTCGGGAGGCCCTGCCATGACCCAACGGGAACCGTATCAAATCCACATCAAGCGTGCTTATGAGGCCCCGTCGCGCAGCGATGGCCGGCGGGTGCTGGTCGACAGGATGTGGCCGAGAGGCGTACAGCGCGAGAAGCTGGCGCTCGACGAATGGGTGAAGGAGGCGGCTCCGAGCGACGACCTGCGGCGCTGGTTCAACCATGATCCGGCGCGGTGGGCGGAGTTCGCGGCCCGCTACCGGGATGAGCTCAAAACCCCTCCTGCCAGTGACGCCGTGGCCCGGCTCGCGCGCTTCGCCAGCCAGGGACCGCTTACGCTCGTCTACGCTGCCAGCGACGAGGCGCATAATAACGCTGTGGCGCTGCGCGACGTGATCGTGCAGCATCTGTCACGCCACCGGACCACGCGAACGCACGGGAGATCGTCATGACGCGCGCACCGCATCGGATGGCCGCGATCGAGGGCGCATCCGGCGCCAGCGCCCAGGCGCTGCTCGCGGATGCGGCGGTCCGTTGGCGCAACAGCGGCATCCGGGTGGTCGGCCTGATCGCCGAGGAGCACAGCCTGCCGGACCGCACTTGTGCCGCCGGCTTCCTGCGCGACATCGTCTCGGGCGCCCGCCATTCGATCTACCTTGCGGAGCCGCCGCGCGACACGTCCTGTCACCTTGATGCGTCAGGCGCCGAGAAAGCTGCTGCCGCCCTCATCGGGCAGATTGCAGCGTGCGACCTCGTGGTGCTGAGCAAGTTCGGCAAGCTCGAGGCCAGTGGCGGCGGGCTCGTTCCGGCGTTCACGGCGGCGCAGGCGGCGGGCAAGCCGGTCCTGACGGCGGTCTCAAGCCTTCACTGCGCGGCCTGGCGGGCCTTCGCGCCGGGAGCGGTGGCGCTGCCGCCGGCGGCGGGCGCGCTCGACGACTGGTGGGTGAGCCACTGAACAGGCCGGATTGATACGAGGCTTCATTCAGGTCGCCGGATCGTCGATCGACGGATCGGGGTGTGCGATCGCCCGCAGCCGCGAGATGTCGACGATCTCGATACTGGAGCGTCGCACCTCGACGCCGTGGTCGGCAAGCTCCGCGAAGCTGCGTGACAGGTTCTCCGGGCGCATGCCGAGCAGATTGGCGAGCGCCCTCTTCTCCAAGGGCAGCTTGAAGCACCCCGGCCGCCCGGCCTTCTCGTTCTGGGACAGGATCCAGTTGGCGAGCCGCTCCAGGCCGGTGCGCAGCCGATGGTTCTTCATGTCCTTGATGATTGCACGATACCTGAGCGCCAGCTCCGCAACGACGGCGCGCGCGAAGGCCGGGTCCTTGTTGAAGACCTCCCGCACCGCTGTAGCGGGGATGAGCACCACCACGGACTTGTCGGTGGTGCGCGCCGATGTCAGGTAGAGCTGGTCCAGCACCACGGCGGCAACGATGAAGGCGGCCGGCGGGGTGAGAATCGAAAGCGTCGTCTCGCGGCCACGGCTGCCCGAAATAAACTCCACAGCCCCCTCCACCAGCACATGCAGGAAGTCGGGACTGTGCCCCTCATGGATGAGCTGCACGCGATGCGGGAATCGCTGCAGATATCCCCCTCCGATCAGGCTCGCAAAATGGGCAGGCTCCATGTCGCAGAACAGCGGCAGGGCGCGCACGATCTGGGTATCGGCGTGTCTCATGAAGAGCGTAGTCTATGCTGGTTGCTGATTCGCTGTTTGATAAACATCAACCGACGGACTGCGTGGGAGGAATAACACATTTTAACTGCATCAATACGTTAATTGCTCGTGCATGCGGCAGTTTGTTGTGCCCAGAATGAGAGTTGATAAAGGTCAATAGCCGCGCGCCATCCTCGTAATACGTCCGCTCAGCAAGCTGGGAAGCGATCCATGACCGACCTCGCACCGGTCCGCAAAGGTGACCAAGCCCGTGCCCTGTGGCTCTCCACCATTGCCTTCACAGTCTGCTTCGCGGTATGGACTGTCTTCTCCATCATCGGTGTACAGATCAAGAAGGACCTGGGCCTCACAGATACCCAGTTCGGACTGCTCGTCGGCACGCCAATCCTGGCCGGCGCGGTCGTTCGCGTGCTGCTTGGCATTTGGGCCGACCAGTACGGCGGGCGGCTGGTCATGACACTGGTGATGCTTGCCTCTGCGGCGGCGACCTTTCTGCTCTCGTATGTGACCACCTTTCCGCTGATGCTCACCGCCGCGCTCGGGCTCGGCATTGCTGGCGGCTCCTTTGCGGTGGGTGTGACGTACGTCTCACACTGGTACGAACCGGCCAGGCAAGGAACGGCGCTCGGGCTGTTCGGCCTCGGCAACGTCGGCACCGCCATTACCCATTTCGCTGCACCGTTCGTGATGCTGGGACTCGGCTGGCAAGGGGTCGCCCGGGTGTGGGCTCTGGTCCTCGCGGCAACGGCAATTGTGTTCTGGCTCCTTGCGCGCGATGATCCTGACACCGTGGCTCGCCGCCAGGGCAAGGTGACACCGGTCCCGCTCGCCGTGCGTCTGGCGCCGCTGCGGCGGCTTCAGGTGTGGCGCTTCTCGCTCTACTACTTCTTCACTTTCGGCGCCTTCGTTGCCCTCGCGCTGTGGCTGCCACGCTACTATATAGGCGTCTACGGGCTATCCCTGGCGACCGCCGGCCTGCTCGCCACCGCATTCTCTCTGTCAGGCAGCGTATTCCGTGCACTCGGCGGCTGGCTGTCCGATCGGTACGGCGCCCGCTTCGTCATGTATCTCGCGCTCGGCGCGGCGTCAGCCATCGCCTTCGTGGCCTCGTATCCGAACACGGACTACGTCGTGCACGGCATCAAAGGCGACATCCGCTTCTCCTTCAGCATCGGGCTCGTACCGTTTGTCCTGTTGACTGTTGCCCTCGGCTTTTTCATGTCGCTCGGCAGCGCGGCGGTGTACAAGCACATCCCCGTGTACTACCCCAACGACGTCGGTGCGGTTGGCGGCCTCGTAGGCATGATCGGGGCGCTCGGCGGCTTTGTCCTGCCGATCGCGTTCGGCATCATGAACGATATAACCAACGTGTGGACCAGCTGCTTCATGCTGCTGTTCGCGTTGGTCGCAACCGCGCTCATCTGGATGCACTTCGCGATCCGTTATATGGAGCGTCAGAAGCTTCCCGAGCTGCGCGGGCCGAAATACCTGCCAGAGCTTGAGCAGGCGCTTGAAGCAACCCGGAAAGCTGCGGCAGCCGCCAAGGCCGCCGCCAAGCCGGCAGGAGGCCTCAGCTCATGACTCTCCGCGTCGAGCATGCGCAGTGCGACGATCTCAGGCAGCTGCATCCGGCCTATTTTGCGATCGTCATGGCGACAGGGATACTGGCGCTGGGCGCTTACGAGCACGCAGTCCCGCTGGTGCCGGGCGTATTACTCTGGCTCAATCTCGCGCTCTACGTCGTCCTTTCAGCGGCGCTCGTTACCCGCGCCGTCAGATATCGCGCAGAGTTCATCGCTGATCTCCACAGCCATAGCCGTGGCGTCGGCTTTTTCACCGTCGTCGCTGCAACGGCCGTGCTCGGCATCCAGCTGGCTGCACAGATGCGCGCTTACGGCGCAGCAATGGCCGTTCTCGCGGCAGCCGGCGTGCTGCTGGTCATATGCACATACGGCATCCTGACCCTGCTGACGGTAAATCCCAGAAAGCCGAGCATCGTCGAGGGCCTCAACGGCGGCTGGCTCGTCAGCATTGTTGCGAGCCAGGCCGTGGCGCGGCTGACCGTGATGGTTGCCGCCGCCGATGCATCCGCCCACACTGCTCAAGTGCTTACATTCGTGGCGCTGGTTCTGTGGCTGGGGGGAGGAGCGCTCTACCTCTGGATCATGACGCTGATCTTCTTTCGCTACACCTTCCTTCCCATGCAGCCGGCCGAGCTCACGCCGCCGTACTGGATCAACATGGGCGCGGTTGCGATCTCGGCTCTCACCGGAACGACGCTCATCGAGAATGCCGGCCTGTCACCGGTTGTGGCGGGTATGCTTCCCTTCGTGAAGGGGTTCACTCTGTTCTTCTGGTCGATCGGCAGCTGGTGGATCCCGATGCTGCTTCTGCTCGGCATCTGGCGACACGTCGTGCACGAGGTGCCGTTCCGGTACGATCCGCTCTACTGGGGCGCGGTATTCCCTCTCGGCATGTATTCGGTATCGACCAATCATCTCGCGTCGGCGCTCGACGCCCCCTTCCTGTCGCCTCTCTCGACCGCATTTCTCTACATTGCCGCGATTGCCTGGACAGTGACGCTGTTGGGGCTGATCGACAGCTTTCGCTTCAAATTTGTGGCTGAATGCGCGGGGCAAGACCAAACGGCCGGGCAGCAGGGCAACGCAATAGCCAAGGGTGCAGGCGCAGCCGGCTTCGCTGCGGCAAGCCCCGATGATCAAGGGAACTGAAATGAGCCACTTTCTCGACCGACTGACCTTCTTCAAGCGCATGGACGGCACCTTCTCGGAGGGCCACGGCATCACCACGCACGAGGACCGGCGCTGGGAGGAGAGCTATCGTCAGCGCTGGCAGCACGACAAGACTGTGCGCTCGACGCATGGCGTGAACTGCACCGGCTCGTGCTCGTGGAAGGTCTACGTCAAGGGCGGCATCGTCACCTGGGAGACGCAGCAGACCGACTATCCCAGGACGCGCCCTGACCTGCCAAACCACGAGCCGAGGGGCTGCTCCCGCGGCGCCAGCTACTCCTGGTATCTCTACTCCGGCAACCGCGTGAAATATCCGCTGGTGCGCTCGCGCCTTGTCCGGCTGTGGCGCGAGGCGCGCGCCACGCGTCCGCCCGTCGCCGCCTGGGCGTCCATCGTCGAGGACCCGGCCAAGCGCGAGGCGTACACCAGCAGGCGCGGACTGGGCGGCTTCGTGCGTGCGAGCTGGGACGAGGTGACCGAGATCATCGCGGCGGCCAATGCCTATACGATCAGGACCTATGGTCCGGACCGAGTGTTCGGCTTTTCGCCGATCCCGGCCATGTCGATGATCTCCTATGCTGCCGGCGCGCGCTATCTCTCGCTGCTCGGCGGCGTGTGCCTGTCGTTCTATGACTGGTACTGCGACCTGCCGCCGTCCTCGCCGCAGACCTGGGGCGAGCAGACCGACGTGCCGGAATCGGCAGACTGGTACAATGCCGGGTTCCTGATCCTGTGGGGCTCCAATGTGCCGCAGACGCGAACGCCCGACGCTCACTTCTACACCGAGGTCCGCTACAAGGGCACGAAGAGCGCCGTCATCTGCCCCGACTACTCCGAGGCGTCGAAATTCGCGGACATGTGGCTGAGCCCCAAACAGGGTACCGATGCCGCCCTTGCCATGGCGATGGGCCACGTGATCCTGCGGGAGTTCCATGTCGACAGGCAGGTGCCCTACTTCGAGGACTACGCGCGCCGGTATACCGACATGCCGATGCTGGTACGCCTTGTGCAGCAGGGTGAGCATTTCGTGCCGGATCGGCTCGTCCGCGCCTCCGATTTCGAGGGCGGCATGGGCGAGGCCAACAATCCGGAGTGGAAGACCGTCGCCTTCGATGAGGCGTCCGGCAAGCTGGTCGTCCCCATCGGCTCGGTGGGCTTCCGCTGGGGCGAGAAGGGCAAGTGGAACCTCGAGGAGAAGCAGAGCTCCGGCGAGGCTACGAAGCTCAGGCTTTCGCTGGCGCCGATCCAGGACGGCAGCGCCGCCGTCGCCTTCCCGTATTTCGGCAACCGCGAGCACGACCATTTTGCCGGCACCGACCACCCGAGCGTGCTGGTACGCAACGTGCCGGCCAAGACGCTGCAGCTGAAGGATGGCGATGCCCTGGTGGCATCGGTCTACGATCTGTTCCTCGCCAACTACGGCATCGACCGCGGCTTCGGCGGCGCCCACGTCGCTACGTCATACGATGACAACGAGCCCTACACGCCGGCCTGGGCCGAGCGCATTACCGGGGTCAGGCGCGACCAGATCATCCAGGTGGCGCGCGAGTTCGCGCGCAATGCCGAGAAGACCAAAGGCCGCTCCATGGTGATCATCGGCGCGGGCATGAACCACTGGTTCAACTGCGACATGAATTATCGCGGCGTCATCAACATGCTGGTGATGTGCGGCGCAGTCGGCCAGTCGGGTGGCGGCTGGTCGCACTACGTGGGCCAGGAAAAGCTGAGGCCGCAGACCGGCTGGCTGCCGCTCTCGTTCGCGCTCGATTGGGGGCGGCCGCCCCGTCAGCAGAACTCCACCTCGGCGTTCTATGCCCACACCGACCAGTGGCGCTACGAGACGCTCAACGTTTCCGACATCCTTTCGCCCACGGCGCCGGCCGGGCCCTGGGATGGGGCGCTGATCGACTACAACGTGCGCGCCGAGCGCATGGGCTGGCTGCCGTCGGCACCACAGCTGGAGACCAACCCGCTCGAGATCGCGCGGCAGGCGGCCGCATCCGGCAAGGAGCCCAAGGATTATGTGGCTGGCGCGCTGAAGTCGGGGGATCTCAAGCTTTCCTGCCATGATCCGGACAACCCCAGGAACTGGCCGCGCAACCTGTTCGTATGGCGCTCCAACCTGCTCGGATCATCCGGCAAGGGGCATGAGTATTTCCTCAAGCACCTGCTCGGCACCGCGCACGGCGTCATGGGGAAGGACCTCGGCCAGGTCGGCGCCAGCAAGCCGAGCGAGGTGGCGTGGCACGAGGAGGCGCCGGAGGGCAAGCTCGACCTCCTGGTCACGCTCGACTTCCGCATGTCGACCACCTGCGTCTACTCCGACATCGTGCTTCCCACCGCGACCTGGTACGAGAAGAACGATCTCAACACATCGGATATGCACCCCTTCATCCATCCGCTGACCGGCGCGGTGGACCCGGTGTGGGAGGCACGGAGCGACTGGGAGATCTACAAGGCGATCGCGCGCAAGTTCTCCGAGGTCGCGCCCGAGGTGCTCGGCGTCGAGCAGGACGTGGTGCTGACGCCCATCCAGCACGACACGCCCGCCGAAATTGCCCAGGCCTTCGACGTGAAGGACTGGGCGCGTGGCGAGTGCGAGCCTGTCCCCGGCAAGACCATGCCGGCGGTCACGGTGGTCGAGCGCGACTACCCCAACATCTACCAGCGCTTCACCTCGCTTGGCCCGCTGATGTCGACGCTGGGCAACGGTGGCAAGGGTATCGCCTGGAACACCGAGCACGAGGTGGAATTCCTGAAGCGCCTCAACGGCGTGGTCCAGGACGGGCCGACCAAGGGTCTGCCCAGGATCGACAGCGACATCGACGCCGCCGAGGTGATCCTGACGCTTGCGCCTGAGACCAACGGCGAGGTGGCGGTGAAGGCCTGGGAGGCGCTCGGCAAGACCACCGGGCGCGAGCATGCGCATCTGGCCATCCCGAAGGAGGACGAGAAGATCCGGTTCCGCGACGTGGTGGCCCAGCCGCGCAAGATCATCTCCTCGCCGATCTGGTCGGGGCTTGAGAGCGAGAAGGTCTGCTACAACGCCGGCTACACCAACGTGCACGAGCTGATCCCCTGGCGCACCCTCTCGGGCCGCCAGCAGCTCTACCAGGACCACCTCTGGATGCGCGCATTCGGCGAGGCGCTGTGCGTGTATCGTCCACCGATCGATACGCGCTCCGTCAAGCCTGTGATCGATGCCGTGCCCAACGGCGAGCGCCAGATCGTGCTCAACTTCATCACCCCGCACCAGAAGTGGGGTATTCACTCAACGTACACAGACAACCTGCTGATGCTCACCCTCAGTCGCGGCGGCCCGATCGTGTGGATCTCCGAGCGGGACGCGGCCAGGGCCGGCATTGTCGATAACGACTGGATAGAGGCGTACAACAGCAATGGCGCGCTGGTGGCACGTGCAGTTGTCTCCCAGCGCGTGAAAGAGGGCATGTGCCTCATGTATCACGCGCAGGAGAAGATCGTGAACGTGCCGGGCTCGGAGATCACCGGCCAGCGCGGCGGCATCCATAACTCCGTGACCCGCACGGTCTTGAAGCCCACCCACATGATCGGGGGCTACGCCCAGCTGTCCTACGGGTTGAACTATTACGGCACGGTCGGCACCAATCGCGACGAGTTCGTCATCGTCCGCAAGATGAGCAAGGTGGATTGGCTGGATCAGCCGGGAGTCAACCGCCCGGAGGCCGCGGAATGATCAGACGATCATCGTCTCGGTCTTGTCATCCCGGGGCTCGTCCCCAGGACCAGGACCACAGTGCTCCACGAGCGGCGACCAGGTGCTGCTCCACGTCGACGTTGGAATTCGCCGCCCTCTGGATCGCCGGCACAAGGCCCGCGATGACACGGAGGAGCAAGTTGAGAGGGCAACGCTCATGAAAATCCGCGCGCAGATAGCGATGGTGCTGAACCTCGACAAGTGCATCGGGTGCCATACCTGCTCGGTCACCTGCAAGAACGTGTGGACCAGCCGTGAAGGCGTGGAATACGCCTGGTTCAACAACGTAGAGACCAAGCCGGGCATCGGCTACCCCAAGGACTGGGAGAACCAGAAGCACTGGAACGGTGGCTGGGTCCGGAAGAAGAGCGGCAAAATCGAGCCGAAGATCGGCGGCAAATGGCGCGTGCTCGCCAAGATCTTCGCCAACCCCGACCTGCCCGAGATCGACGACTACTACGAGCCCTTCACCTTCGACTACGAGCACCTGCAGACCGCGCCGGAGCTCAAGGCTGCG
>DASURA010000122.1:0-4717 GCA_036280295.1 Hyphomicrobiaceae bacterium
GCGATCCGCGAGATCAAGCGCATCTCCAAGCCGGGGCGGCGCGTGTACTCGGCGGTGCGCGATCTGCGCACCGTGGCCAACGGGCTCGGCGTCGCCATTCTCTCCACGCCCAAGGGCGTGATGTCGGACGCGCGGGCCCGCGAGGAGAACCTGGGCGGCGAGGTTCTCTGCAGCGTGTTCTAAGCGCGCGGCGGAGCAGAAGAAGATAGGCGGGACAGATCATGTCGCGGATAGGCAAGAAGCCGGTTGTGGTGCCCTCGGGGGTGACTGCGACTGTTGCCGGCCAGAAGGTCACGGTGAAGGGCCCCAAGGGTGAGCTGGCGTTCACCTGCCCCGAGCTGATCAAGGTGGCCAAGACCGAGGCCGGCATCGAGGTGAACCCGGTCGATGAGTCGAAGCCGGCGCGCTCCATGTGGGGCATGTCGCGCACTCAGATCGTCAATCTGGTCGAGGGTGTCACCAAGGGCTACTCGCAGACGCTGGAGATTCAGGGCGTCGGCTACCGCGCCGCCATGAAGGGCAAGGACCAGATCCAGCTCCAGGTCGGCTACAGCCATGACGTGATCTTCACGGTACCGGCCGGCCTCGATGTGAAGGTGGGCGGCGCCAAGCAGGAGCTGGTCACCGTGTCGGGTATCGACAAGCAGAAGGTCGGCCATTTCGCCGCCGAGCTGCGCGCCTCCCGGCCGCCGGAGCCCTACCAGGGCAAGGGCGTGCGCTACCAGGGTGAGCAAGTCTTCCGCAAGGAAGGCAAGAAGAAGTAAGGGGCGGGCCATGCTGCGCAAGCTGAACCAGACGGAGCGTCGCACGCGTCGCGTGCGGAGGGATCTCAAGGCGAATGCCGGCGGAAAGCCGAGGCTGTCGGTGCACCGTTCATCGATGCACATCTACGCCCAGCTGATCGACGACACACAGGGCCGCACGGTGGCGGCCGCATCGACGCTGGAGAAGGACATGCGCGGCAAGCTGAAGACCGGAGCCGACAAGGCGGCGGCGGCCGAGGTCGGCAAGCTGCTGGCGGAGCGCGCCATCGGTGCCGGCATCAGCGAGGTTGTGTTCGACCGTGGCGGCTTCAAGTATCACGGCCGCATCAAGGCGCTGGCAGACGGCGCGCGCGAAGGCGGACTGAAGTTCTAGGAAGGAGCAGGAAACAGTGGCTCGTCCTCAAAGAGACAGGGGTCGCGGTGGCGACCGCGAGGAGCGCGACAGCGAGTTCAAGGACAAGCTGGTGCACATCAACCGCGTGGCCAAGGTCGTCAAGGGCGGCAAGCGCTTCGGCTTCGCGGCGCTGGTCGTCGTCGGCGACCAGAAGGGCCGGGTCGGCTTCGGCCACGGCAAGGCGCGCGAGGTGCCGGAGGCGATCCGCAAGGCCACCGAGGAGGCGCGCCGCACGATGATGCGCGTGCCGCTGCGCGAGGGTCGCACGCTGCACCATGACTCGGTCGGGCACCACGGTGCCGGCAGGGTGGTCCTGCGCTCCGCCCCGCCAGGCACCGGCGTGATCGCCGGCGGCCCGTCGCGCGCTGTGTGCGAGATGCTGGGCATCCAGGACGTGGTGGCCAAGTCGCTCGGCAGCACCAATCCCTACAATATGGTGCGCGCCACCTTCGAGGCGCTGAAGCTGCAGGAGAATCCCCGCGCGGTGGCGGCTCGGCGCGGCAAGAAGCCGTCTGAGATCGTGGCCCGCCGGCGTGATGGCGCGGCCGAGGTTGACACCGCAGATACGGCGGCTGGGTAACGACGATGGCTGAGAAGAAAGCATCTCCCAAGGGCAAGACCGTTACGGTCGAGCAGATCCGGAGCGCGGCCCGCCGTCCCGCGATCCAGACCCAGACCCTGATCGGTCTCGGCCTCAACAAGATCCGCCGGCGGCGTACGCTGCCGGATACACCGGCCGTGCGTGGCATGATCAACAAGATCAGCCACCTGGTGCGGGTTGTAGAAGAGAAGTGAGGTTTCAGGTTTCAGGGGGCAGGTTTCAGGGCACACCGCCGTAGACCCCTGAAACCTGATGCCCGAAACCTAGAACCTGAGAATTGAGCCAGGAGCGCGAGTGCCATGCGGCTGAACGAGCTGAAAGACAACCCCGGATCGCGCAAGTTCCGCCTGCGCATCGGCCGCGGCATCGGCTCCGGCATCGGCAAGACCAGCGGCCGCGGCGGCAAGGGCCAGACCGCGCGCTCGGGTGTCGCTATCGGCGGCTTCGAGGGTGGCCAGATGCCGCTGCATCGGCGCCTGCCGAAGCGCGGCTTCAACAAGCTCAACCGCAAGGAATGGAACGAGGTGAGTCCTGCCCGGCTGCAGGCCGCGGTGGAGGCCGGGCGCCTTGATCCCAAGGCGCCGGTTGACGTGGCTGCCCTGGTCGCCGCCGGCGTGGTGCGCCGCAAGCTCGATGGCGTGCGCCTGCTGGGCGGTGGCGAGCTGAAGGTCGGCCTGCAGCTGACGGTGAACTACGCGACGCCCGGTGCCCGCGCCGAGATCGAGAAGGCCGGCGGCTCCGTGAGCCTGATCGAGAAGAAGGTGCTGCCGGCCGACGAGGCCAAGCGGGCGAAGACGGCAAAGAAGAAGGCCGCCAGCCCGAAGGCGAAGGCTGCCGGCGGCGAGGAGTAGCACGCTCTCGCGTCGCCACGTCGCGTCGCACGGTACTGCGGGCGCTGGAGACGGCGCTTGCGGCCCTGGGGCCGGAGCCCCATCTTTTTCGGGTGCGAAGCGGCAGCAGGAGGCCGCCGGGGCCAACGAGGCATAGAATGAGGTGCCATCGCGCGCTGGCGCTGAAAGGACCCGCTGCTGGGTCCAACCACTGCAGGGCCCGAGTGTAGGCAGGGCCGCTGCAGGGCCCAAGGAGGTTTGCCAATGGCTTCGGCCGCCGAGCAATTAGCCGCCAATCTCAACTTCGGCGCCTTCGCCAAGGCGGAGGAATTGAAGAAGCGCATCTGGTTCACCCTGGCCGCGCTTTTGGTCTACCGGCTCGGCACCTTCATTCCGATTCCGGGCATCAACCCCGCTGCCTTCGCCGCCGCCTTCAATACCCAGTCCGGCGGCATC
Organism: Hyphomicrobiaceae bacterium; assembly: GCA_036280295.1. Classification (GTDB taxonomy): domain Bacteria; phylum Pseudomonadota; class Alphaproteobacteria; order Rhizobiales; family Hyphomicrobiaceae; genus AWTP1-13. The sequence continues at coordinate 3,046 of DASURA010000122.1, forward strand.
CTCGGCATGATCAACATGTTCTCGGGCGGTGCCATCGAGCGCATGGCGATCTTCGCCCTGAATATCATGCCCTACATCTCGGCCTCGATCATCGTCCAGCTGATGCAGAGCGTGGTGCCCTCGCTAGAGGCCCTCAAGAAGGAGGGCGAGCAGGGGCGCAAGCAGATCAACCAGTATACCCGATACCTCACCGTGGCGCTGGCGGCCTTCCAGGCGTTCGGGATCGCCTACGGGCTGCAGATCTCGCAGCCGGGCTCGTCCGGCCCGATCGTCCTCAATCCAGGTCCGTTCTTCCTCATCACCACGGTGGTGTCGCTGGTGGGCGGCACCATGTTCCTGATGTGGCTGGGCGAGCAGATCACGGCGCGCGGCGTAGGCAACGGCACCTCACTCATCATCATGGCCGGCATCGTGGCGGGCCTGCCTTCGGCCATCATGCAGACGCTGGAGCTGGCGCGCCAGGGCGTGCTTTCGTGGGGCATGCTGCTGCTGCTGGTCATCGTGATGCTGGCCGTGGTGGCGGCCATCGTCTTCATCGAGCGGGCGCAGCGCCGGCTGCTGGTGCAGTATCCGAAGCGGCAGATGGGCAATCGCATGTTCCAGGGCGATGCCTCGCACCTGCCGCTCAAGCTCAACGCCTCGGGCGTGATTCCGCCGATCTTTGCCTCCTCGCTGCTGATGCTGCCGGGTGCTGCGGGCAGCTTCCTGCAAAACGCCGGCCCCGGCTGGGATTGGCTCGGCAATACCATCGCGTATCTGGGCCACGGGCAGCCGGCGTGGTTTGCGACCTATGTCTTCCTGATCGTGTTCTTCGCGTTCTTCTACACCTCGATCGTGCTGAACCCGCAGGAGACGGCGGACAACCTGCGCAAGTACGGCGGGTTTCTGCCCGGCATCCGCCCGGGCGCCAAGACTGCCGCCTACATCGACTACGTGTTGACCCGCATCACGGTGGTGGGCGCCATCTACCTGGCGGCCGTGTGTGTGCTGCCCGAGCTGCTGCAGTCGTATGCCAGGGTCAGCTTCTACTTCGGCGGCACCTCGCTGCTGATCGCGGTGAGCGTGACCATGGATACGGTGGCGCAGATCCAGAGCCACCTGCTTGCACACCAGTATGAAGGTCTGATCAAGAAGGCGAAGCTTCGGGGTGCGACGAGGGCCCGGTGAGATGATTGTGATCCTGCTGGGGCCGCCGGGAGCGGGCAAGGGAACCCAGGCTGAGCTGCTTGCTACCCAAAGAGGGCTCATTCAGCTGTCCACCGGAAACATGCTGCGGGCGGCCGTGGCAGCGGGCACTGAGGTCGGCAAGAAGGCCAAGGCGATCATGGAAAGCGGCGCCCTGGTGCCCGACGCGATCGTCATCGGCATCGTTGCCGATCGCATCGACCAGCCAGACTGCAAGAACGGTGTGATCCTCGATGGCTTCCCGCGCACGCTGCCGCAGGCGTCGGCGCTCGACGCGGTGCTGAAGGGGAAAGGGCTTGCGGTTGATACCGTCCTCGAGCTCAAGGTGGATGACAAAGAGCTGGTGCAGCGCATCTCCGGCCGCTACAGCTGCGCCAAGTGCCGGGCGGGCTACCACGACACGTTCAAGCCCACCCAGGCGAAGGGAGTGTGCGACGTCTGTCAGAGCACCGAGTTCGAGCGGCGCAAGGACGACGCGCCGGAGACC
>DASURA010000123.1:0-3167 GCA_036280295.1 Hyphomicrobiaceae bacterium
CGCCAGTGGCGAGTGCGCAGCTGCACCGTCTCGCTGCCCTCGTTATGGATGTCCACCGTGTAAGCCCATACGTAGCGGCTGTCGTTGGGCGAGGATTCCTCCTCAAGATACTGGGGCGTAACGCGGACGCGGATGCCTTGGGTGACAGCTTCGTACATGGGGCTTGCTGGGGCTTGCTGGGCCTGCGGAGAAAGGTGCGATGGGTGTGGGCGCGAGGGATGGACCTTGCTGGATTAACGAATATTAGAAGCAGCCAGCCAACGCTGCGTCAACATCGGCGGCAAGGTCAGCCCAGGCTTCCAGCCCGACGGAGAGCCGCAGCATGCCGTCGGAGATGCCAAGCTCGGCGCGCACCTCGGGTCGGAGGCGCTGGTGCGTGGTCGTGGCCGGATGCGTGATGAGGCTCTTGGCGTCGCCCAGATTGTTGGACATCCGGATCAACCTCAGGCTGTTGAGGAAGCGGAAGGCTGTCTGCTTGCCGCCGTCGATCTCGAATGCGATCACCTGGGAAGGCCCGGTCATCTGCCGCTTGGCCAGCGCCGCCTGCGGATGGTCCGGACGGCCGCAGAACAGCACGCGCTTCACGCCGGACTTGCCGGCCAGGTGATCGGCCATCCTGGTCGCCGTCTCGCATTGGGCGCGCACGCGCAGCGGCAGGGTCTCCAGGCTCTTCAGCATCACCCAGGCATTGAAGGGGCTGATCGACGGCCCGGTGTGCTTCAGGAAGTTGTGCAGGTGGTCCTTCACGTAGGCCTGCGAGCCCAACACGATGCCACCCAGGCAGCGGCCCTGTCCGTCGACGTGCTTGGTGGTGGAGTAGACCACCACGTCGGCGCCGAGCTGCAGCGGCTTCTGCATCAGCGGCGTGGCGAACACGTTGTCGACCACCACAACGGCGCCGGCGGCGTGGGCGATCTCGGAGACGGCGGCGATGTCAACGAGGTCGAGCGTGGGATTGGACGGGGTCTCGAAGAAGAACGCGCGGGTGTTGGGCCGCACCGCCTTGGCCCAGGCATCGGTGTCGCGGCCATCGACGATCGTGCAGGCGATGCCGAAGCGCGTACAGAGATCTTCTACAACGTAGCGGCACGAGCCGAACAGGGCGCGCGCGGAGACGATGTGATCGCCGGCCTTGAGGAAGCACAGCAGCGAGGCAGTGACGGCGGCCATGCCGGTGGCGGTGGCGCGCGCCGCCTCAGCACCTTCGAGCAGGCGCATGCGCTCCTCGAACATGGCGACGGTGGGATTGGCATAGCGGCTGTAGATGAAGCCGCCGGATTCGCTCTTGAAGCGCTCCTCGGCCTGCTCCGCCGAGTCGTAGAGATAGCTCTGCGTGAGGAACAGCGCCTCGGACGTTTCGGCGAAGGCCGAGCGCAGGGTGCCGCCGTGCACCAGGCGTGTCTCCGGACTCCAGGTCTCGGGGCCAGTGTCACGGCCGGCGCTATGGGACGTTTCGGGGGTATCGGACATCGCGCGCTCCTCACCTGTGCAGGCCCCGTTTGTCCGAGGCTCAGCAGGCAATAAAAAACCGGCTCGCACCGCACCCCAGCTTGCAGGCCTTGTCGCCGAGCCGGGCGCATCGAGTCGGTCTACGCGCGCGGCCTCTTTAGCAAGTTGTTTTGCGTGGCTGCAAGCCGGCCGGCCAAATCACCACGTCTGTGCAACTTCTGCATTACCGCCCGAGTGGTTGCACGTCAAGCAAGACGCACCTCGTACGACGTTGGACGCTCGCCGGCGTCGAACAAAGGGCCCTCAGCGTCTCTCCGAGGGGGCTGACCCCGGTGCTTTCGCACGGTGCTGCGGCTCGAAGGCACGCAGGAAGGTGTCGACGGCGGCCGTCGCGGTGACGTCGATCTCGCGCTCGGTAACCTCCACCTTCATCAAGGCCCGGAACTGTTGCAGCCCGACGAGCATGCCGAGAAACTGCGCGGCCGCGATCTCCGGGTTGGCCACCTCCAGGTGCCCCAGTCGGGTCTGCTGGCGCAGGAAGTCCGCAAGATGCGCCACCACGCGCGTGGCCCCGGCATCGTAGATGGCGCGTCCGAGCTCGGGAAACTGCTCGACTTCGGCCACCACCAGCCGATGCAGCGCGAGCTTCGTCGGGCTCAGCATGTGGGTCATATGGCTGCGCGCCAGTTGCAGCAGGGTTGCGCGTACTGCACCCCCCTTTTGGGCCGCTACCGCGAGCGGCGTCATCGCCTCGTCAGCGAGTGCCGAGAAGATGGCGCGGAACAGCGACTCCTTGCTCTCGAACTGATTGTAGATGGTCTGGCGTGCAACCCCTGCTTCCGCCGCAATCAGGTCCATGCTGGTGCCGGCATAGCCGCGCCGCAGGAACAAATCGGCGGCGGTCTTGACGATGGCGCCGCGCGTGCGCGCAGCAACCGGCCCCTGGCTTGTCGCAGCGCCAGCATCCAGGCAGGAGGTGGAGCGGCTTGTCATCCGGCGTCACCTTGGCTATTTAGACTGCTCAGTCTAATCCAGGCTTCAGGCTCCCGTCTACGTTCCGAACAGAAGCTCCCCGATCAGAGCAATAGCTCCCGAGGTATCAACGTGCTTAAGCGCGCTGCGGCCGCGGTTCTTGTTTGTGCCCTCCTGGGCGCCGGACTGCTCTACTGGCAGCGGGAGAATCGGCAGTCTGCCGCGGCCCCCGCCCGCCCGGCCATGCCGCCGCCACAGGTCGGCGTGCTGGTGATCAAGCCCAAAGCCATCCCGCTGACGTTCACCTACGCCGGCCGGGTTGCCGGCTTTCGCGATGTGGAGATACGGGCGCAGGTGAGCGGGACGCTGTTGAAGCGCGAGTTCGCCGAAGGGGCCCGCGTCAAGCAGGGCGACGTTCTCTTCCGTATCGACCCCAAGCCGTACGAGGTGGCGCTCGATCGCGCCAAGGCGCAACTGGCGCAGGCAGAGGCGACGCTGCGGCAGGCCACCGAGAACTGGCGCCGGGTGGACGATCTTGTGAAGCGCGGCGTCTCGACCGAGAAGCAGCACGACGACGCCCGGGCCGCCCTGGACCAGGCCAAGGCCAGCATCCAGCTCTACCAGGCCGAGGTGCGCAATGCCGAGCTCAACCTCAGCTACACCACTATTACCTCTTCGGTGACGGGTGTGACGCGACTGCAGACCCCGCCGGAGGGCACGTTGGTGCTTGCCCAGCAGACCGTGCT
>DASURA010000124.1:0-2292 GCA_036280295.1 Hyphomicrobiaceae bacterium
GCCGGACGATATGGTGGTGGCCATGCACCTGTGCCGCGGCAACTTCGCCGGCGCCTGGATGGCCGAGGGCGGCTATGAGCCGATCGCAGACCTGCTGTTCAACCAGATCGGCGTCGACGCCTATTTCCTGGAGTACGACAGCCCGCGCGCCGGCGGCTTCGAGCCGCTGCGCTTCCTGCCCAAGGGCAAGACGGCGGTGCTTGGCCTCGTGACCACCAAGACGCCGAAGCTCGAAGCCAAGGACGAGCTCAAGCGCCGCATCGACGAGGCGGCCAGGTTCGCGCCGCTCGAGCAGCTGGCGCTCAGCCCGCAATGCGGCTTCTCCAGCGGCATCGGCGGCGAGACCATGACGCCCGCCGACCAGATGGCCAAGCTGCGGCTGGTGGTGGAGACCGCGCGCGAGGTGTGGGGTTGAAGCGTAGGGCGGATTACGGAGCGTAATCCGCCGTCTCGGCTGTCGCGTCGGCGGATTACGCGCTGACGCGCTAATCCGCCCTACCCAGGGCGCGACCTTGATGTTGCTTCAGGACAAGATAAAACATCGTTGGAACTATGGTGTCAGACCCGGAGGGTCTGACACCTGCACGAGGGAACGCCGATGATCATCGACTGCCACGGCCACTACACGACGGCGCCGAAAGAGCTGACCATCTTCCGCGACCGCCAGCGGGCCGCGCTCACCGACGCCACGCGCCGCCCGGCCGACAAGGACCTCGGCATCTCCGACGATCAGATCCGCGAAAGCCTGGAGCTCAACCAGCTCAAATTGCAGCGCCAGCGCGGCACTGATCTCACCATCTTCTCCCCCCGCGCCTCCGGCATGGCGCACCAGTTCGGCGACCAGGCGACGGCCGAGCAGTGGGCGCGCATCTGCAACGACCTCATCTACCGCTCGTGCCAGCTCTTTCCCGAGAACTTCATTGCCGTCTGCCAGCTGCCGCAGGTGGCCGGCGTGAGCCCCAAGAATTGCATCCCCGAGCTGGAGCGCTGCGTCAACGAGCTGGGCTTCATCGGCTTGAACCTGAACCCCGATCCGTCGGGCGGCTGGTGGAAGGACCCGCCGCTGACCGACCGCTACTGGTACCCGCTCTACGAGAAGATGGTGGAGCTGGAGGTGCCGGCGATGGTGCACGTGTCGTCCTCGTGCAACCCGGCGTTCCATGCCACCGGCGCGCACTACATCAACGGCGACACCACCGCCTTCATGCAGTTCATCCAGGGCAACCTGTTCAAGGAATTCCCGACGCTGAAGTTCATCATCCCGCACGGTGGCGGCGCGGTGCCATACCACTGGGGCCGCTATCGCGGGCTGGCGCAGGACATGAAGCGGCCGCCGCTGGAGGAGCACGTGATGAAGAACGTGTTCTTTGATACGTGCGTCTACCACCAGCCCGGCATCGACCTGCTGACCAAGGTGATCCCGCTCGAGAACATCCTGTTTGCCTCGGAGATGGTGGGCGCGGTGAAGGGCATCGACCCCAACACCGGCTTCAACTTCGACGACACCAAGCGCTATATCGACGCGCTTTCGATCAGCGCCGAGGACAAGACGCGCATCTTCGAGGGCAACGTCAAGCGCGTGTTCCCGCGGCTTGAAGCACAGCTGAAGAAGCAGAAGAAGTAGGGGCTGGTGTAAGACCCTCTGGGTCTGACACCATTGCACGACCCAGCTTTGGAGCCATGGTGTCAGACCCGGAAGGCCTGACACCTCGCAAGGACCCCCATCATGACCGACCTCCCCCGCCTCAACGGCATCATCCGCGCGCTGGAGCAGGGACAGGCGGCGTTCACCGCCTTCTCGCCGGCGGAGATCGACGCCGCCATTGCCATGAGCACCTCGAAGTACGACGGCGTCATCTTCGAGATGGAGCACAACCCGTGGGATGCCCGCGCCTTGCGCGAGTCCCTGCAATTCATGCTCAACCGACGCCAGATCGCTACCGCGGGCACGCTGGTACCGGCGGTGACGCCGCTGGTGCGGGTGCCCCCGAACGGCGTCGAGAAGGGGCAGTGGCACGCCAAGCAGGCGCTGGACATCGGCTGCTACGGCGTCGTCTTCCCGCACATCTCGACGGTGGAGGAGGCCTATAACGCGGTCGCTGCCTGCCGCTATCCGCGTCTCAAAACGGCCGAGCGCTACGAGCCCGCCGGCATCCGCGGCGACGGTCCCACAGGCGCCGTGCGCTACTGGGGCCTGACGCAGCCGGAGTACTACGAGCGCGCCGACGTCTGGCCGCTCAATCCCGAGGGCGAGATTTTCGTCATCATCCAGATCGAGGACATGAAGGGCGT
>DASURA010000125.1:0-8940 GCA_036280295.1 Hyphomicrobiaceae bacterium
CGAGGCGATCGTGGCCGACCTGAAGCGGCTGGTGCCGCCGGGGACCATCATCTCCGACGAGGAGGGTCGCCGCGCCTACGAGACCGACGCGCTGACCGCCTACCGGCGCATGCCGCTGGCGGTGGCGCTGCCGGAATCCACTGAGCAGGTATCGGCGCTGCTGCGCTACTGCTACCGTAACGACATCAAGGTGGTGGCGCGCGGCGCCGGCACCTCGCTGTCGGGTGGCGCGCTGCCGGCCGAGGACGCGCTGGTGATCGGCGTCTCGCGCATGCACCGCGTGCTCGACATCGACACCTTGAACCGCACCGCCCGCGTCCAGACCGGCATCACCAACCTCGGCATCTCCGACGCCGTCAAGCCGCTCGGCTTCTTCTACGCGCCCGATCCGTCGAGCCAGCTTGCCTGCACGCTGGCGGGCAACATCGGCATGAACTCGGGCGGCGCGCACTGCCTGAAATACGGCGTCACCACCAACAACGTGCTCGGGTTGCGCATGGTGCTGATGGACGGCGAGATCGTCGACATCGGCGGTGCCCATCTCGATGCGGCGGGCTACGACCTTATGGGGCTGATCGTCGGCTCCGAGGGACAATTCGGCATCGTCACCGAGGCGACGGTGCGCATCCTGCGCTCGCCCGAGGCGGCGCGGCCGATGCTGCTGGGCTTCGGTTCCAGCGAGGCGGCCGGCAACTGCGTCGCCGCAATCATCAGCGCCGGCATCATCCCGGTCGCCATCGAGTACATGGACAAGCCCGCGATCCAGGTGTGCGAGGCATTCGCCAAGGCCGGCTATCCGACCGACGTGGAGGCGCTGCTGATCGTCGAGGTGGAGGGCTCCAACGAGGAGATCGCCGACCTTCTGGCTGCCATCTCCGACATCGCCAAGCGCTTCCGGCCGAGCGCGCTGCGCATCAGCCAGAGCCCGGAGCAGAGCGCGGCGATCTGGAAGGGGCGCAAGTCCGCCTTCGGCGCCGTCGGCCGCATCGCCGACTACTACTGCATGGACGGCACCATTCCGCTCGGGCGGCTGGGGGAGGTGCTGGTGAAGATCTCGGAGATCTGCGACCGATACGGCCTCCGCGTCGCCAACATCTTCCACGCCGGCGACGGCAACCTGCATCCGCTGATCCTCTACGACGCCAACGATCCGGCCCAGGCGGAGAAGGCGGAGGAGGCGGGCGCCGACATCCTCAAGCTGTGCGTCGAGGTGGGCGGCTGCCTCACCGGCGAGCACGGCGTCGGCATCGAGAAGCGCGATCTGATGCGGGTGCAGTTCACCAAGACCGATCTCGGCCTCCAGATGCGCCTCAAGACCGTGTTCGATCCGAAGTGGCTCCTGAATCCCGCCAAGGTGTTCCCGCTCGACGGCCGCGAGGTCGCGCAGGATCCAGCCCTCGTCCGCAGCGCGGCGGCGTGAGGTCGCCGTGGCTGTATCCTCTCAGATGCGTCCCATCGACGAGCGCGAGCTTGCCCGCGTGCTGTTGGAGGCGAGCCTGGCCCCTACGCCGGTGGAGGTGATGGGCGCCGGCAGTAAGCAGGGCATCGGGCGGCCGATGCACACCGCCACCAGCGTCTCTTCCAAGGCCATGCGCGGCATCACCCTGTACGAACCGAACGAGATGGTGATGTCGGCCCGCACCGGCACCCCGCTCACGCAGGTGGAGACGGCGCTCGCCGAGCGCGGCCAGATGCTGGCATTCGAGCCCGTCGACTACGGGCCGATGCTCGGCGGCCAGGGTGGCCAGGCCACCATCGGCGGCGTGTTTGCCGCCAACGTCTCCGGCGCCCGCCGGGTGGCCATCGGCGCGGCGCGCGATCACCTCCTGGGCCTGCGCGGCGTCACCGGGCGTGGCGAGATCTTCAAGTCCGGCGGCCGGGTGATGAAGAACGTCACCGGCTATGACCTGTGCCGCGGTCTCGCCGGCAGCTGGGGCACGCTGGCCGTGCTCAGCGAGGTCACCTTCAAGGTGCTGCCGACGCCGGAGGACATCGGCACCTTGCTGCTGTTCGATCTGCCGGACGACCTTGCCGTGGAGGCGCTGTGCACGGCCATCGCCAGCCCGTTCGAGGTATCCGGCGCGGTGCACCTGCAGGCACCGCTGGCGGCGCGCCTTGAGCATCCGGGGCTGCGCACCATGGGACAATCGGTGACGGCGCTCAGGATCGAAAGCTTCGCCAAGTCAGTGGCCTACCGCAAGGGCCGGCTGAAGGATCTGCTCAAGGCCTATGGCACCATCCACGACTTCGAGCGTGGCGCCTCGATGTTCCTGTGGGACGAGCTCCGCCGCCTCTCGGTGCTGCAGGGCAGCGACGCGCCGGTCTGGCGGATCTCCACACAGCCGACGGCTGGCCCGAAGGTGGTGGCGGCGATCTCGGCGTTCATGGAGTGCCGCGCGTTCTACGACTGGTCCGGGGGTCTGGTCTGGGCCGAGGTGCTGCCGACGACCGACGCCGGTGCCGCCGACGTGCGGCGCGTCATCGCCACCTGCGGCGGCCATGCCACCCTTGTGCGCGCCGAGCCGCACGTGCGCACCGCTGTTGACGTGTTCCAGCCGCTGGAGACAGGGCTCGACAGGCTCTCGCGCCGGCTGAAGGAAACGTTCGACCCGGCCGGCATCCTCAATCCGGGGCGGATGTACGAGGGGATGTAGGCGGCGACAGCAATTCCCTGTCATGCCGTGCCCTTGTCCCCGGCATCCACCTGATCGATGACTTCGGCGCTCGCGATGCGGCTGACCCCGGCAACAAGTGCCGGGGTCACACTGAAGTGAGCATGGTGCGCAACACCGCCGCAATTGTCAGCATGCGCGCTTGCCTCTCCCCGCAAGCGGGGAGAGGCGGCGTCGTGGCAATTAGCCGCCGACCTTGCAGCCCGACTGCTCAAGCGTGAAGAAAGCCTTCTCGCCAGGGATGGTGGCGAGCAGCTTGTAGTAGTCCCACGGCCCCTTGGACTCAGCTGGCGACTTGACCTGGAACAGGTACATGTCGTGCACGAAGCGACCGTTGGCGAGCACCTTGCCGGTGGCGAAATCATCGTCCACGGGGGTCTCGCGGATCTTCTTGGCAACCGCATCGGCGTCCTTGGTGCCGGCTGCCTTCACCGCCTTGAGGTAGGTGAGGACCGAGGAGTAGGTGCCGGCTTGGATCATGTTCGGCGGCCGGCCGGTGCGCGCCTGGAACTTCTTGGCGAAGCGGCGGCTGCGGTCATTGAGATCCCAGTAGTAGCCCTCGGTCAGCACCATGCCTTGTGCCGCCTGCAGGCCGAGCCCGTGCACCTCGGCCAGCGTGACCAGCATGCCGGCCAGCCGTTGCCCGCCGGCGACGATGCCGAACTCGGCGGCCTGCTTGACGGAGTTGATGGTATCAACGCCGGCGTTGGCGAGACCGATGATCTTGGCCTTCGAGGATTGCGCCTGCAGCAGGAACGAGGAGAAGTCCTGCACGCTCAGCGGATGCCGCACGGCGCCCAGCACCTTGCCGCCGGATTCCTTTACGATATCTCCGGTGTCCTTCTCCAGCTGATGGCCGAAGGCGTAGTCGGCGGTGATGAAGTACCAGGTATCGCCGCCCGTGTGCACGACCTGGCCGCCGGTGCCGACCGCCAGCGAGCGGGTGTCGTAGGCCCAGTGGAAGCCGTAGGGCGAGCAGCTGTCGCCGGTGAGGCGTGCCGTGGCAGCGCCCACCACGAAGTTGATCTTCTTCTTGTCCTTGGTGAGCGCCTGCACCGCCAGCGCCACCGACGAGGTGGTGAGCTCGGTGATCATGTCGACGCCGTCGACATCGTACCACTGGCGCGCGATGCTGGAGGCCAGGTCGGGCTTGTTCTGGTGGTCTGCGGTGACGAGTTCCACCTTCGTGGCGCCGAGCTGCGGCTGCATCTCCTCGATGGCGATCTTGGCGGCCTCAACCGACCATTTGCCGCCGAAGTCCGCATAGACGCCGGACTGGTCGTTGAGCACGCCGATCTTGACGCTGGTCGGGGGCTCGGCAGCCGCGGGAGCCGACTGGGCAGCAGCGAGCCCGATGGCCAGAAGTCCTGCCATGACAGGTCTTGATGAGAGCAATGCCGCTGCCCTCCATTTGGAAGCGAGGCGCACCATTCGGGTTTCTCCCTGTTCGATCACGATGATCATGTTGGGGTTGCAAGGTTCTCTGGCCACAGCCTGTCCGCGCAGGGGTGCTGGGTCCGGGCCGGGCGCTGCCCATGGGGCAGGCGGGCGCGGCGGCACGCTAGCAGTTGCGATCGGGTCACGTCGATGGAATATGTTGCTATGCAGGAATGTCGTGGCCGCAGGCCCGTCGCGCTGAGGCTCTCACCTGAGGCAGCGAGCGACAGCCGGATGCAATCGCAACGGCACTTGGAACGGCGCAAAGGGGTCATTGTGTCAGCCCCTTTGGGTAAGCGGGAAGCCCTCGTCGGCAGCAACGCGGCCCGGTCTGGCAAGTAACATGCGGTATCGGAAGCGTCACTGATCGACGGATTCGCGCGAAGCCGGGCGTCTAACGGCCCAAGGTGGAAAGCCGGAGGGGAGACGAGGAGCATGCAACGCAGGAAGCTCGCGCTGGCGGGCGTGGCCCTCGCCGGCGCCATTGCGCTGGCCCTCGCCGTGCACGGCATGGCGGTCGCGCAGGCACCCGCGGCGGCCAAGGCCGACAAGACGAAAGTCGAGAAGCGCGGCAGCAAGCGCAGCGAGCGCGCCGTCGCGGTAGAGGCAGCGATCGCCCGCGGAGCCAGGACGACTACGGATATTCGCGCCATCGGCAGTCTGCGCTCCGACGAATCGGTGCAGATCGCCTCCGAGATCGCCGGGCTGATCGAGCAGATCAATTTCACCGAAGGCGGTATGGTGAACGCTGGCGACGTGCTGATCAAGCTCGACGACGACCTTGCCGAAGCCCAGGTGACGGACGCCAAGGCGCGCTACACGCTGGCCGCGGCCAACGACAAGCGCGCCAAGCAGCTGTCCGCCTCCGGCTTCGCCACCGAGAAGGCCTTCGACGAGGCGGCAACCAGGTTCGAGATCGCCCAGGCGACGCTGGCGCTGGAGCGCATGCGGCTTGCCAAGCACGTCATCAGGGCGCCGTTCTCCGGCGTAGTCGGCTTGCGCAAGGTCTCGCCCGGCAGCTTCGTCGCCGTCGGCACGCCGATCGTGAACCTCGAGAAGATCGACATGCTGAAGGTCGACTTCAAGCTGCCGGAGCAGTTCCTGTCCTCCGTCAGTGTCGGCCAGACGGTGGACATCCTGGTCGACGCCCATCCGGGGCGGACCTTTATCGGCGAGATCTATGCCATCGATCCGCAGCTGGACGTGAACGGCCGGGCACTGGCCCTCAGGGCACGCCTGTCGAACGCTGACATGGCGCTGCGCCCGGGCCTGTTCGCCAGGGTGCTGGTAAAGGGCAAGCAGACACGGGAGGTGGTGCTGGCGCCGGAGAGTGCCATCGTTCCGCGCGGCGGCGAGAACTACGTCTTCCGCATCGATGCCGGCAAGGCGATCGAGACCAAGGTCCAGATCGGTGAGCGGCACGGGGCAGAGATCGAGATCCTGGAGGGGGTGCTGCCCAACAGCCAGATCGTCACCGCCGGCCAGATCAGGCTGCGCAACGGCTCACCGGTTGACATCGTCGAGACCACGCCCGACCCGAAGGCCGCCAAGCCCGGCACCGACAAGGATCGCACCTGAGCCATGTTCGAGCTGTGCATCCGCAGACCGGTGTTTGCCACAGTCCTGAGCCTCGTGCTGGTGCTGCTGGGCGTCGTCTCCTACGACCGCCTCACCATCCGCGAGTATCCCAACGTCGACGAGCCGGTGGTCTCGGTCTCGACCAGCTATCCGGGCGCATCGGCCTCGATCATCGAAAGCCAGATCACGCAGGTGCTGGAAGGCTCCATTGCGGGCATCGCCGGCATCGACGTGCTGGAATCAAGAAGCCGGGCCGAGTCGAGCCGTATCACCATCCGCTTCCTTGCCGACGTGGACCAGGACGTCGCCGCCAGCGAGGTGCGCGACCGGGTGAGCCGCGTCCGCCGCCGGCTGCCTGCCGAGGTGCAGGAGCCGACCATCGCCAAGGTCGAAGCCGATGCCCAGGCGATCCTGAACATCGTCTTCACCTCCGACCGCATGAACGCGCTGGAGATCACCGATTACGTCGACCGTTTCGTGCTCGACCGCCTGAAGAACCTCACCGGCGTTGCCGACGTGACGATCTACGGCGAGCGCCGCTACGCGATGCGCATCTGGATCGACCGCGAGAGGCTGGCGGCGTTCAATCTCACGGTGCAGGACGTCGAGAACGCGCTCAAGGTGCAGAATGTGGAGCTGCCGGCGGGCCGCATCGAGAGCCGAGACCGCGAGCTATCGGTGCTGTCGCGCACCGGGCTCTCGACGCCCGAGCAGTTCCGCAACGTCATTGTCAAGATCGCCGACAACCACCAGGTGAAGCTCGGCGAGGTGGCGCGGGTCGAGCTGGGCGCTGCCGATGAGCGCCGCGATTCCCGCTACAACGGCCAGCCGGCCATCACGGTCGGCATCATCAAGCAGGCGGTTGCGAACCCGCTCGACGTCTCCAAGGCGGTGCGGGCCGTCATGCCGGAGGTCAACCAGTCGCTGCCACAGGGGCTCTCCGCCACCATCGGCAACGACAGCTCGGTATTCATCGACCGCTCGATTGCCGCCGTCTACCACACCATCGGCGAGGCGATCGTGCTCGTCGTGCTGGTGATTGTGCTGTTCCTGCGCTCGCTCCGCGCCTCGCTGATCCCGATCGTCACCATCCCGATCTCGCTCATCGCCACCTCTACGCTGGTTCTGGCCATGGGCTTCACAATCAACACCCTCACCCTGCTGGCGATCGTGCTCGCCATCGGCCTCGTCGTCGACGACGCCATCGTGGTGCTGGAGAACATCCACCGCCGCATCGAGCAGGGCATGCGCCCGATCCCGGCCGCGATCGAGGGCACGAAGGAGATCGGCTTCGCCGTCATCGCCATGACGCTGACACTGGCGGCGGTCTATGCGCCGATCGCCTTCGCGCCGGGGCGTACCGGGCGGCTGTTCCTGGAGTTCGCGCTGACACTGGCCGGTGCCGTGCTGGTATCGGGCTTCGTGGCGCTCACGCTCACGCCGATGATGTGCTCCAAGCTCCTGAAGCACAACGCGCGCCCGGGCCGGATCTCCAGCGTCATCGATAGCGGCTTTTCGGCGATCGAGGCCGGCTATCGCGGCCTGCTCCGCGCCACGCTCCGCATCCGGCCGCTGGTGCTGCTGGTGGCGGTCGGGGTGGCCGCGCTGAGCGGCGTCTTCTTCGTCTCCCTCAAGTCGGAGCTCGCGCCGACGGAGGACCGCGGGCTGATCCAGGTGCGCGGCACCGGCCCGGAGGGCGCGACGCTCGGCTACATCCAGCGCTACAGCGTCCAGGCCGCAGACATCCTCGCCAAGGTGCCGGAGATCGATTCGATCCTTGTCATCAACGGCAGCCCGGAGGTCTCGCGCTTCCAGATCACCGGCCGCCTCACAGACTGGGATGCGCGCGACCGCTCGCAGCAGTCGATCAACGAGGCGATCAAGTCCGAGCTGCGCGCCATCCCGGGCGCGCGCGTGTCCTCCAGGAACCCAGGCTCGTTCGGCGCACGGGGCTCATCGAGCCCGGTCGAGTTCGTGCTGCAGACATCCGGCAGCTACGAGCAGCTGCAGGAATACGTCGATGTGATGCTGGAGAAAATCCGCAGCTATCCGGGTCTCGACAATGTCGATACCGACCTCACGCTCAACATGCCGGAGCTGCGCGTTGATATCGACCGCGCCAAGGTCGCCGACCTCGGGCTCGATATCACGGTGGCGGGACGCACGCTGGAGACGCTGCTCGGCGGACGGCAGGTGACGCGCTTCGAGCAGAACGGCGAGCAATATGACGTGATGGTGCAGCTGGCGGCGGAGGATCGCGCCTCGCCCGACACGCTCTCCACCATCTTCCTGCGCTCGCCCAGGGGCGAGATGGTGCAGCTCAACAATATCGTCAAGGTGCAGGAGGCGGTGGCACCGAAGGAGCTGCGCCGCTTCAACCAGCTGCGCGCGGTGACGATCTCGGCCAACCTGGCCAACGGCTATGCCCTCGGCGACGCCCTCGTCTTCCTGCAGCAGACCGCGCGCGAGGTGCTGCCCGAGACGGTCCTGACCGACGTAAGCGGACAAAGCCGCGAGTACCGCGCGGCAGGACAGAGCCTGGCCGTGGTGTTCCTGCTGGCGCTCGGCTTCATCTACCTGGTGCTGGCGGCGCAGTTCGAGAGCTTCCGCGACCCGCTGATCATCCTGGTCACGGTGCCGCTGTCGATGGCCGGCGCACTCGGCACGCTGTGGCTGGCCGGCGGCACGCTCAACGTCTTCTCGCAGATCGGACTTGTCACCCTGGTCGGACTGATTACCAAGCACGGCATCCTGATCGTCGAGTTTGCCAACCAGCTGCAGGAGAAGGGCCGGGGCCGCATCGAGGCGGTGGTCGAGTCGGCAGTGCTGCGGCTGCGGCCGATCCTGATGACCACTGGCGCCATGGTGCTGGGCGCGCTGCCGCTGGCGGTCGCCGAGGGCGCCGGCGCCGAGAGCCGCTCGCAGATCGGCTGGGTGATCGTGGGCGGCATGAGCTTCGGCACGCTGCTCACGCTGTTCGTGATCCCGACGGTCTACAGCCTGCTCGGACATACGCCTCGGGTAGCCGAGGGGACCGAGACGGCGGCCACCCCGCCATGACGACCGCTCCCGCCGAGTAGCGGCGCATCGTAGGCCTGTCCCGGGCTTGACGGTCAGGCCGGTTGGCGCCGCGTCAGCTCGGTCTCGAACGCCAGACGCAGCTGCGCGGCCTCCTCGGCAGGGAGCCCGTCGGCCATCCGGAAGAAGATGTTGCGGGAGTGCACCGCATCGCTGGCGTCGAGAGGCTCGTCCG
>DASURA010000126.1:0-22558 GCA_036280295.1 Hyphomicrobiaceae bacterium
TCGAGGAGATGTGGTTCCAGTAGGTGAAGGCATCCGGGTAGTCGACGTAGCGGCGCGGCATGCCGGCGAGCCCCAGGAAATGCTGCGGGAAGAACAGGATGTTGGCACCGATGAAGGTGAGCCAGAAGTGCAGCTTGCCCAGCGCCTCGTTGTACATGTAGCCGCTCATCTTCGGGAACCAGTAGTACCAGCCGGCGAAAATGGCGAACACGGCGCCCAGCGACAGCACGTAGTGGAAATGCGCCACGACGTAGTAGGTGTCGTGCAGCGAGCGGTCGACGCCGGCATTGGAGAGCATCACGCCCGTCACGCCGCCGACCGTGAACAGGAAGATGAAGCCCAGCGCCCAGAGCATCGGCACCCGGAATTGGATCGAGCCGCCCCACATGGTCGCGATCCAGGAGAAGATCTTCACGCCCGTCGGCACCGCGATCACCATGGTGGCGAACACGAAGTAAGCCTGCACGTCCACGCCCATGCCGGAGGTATACATGTGGTGTGCCCAGACGATGAAGCCGATGAAGCCGATCGCCACCATGGCATAAGCCATGCCGAGGTAGCCGAACACCGGCTTGCGCGAGAAGGTCGCGACGATGTGGCTGATCATGCCGAAGCCTGGCAGGATCAAAATGTACACCTCCGGATGGCCGAAGAACCAGAACAGGTGCTGGTAGAGCAGCGGGTCACCGCCGCCCTGCGGCTCGAAGAAGGTGGTGCCGAAGTTGCGGTCGGTGAGCAGCATGGTGATGGCGCCCGCCAGCACCGGCAGCGACAGCAGCAGCAGGAACGCCGTCACCAGTACCGACCACGCGAACAGCGGCATCTTGTGCAGCGTCATGCCCGGCGCGCGCATGTTGAAGATTGTGGTGATGAAGTTGATGGCGCCGAGGATCGACGAGGCACCGGCGATGTGAATCGAAAGGATGGCGAAGTCCACGGACGGGCCAGGGTGGCCGGTATTGGTGGAAAGCGGCGCATACAGCGTCCAGCCGGTACCGACGCCCTCTCCGCCCGCGGGGCCCTCGACGAACATCGAGATGAGGAGCAGGCTGATCGAGGCCGGCAGCAGCCAGAACGAGATGTTGTTCATGCGCGGGAACGCCATATCCGGCGCGCCGATCAGCAGCGGCACGAACCAGTTGCCGAAGCCGCCGATCATCGCCGGCATCACCATGAAGAACACCATGATGAGGCCGTGCCCGGTAACGAAGACGTTGAACGCGTGGCCATTGGCAAAATACTGCAGGCCCGGCTCCTGCAGCTCCATGCGCATCATGACCGAAAGGAAGCCGCCGATGACCCCCGCCACGATAGCGAACAGGAGATACATCGTGCCGATGTCCTTGTGGTTGGTGGAGTTCAGCCACCGCATCAGCCCGGAGGGCGTATGATCATGTGAATGATCGCGGGTGTGAAGATCGCCCGCCGCAGCTCGCGTGTCGCTCGCCATAGTCGCCTACCTCTGCATTCGCCCTGCATTCACTGGGCGCCGCCGCCTGAGCTGGCATCCGCCGGCTCTGGGGGGCCGCACCCCGGTTATCCTACCGCGCCGCCACCTGCGCCTGGCTGGCCTCTTGCTCCTTCGCCACCCGCAGGATGATCTCCTTGACCTTCTGGCGGTTGCGGCTCTTGGTGGCGTCGACCCACTCGTTGAAAACATCGTTCTTCACGACGCGAACGGCGATCGGCATGAAGGCGTGGTCCTTGCCGCACAGCTCAGAGCACTGACCGAAGTAGATGCCCTCGCGCTGCGCCTTGAACCAGGTGGCGGTGATGCGACCCGGCACCGCGTCCACCATGCTGCCGAACGACGGCACCTTCCAGGCGTGGATCACGTCGGTGGAGGTGACCAGAACGTGCACGACCTTGTTCAATGGCACCAGGATCTCGTTGTCCACGGCGAGATTGCGCGGCACCTGGCGCGGTGGCATGCCGGCCGCGACCGCCGCCTTGCGGCCGCTGTCGTCCAGGATCACCGAATCGATGTTGAGCTTCTGATCCGGATACTCGTACGACCAGTTCCAGGTATGGCCGGTCGCCTTGATGGTGAGGTCCGGCGGCGGAAACGTGTACTGTGCGTAGAGCAGCCGGAAGGACGGCACGGCGATGATCACCAGAATGAACACCGGGATCACGGTCCACAGCACCTCGATCATGGTGTTGTGGCTCGTCCGCGACGGCACCGGGTTTTTGCGCTCGCTATAGCGCCACATCACCCACAGAAGCAGCGCCGTCACGAATGCCATGATCGCAAAGATGATGACATTGACGAAGTTATGCATCCAGGTGATCTGCTCCATGATCGGCGTGACCGCCGTCTGGAAGGTGATCTGTCCACTGCTCGGCTGGCCGGTGCCAGCCGTTGCCGGCGCGGCGAGGAGCATGGCGCCCAAGAGGGCCGGAAGAGCCGCGAGCAACCACGACAGGCCGGCTGTGCTGCGATTTGTTCCCAACATTGCGAGTGCTTCTCGTTTCCTGGCGCTCAGGAGACAGCAGGCGCTATCGCTAGACGCCGTCTCGTCTCAGCCTGGCGGCCATGCCCGTGCCTGCAGCTGACGCAACACCGCCGCGGGACGCAGCCTCAAGGCATTTCAGCCCTCAGCGCCGTGCCCTGGCGGCTTTCCGCCCGCACCTTCCCGGCATTGGCCAAGCCGACGCGGGATTCCGCTTAACGCGGTCACCAAACAGCAAGCCCAAAAGTCGCTCAAGGGTACGATCGTGCGGCATATCCACGCGTGAACAGGCAGTTGCGGTGGCGATTGCAGTGTGGCGCGGCGACCGGCTACAAGCCCGGCTCGGGATCGCCCAAGGCCGACCAGGGCAGATTGCCGCCGGGCGCAATTTGGTCGGATTTATTCGCGAGATGGCGCTGCGACCGGACTTTTCCGAGTCTGGCACGCAAGGAGCGTTGCGTATGCGCCGCTTGCACTCTGTTGGGTAGGGTAGATCGTGATCGCGCAGGAGAGAAGCTTGGCTCTTTCGACGCACCTCAATCGCTGGCGCGCCGCCATGTCGCGGCACCTTTCGCGGCCGGTCTGTTCGCGGCCGGTCTGGCTGCCATTGGCCCTTCTGCTTGCCGCTGTGCTGGCGCCCGTAGCGGCCCCGCCAGCCGGAGCGCAGATCATGGAGGGCGGCACTGTCAAGTCGCAGCACGGCGACTGGCAAGTGGTCTGCCGCCCGCCCCCGCCTGGCGCCAAAAACGAGGTTTGCGGTGCCGTTCAAAGCGTGACCGCGGAGGACAATCAGAACGTAGGCCTCACGGCGATCGTCCAGAAACACGCGGGTGGCAAGCTCACCATGCGCGTGGTGGCGCCGCTCGGGGTATTCCTTGGCAAGGCTCTGGGCGTGCAGATCGACAGCAAGCACGAAGGCCACGTGCCGTTCGATCGCTGCCTGGTGGTTGGCTGCCAAGCCCAGCTCCTTCTGGAGCCACCACTGATGGCCAAGCTCAAGGCCGGCAAGACGCTGGTGTTCATCATCTATCGGACCCAGGAAGTGGGGGTCGGCATCCCGCTCTCCCTGGCTGGCTTCGATCAGGCGGTTGCTGCATTGCGTTAGGGGACCGAGGTCAGAGGACGTACGGGGAAATAGGGCGAAGTCCGTAGCGTAATCCGCCGCTCCAACCGGAGGCAGGGCGGATTACGCCTTCGCCAATCCACCCCATGCAAACCGCCCCCCTCACCAATTGAAGAAGAACGGACCGTCGTTCTGGTAGGACCTTCGCGGGCGCGAGTGGCCGTAGGACTCCCGGGGGAAGCCGCCCCAGTTGTCGGCCCAGGGGTCATAGTCCTGCTCCCGCGGCGCAGGCGGGCGCTGACGGATCTTCAGGGCGCCCTGCGGCTCGTCGCTCATGACCACCACGAAATCGGTGTCCTTGCCGATCTCCCGGCTCGGCCCCTCATCGGAGACGATGAGGGATGTTCCCGGCAGCAGGGCATCCGCGTGGATGTGCTCCAGCGCCTCGTTGGGAAACGTTATGCGATCGAGCGCCGCCCCGGCCGCCGCAACGTCAGTCGGATGCGCAACGGCCGCGTGCCCCTTGCCGCGGTGCGACGGCCGGGCCTTCGCGTTTGCAGGGGGCGGAGGCTCGATCGCGGTCGGGTTCTCATACATCGAGACCACGTTCCAGCGCATGTCGCCCGAGGCGCCGAGATGCTCGACCGCGGTGAACACGAAGGTGCCGATCGGCTTGTCCGGCTCTCTGATCGCCACCGGCCCCTCGAACACGGGGTTGTTGCCGCGACGGATGTAGAGCCGTTGCGTCTTGCGACTGACGAAGACCGACACCGGCGATGTACGCCATTCGGCCTTCTCCGCCGCCTCGGCGGCACGGTCCCTGGCAACGACCGTCGCGGCAGCGTCGCTCTGCGAGCGCTCGGCCTCCTCCTGCTTGGCCTGTGCCTTCGCCCGGAGCGCTGCCAGCTGCCCCTGCAGCTCGGCCAGCGTGGCGGTCGCTTTCTGCTTCGCCGTTTCCAGCGCCTCCTTGGCCTTTGCCGTGGTGGCGGCGTCGCTCCGGGCCTCCAGCTTCTTCAACGTCCTCTCGGCATCGGCAAGCGCGCTCTCCCCCGCCTTCAGCTTCCGGGCCGCGACAGTGGCCTCCTTGGCGGCACGGCTGGCGGCGGTGCGAGCCTCCCGCAGCTGCCGGCTCGCCGACGCGACATCCTGGGCCTTGGCGGCAGCGATCTCCTGCAGGATGCGCATGTGCGTCCGCGAGCCGGGAACGATTTCAGTCTTGCTCAACAGCGACGCGAGCCTGGTGTTGCCCTGCGCGGCCAACGCCACCTCCATCGACACCGGCTTCGACTTGAACAGCGCCGGGTGCGAGATGGCGCTCGGCGCCATGTCCTCGCGCACCACCACCACACGCATGCCCATGTCGGTCATGCCGAACAGCCGCTGGGCAAATTCGAACGGCATCCGAACGCAACCGTGCGAGGCCGGATAGCCGGGCAGCGCACCGGCGTGCAGGGCGATGCCGGTCCAGGTGATGCGCTGCATGAACGGCATCTCGCCGTCCTCGTACAGGTTGGAGCGGTGATCCTCCTTCTTCTGCACGATCGTAAAGATGCCGGCCGGCGTCTCGTAGCCGGTCGCACCGCTCGAGACCGGCGATTCCAGGATCTTGCCGTCGGCATCGTAGATGCTGATGCGCTGGTCGCTGAGCGACACCACAGCCAGGATCGGCTTGCCGGCGCTCTTGCGGCTCGCGGCCTCGGCGCCGACTGCGAGCAGCGCTATCGCGATGCCTGCAAGCACGGCGCGCGGCGCGCCCCTACGTGATCTCAACCGGAACAACACGTTGCGATGTCTCCAAATCTGAACAGACGGCCAACGATCAGAGCGAGCTTGCCACCCGGAACCCTACATTATTGAGACGGATCTCCGGAGCCGTCGCATAGCGGTAAGCTGAACGCAGGAGCTTGGGAAAATAGTTCCAGGCTCCGCCGCGCAGGATGCGCAAGCCGCATTGCGGCATGACAACGGCGGAGCCGTCGGTCGGCGCGTCCTCGTAGCTGTCCTGGTAGCAATCCTGCACCCACTCCCATACGTTGCCGTGCATGTCGTACAGTCCGAACGCATTCCTCTTGAACGAGCCGACGTCGACGGTCTTCTGCCGATAGATGCCCGGCGGGCCGTCGGCGTATCTGAAGTTGGCGTCGTAGTTTGCCTGCTTGTAGTTGATGGTTGCCCCGGTCGAGAACGGCGGATGCGGTGCAGATGCATCGGTGATGCCGCGCGCGGCGTATTCCCACTCTGCCTCGGTCGGCAGCCGGTAAGCCTTGCCGGTCTTGCGCTTCAGCCAGCCAACGAACTCGGTGGCATCGTGCCAGGAGACGTTGATCACGGGGCGCCGGCCACGGCCCCAGGTCTCGTCGCTCGGCTTGTGCTTGCAGCCGCCCTCGGCGACACAAGCGTCCCATTGCGCGAACGACACCTCGTATTTGCCCATGGCAAAAGCCGGCACCGACACCTTGTGCTGCGGGCCCTCGTTCTTGTCGCGGCCGCGTTCCGTCTTTGGCGAGCCCATCATGAACTCCCCGGCCGGCACCACCACCATCTCGGGGCATGCGGAGCAATCGCGGAACACGCGCCCTTTGGCCTTCGCGGCATCGTCTGGTTGCGGCCGCTGGGCCCCGGCGGTCTCTGAGAGAAGCATCAGGATGATCAGCGCAATCAAGCTACGGGACATGTACCTCGCTTCCCAATTCCTGGTGTCGGCGTTCAGTCCGCCTATATGCACGCAGCAATATGCGGATCGCTTAAGAATAGCCGCGTGCATGCCGTTGTTATGCTCGCGTGCCGGATTGCGTGAACCCATGGCAACCGACCGGTATATTTTGGCGATATCATGCCATGCGATGGATGTCAGAATGGCGACGCGGGTGCACGACACGGCCGCAGCGCCCGGCTTCCCTGTGCATTGTCGAAAGTCATTTGTCGATTAAGCATACCGTGAAGAACATGGTTTCAATCTTGTTGCCCGCCGCCGCCATCCTCTGCCACAAGCCGCAACACATCGGCGCCATAGCGCTCCAGCTTGGACTGGCCGACGCCACTGATGTTGCCGAGCGCGTTGGCGCTCTCGGGCCGGCGGCGGGCGATGGCGGCCAGCGTGGTGTCGTGGAAGATGACGTAGGGCGGCAGGCCCTGCTCGGAGGCGCGCTCGCGGCGCCAGGTGCGCAGGGCCTCGAACAGCTGCGCGTCGGCGGCGTCGAGTCCCAGTTCCTCGCCGCTCTGGCGCTTGCGCGGGCGTTGACCGTCACGGCCCTTCTCCGCGCCCTTCCCCTCGGGTGCGCGACGCGTGGCGATCCGGCGCGCACCGCGGTAGACGGCTCGCACCTCGTCCATATCGCCGAGGCCAATCAATGGACGGCCTTCGTTCGGGTCCTCGCGCAGCAGCCCCTCAAACAGCAGCTGGTCCAGGAGATCGCGCCAGCCTCCGGCGCTCAGTTCACTGCCGATACCGAAAGTGGAAAGCCGCGTCTCCGACTCGAACGCCCCCTTGGTCTTGCCGAGCAGATGATCAACCACGCGCCCGCGGCCGAAGCGGCCGCCGAGGCGGTGCACCGCCGATAATGCCTTCTGTGCCGCCTCCGTGACATCGCTCGCCAGTGGCGGGTTGCGGCACAGGTCGCACTCTCCGCACGGCATCACATCGCTCTCGCCGAAGTAGCGCCGCACTGCGGTCGGACGGCAGCCGGTGCCGTCGAGCATGGCATAGAGCTGGCGCAGCTTGCGCGTCTGCACCGCCTTCACCGCGGGATCGACGTCGCGATTGTCGATTCGGCGCAACGCCCAGGCCATGTCGGATGACGAATAGAGCGTGATCCCCTCGGCGCGCGCGCCATCGCGCCCGGCGCGGCCGACCTCCTGCCAGTAGGCCTCGATCGCAGCCGGCGGATCGGCGTGGATGACGTAGCGGACGTCGGGCTTGTCGACGCCCATGCCGAAGGCGATGGTCGCCACGATGACACAAGCATCGGCCTCCAGGAACTGCTCCAGACGTGCCGCGCGCACTTCCTTGTCGAGCCCGGCGTGATAGGCGAGCGCCGGCACGCCGGCGGCAGCGAGCTGGGCTGCCAGGTCGTCCACCGCATCGCGGCGACCGGCATAGACGACTCCGGAGACGCCAGGCCGCTCCGCCACCAGCTCCAGCACGCGCGCGTGGCCGTGCCCCCGCTTGCGCTCCGCAGAAAGGACCAGCTCGGGTCGGGCGAAGCTTGCCACCAGCTCGCGTGCGCCGGCCAGCCGCAGCTCGGCACGGATATCCTCGCGCGTGCGGGCGTCCGCCGTGGCGGTGACGGCCAGCCGCGGCACGTCCGGGAAAATCTCGGCCAGCCGGCCCAGCATGCGGTACTCGGGGCGGAAGTCGTGCCCCCACTGGCTGACGCAGTGCGCCTCGTCGATCGCCACCAGCGCCAGTTGCAGGCGCGACATCCGCTCCAGCATCGATGGCTGCATCAGGCCTTCTGGCGACAGGTACAGCAGGTCGAGCCGGCCGGCCGCGATCCGGTCCCAGATCTCATCGCGTTCCAGCGGATGGGTGTTGGAATCAAGCCGCGCCGCCGCCACCCCCGACTGGCGCAGGGCCGCCACCTGGTCGGTCATCAGCGCGATCAGCGGCGAAACCACCAGGCCAAGCCCCGGACGCAGCATGGCGGGTATCTGATAGCACAGGCTCTTGCCGCCCCCTGTCGGCAGCACCGCCATGGCGCTGCGTCCGGCCAGTACCTCGCCGATCACCGCCGCCTGCAGGCCGCGGAAGTCAGCGTGACCGAAGGTGCGCTGCAGTACCTCGCGTGCCGCATCGAGCGCCGCAGCGTCCTGCACGCCCGCCTGCGGTGCTGAGGTGTCGACGGTCACGCGTGTGCTTCCGGGCCTTAGAGCGTGACAGCCGGAGGTGGAATCACCGGAGGCGTGAATCACGCGATGCAACAAAGAGCTGGTGTCATGGCCGCAAGTGCAAGCGAACGGCATGCTCCAGTGCGCACAGCGCGCTCTATTTTTTCCGATCCAGTGGCGAGCTGGCCGGGCCAGAGGGAGCGGCGTCGTCAGCCGCGGCATCGCCACTGGCCAGCTTGGCCAGGCTCTCGCGCACCGAAGGCGGCAACTTGGAGAGGTCGGGCGCTGGCCGTGCTGGACGGCGTGGCGGCGGCGCCGAGAACAGCGGTGCAAGCGGCCCGGTCGGTGCGGCCGGGCGCGGCGACTGCACGGGCGGAGGCCCGCTGGGCGCAGCCGGACCTGTCGGCGATAGAGGCGCCCCAGGCGGCACATGCCCGGCGGCGGGCGGCTGTCCCGGTCGCGGCGGAGCCATGCCAGCCGTGGCGCGGGTTGGCACGGCAGGCGGCGGCGGCGGCGGCATCTGAGGGTGCGATCGGGCAACCGTCGGCGGCGGCATCGGCGGCCGTCCGCCGGGAGGAGGTGGCGTTGGCCCCTTCGGCATAGGCGCCGAAACCGTTGCAGACTGCCGGCCGGCCGCGGCCGGCACGCCGGCGGCCCGAGGCGGCGCCATCATCGGCGGCGGCGGCGTGGCAGGCTGCTTGGGCGGCACGCCACGAGCCTGTCCTGCCGCAGACGCGACTGCAGCCGGCGGCGGCATCGATGGCGGCGGGGGCTGAAGCGATGGCGCTGCAGCGCCTGCTGCTGCACTCTTGCGCAAGGCACCGGGTCCGGGCGGCGGTGCGGCGGCGGGGAGCGGCGGCAGAGCGGACCGCAGCGGACTCGCAGGCTGCGTGATCGGGCGTCCATTGGCAGGCTTCGGAGGAGCGCGGGAGGCCGCGGGCATGGCTAGCGGCGGGGCCGCGCCGGCAACCGGTGGCGTGCCAGGAGGAGTCGATGCCGTCTGCCGCGCGGCAGCGGCGGCAGACGGTGTCGCAGGGACAAAAGCGGGAAGCGGGGCGGGCTGCGGAGCGCCAGGTCTGGGCGGCGCCACACCCACGGGCGAGGCTTGCGGCGGTGCGGCGCCGGGTGACTGCGAGGCCACCGGCTTTGCCGGACCGGCGGCCGCAGCCGGTGTTGCAGACGCCTCGGCCGCAGCCTCGGCCCTTGTCTTGGCACCCTGCCTGAAGAGACCGCCCTTCTTCAGCCGCCGCTCTGCCCGGCGCACCACCTTGAGCAGTTGGCTGACATCGCGGTCCGCCATCAGCTCACCGTAGTACAGCCCCTGGGCGTATTCGCAGCCGATCGAGCGCAGGAAGACGATGTCGTCTTCGGCTTCGACACCTTCCGCCGCCACCTTGCGACCAAGCTCCTTGGCCAGCGCCACGATCGATCGCAGCATGGTGTCGCCGCCACCGTTCTGGCCGCGCGCCTGCACGTAGGCGCGGTCAACCTTGATGGTGTCGAAGGCGAGCTGGCTCAAGTAGGACAGTGAGGAGTAGCCGGTACCGAACTCGTCGACCGACAGCCCTGCGCCCGCCGCGGCAAGCTGATCCAGGATCGCGCGAGTCTTCTCCGGGCTTTCCATTACCAGCGACTCGGCGATCTCCAGCCGCAGCGAGCCCTTCGGCATCACGGCGCGGCCGAGCACATGGCGCATCTCGTTGATCAGCTCCGGCCGCAGCAGCTGGCGGCTGGCCACGCCGATCGCCACAAACAGCGGCTGGTCCGGGCGAGGCAGCTCGCGCTGCCAGCGCTGTGCGTCGCGGGCGGCCCGCGTGAGCACGTATGACCACAGCTTGCCGATCAGGTCGGATTCCTCCGCCACCGGCACAAAAAGGGTCGGGTTGAGGGTGCCGAGCCGCGGGTGCTCCCAGCGCAGCGTCGCCTTGAAGCCGGCGAGCGTCTCGGTCGGCAGGTAGAACACCGGGTGATATACCACCTTGAGCTGCTTGCGCTCCAGCGCCGCGCGCAGCTCGCCTTCCAACGCGATTCGCCCATCCGGGTCAGACCGCATCTCGGCGTTGTAGATCTCGACCCGGTCCGCGCCCGACCGCTTGGCGCGGTACATGGCGATCTCGGCCTCCTGCAGCAGCTCGGCCGGGTTCTCATCCGGACCGTCGTAGATCGCGATGCCGACCGAGGCGGTCAGCACGATCTCCCGCTCGCCGAGCGTCGGGATCGGCGAGCGCACCGAGCGGCGCACGTGCTCGGCCAGCATGGCTAGCTCGCGCGGATCGGTCTGGCTCAGCAGGAGCAGCGCGAATTGATCCTGGCCAATGCGGGCCAGCGTGTCCTGCGGGCCGAGATTGCGCGACAGACGGCGCGCGATCGTGAGCAGCAGGCTGTCGGCTGCGACCATGCCGACGGCGGCCTTGGCAGCCCGGAACCGGTCGATGTCGATGAACAGCAGCGACGGGCGGATCAGCGGCTCCAGCGCGGCGCGCTTCGCCGCGATGGCCAGGCGATCGAGAAACAGCTCGCGGTTCGGCAGGCCGGACAGGCTATCGTAGACGGCATTGTGCAGCAGCCGTTCCTGCGCGCGCTTGGCATCGGTCACCTCGTGCACCAGGCCCACGCAGCGCAGGTTGCGGCGGTCGGAGGTGGGCAGGCTGGCGGCGTCGAGCTCGAACCAGCGGTACGAGCTGTCGACGTGGCGCATGCGGAACTCGATCCGCAGCTCACCGCCGCCACGCTCCTTCATTGACCACAACAGCAGCTTGAAGCGCTCGCGGTCTGCCGGATGCATATGGGCGATGAAGCTCTCAGTCTTGGCTGAAAGCTCACCCGGCTTGAGGCCGAGCATCTGCTCGACGATCTGGCTGATCTTGATCTCGTCGCGGCGTGCATTCCATTCCCACACCGCGGCACCGGCGCCGTCGACCGCCAGGGCACGCAGTTGCTGCTCGCCCGGCTGCGAGCCGCCGAACGCCGGCTCCGCCGAGCGGAAGGCGTACTGGGTGACAGAGAAGCCGATCAGCACGACCACCAGCACCAAACCGGCGACCAGGCTCAGGGTGACGAAGTCGCCGGAAAGCCGCCCGAGCAGCGTGGCACCGGCACCGAACAGCCAGACCAGGAACAGCATCCAGGTCGGCACCAGCGACAGAGCGCGGTCCTGCCCGCTCAGCGCCAGGAACAGGGTGACACCCGCCCCCACGCCGCCGATAAGCAGGGCAGAAAGACGCACGAAGGTGGCGGCCAGCCGCGGGTCGAGGAACGCGAGCGCGACCAGCAGAGACTGCACCGCGATCCACACCCCGATCAGGATGCGCATGTACCGATGCGAGGCGCGCAGCCGCAGGAACACGTGCAGGAACACTACGAGGCTCGCGGCCATCGCCGCCTCGGTGGCGGCACGATACTGGGCATTCTCCTCTGGCCTGATGCTGAACAGCTTGTGCCAGAAGCCGAAATCGACGCACAGGTAGGCCAGCACGCACCAGGCGAACACCGCCGCAGACGGAAAGATCGCCTTGTGGTTGGCGGCGAAAACCGCCGTCAGGAAGATCGCCAGCAGGCCGGTGATGCCGAGCATCACGCCACTGAACAGGTAGCGGTCGCGGGCGCGTTGCTCGTACTCGATGGGGTTCCACAATTGCACGGCGGCGATGCGAGTGGACGCCAGCTCGGCGACGTAGGTGACGGTACGGCCGGGCTCCAGTGTGATGCGGAACACGTCGGCGCGGTCGTTCTTGATGCGCTCCGGCGCATAGCCCCGCGAGTAGGCGATGCGCTCGATGCGGCGGGCATCGAGATCGGGCAGCAGCACGCCCGATGCGGCAGGGTTGTAGCGGTCCACCACCAGCCAGCGCTCGACCTGCTTGTCGCTGGAGTTGCGCAACGCGAATGCAAACCAGCCCGGCTTGGTGCCGGGCGTGGAGGCGCTCGCCGTCCAGCTCTGGGAGACACCATCGCTGTCGGGCACGGTATCCAGCGTGATCTGGTCGCTTGGTGGATGGAACTGGCCAAGCGGGAACACGTCGATGCGCTCGGCATCGTCGGTGATGTTGATGGCCTCAAGCCCGGCTGCGCCGGCCGCCTGTACGCCGAGCGCCAGGCTCACCATCAGCGCCAGCAGCGCCACCAGCAGGGTCGGGGCGCAGACGACCCGGTGCACTTTGGCGACCAGGCGCTGCATGCGCGCGGGGCGAGACTGGCGACACCCGGGCATCAGGCCCTCGCCGGCTCGGGACGCGGATCGTCATGCAGCACTGCGAAGAGATTATGATCCCGCCACTGACCATCAATCTTCAGATACTGCCGTGCCCGGCCCTCAAGCTGGAAGCCGGCGTTCTGCAGCACCCGCATCGAGGCCGCGTTGTTGGGCAGGCAGGCGGCCTCCAGCCGGTTGAGCCTGAGCGAGGCGAATGCATAGTGCGTCACGGCCCGCACCGCGTCAGTCATCAGGCCGCGGCCGGCGTAGGGGGCGCCGATCCAGTAGCCGATCGAGGCGGTCTGGGCGATTCCCCGCCGCACATTACTGACATTGAGCCCGCCGACCAGCCGCAGCGGGGTGTCGGCAAAAATCATGTACGCATAGCCCAGATCGTCGCGCGACTCGCGCTGGGTGAGACGCAGGCGACGGCGAAACGAGGACCGGGTGAGCTCGTCGCGCGACCACTGCGGCTCCCAGGGGATGAGGTGCTGGCGGCTGAGTGCCCGCAGCTCGGCCCAGGCCGGATAATCCTGCATGGTTGGATAGCGGAGATAGACGCGCTGACCGCGGATATCGGCGTCCGGATCGATGCTGATCGAAGGTCTCAGGAACGCCATGCGATCATCCGTTTCGTCATCAATTCGAGCGGCCTGCGGAATCGAGCAGCATACGCTCGGCCAAATGTGAGTATTGCGCTCCCTTCCGGCCCGCTCCCACCACGGTGATCGAGGGCTTTGACGCGGTCAACAGCCTCGCAGCCAAGATCTGGACCGACTCCGGTGTCACCGCCTCGATGCGCGCGATGATCTCGCTCGTGTCGATCAGCTTGTCGAACAGCAGGAGCTGTCGTGCCATGTACTCGGCACGAGCAGAAGAGCTTTCAAGCCCCATCAGCATGCCGGCCTTGATTTGCGCTTTGGCGCGTGCCATCTCGGCCGCAGTCGGCGCCGCGGCTGCGGCACGCCGCAACTCTCCAGCCACGACCTCGACAAGCTTGGCCATCATGTCAGGCCCGGTAGCGGCATGAATGGCGAACAAGCCCGAATCAGCGAGTGCCCAATACGTAGAATAGATGGAATAGCAAAGCCCGAGGCGTTCCCGGACCTCCTGGAACAGCCGCGAGGACATGCCCCCGCCGAACAACGCCGAGAACACCTGGGCCGTGTAGTATCCGTCCTGGGCGTAGGATGGTCCCTCGAATGCGATCAGGAGGTGGCTTTGCTCGAACGCCTTGGCCGACGCCCGGGTGCCTCCGCCGTAGTTCGCCGGCTCAAACTTCCCACCTTGGCCGCCATTCAGACCGCCAAATAGGGCCTCAGCATGGCGAACCAGCTGGTCGTGGTCGACCTTGCCGGCGGCGGAAAGCACAATGCGGTTGGCGCTGTAGTTCTCCGTCAGGAAGCGGCGCAAGTCGCCGGTGTTGAAGCTCTTGACGCTGGCGGCGGTGCCGAGGATAGGCCGGCCGATCGCCTGGTCGGGGAAGGCCACCTCCTGCAGCAACTCGTAGGCGATCTCGTCAGGGCTGTCGCGCGTGGCGGCGATCTCCTGCAGGATCACCTCGCGCTCACGCTCCAACTCCTCCTCGGAATAGCGCGGGCTCTGCAGGATGTCGGACAGGATGTCGAGCGCAAGACCGGTGTCGGCTGCCAGCACGCGGGCAAAATAGGCGGTCATCTCGAGGCTGGTGGCGGCGTTGAGCTCGCCGCCCACAGCCTCGATCTCCTCGGCGATCTCGCGAGCGGACCGGCGCTCGGTGCCCTTGAAGGCCATATGCTCCAAGAGGTGCGAGATGCCCTGCTCCGGCGCCGTCTCATGGCGTGCACCCACGCCGACCCAGATGCCCATCGACACGGTCTCAAGATGCGGCATACGGGTAGAGACGACGCGCATGCCGTTTGCCAGCCGGGTCTCGTGGATGGTCATGCGGCGTCTCCTTTGCGGCTCTCCGCGCGCTGCTCGACAAGGCGCTCCACGGCGGCGAGATCGTTGGGCAGGGTGGTGATTCGTTCCGGATCGGTCATCAGCGATGCGAGTCGCGGTGGCAGGCCGGGCCGCTCGCCGATGATGGCCTCGATGGCATCGGGGAACTTGGCCGGATGCGCGGTGGCGAGCACGACGCGCGGCGTCTCCCCGTCCGCCAGGCTGCGCTCTGCCGCGACGACACCGCAGGCGGTGTGCGGGTCCAGCAGGTAGCCGCTGTCGGCCTTGACGCGCCGGATGCAGGCAGCGACCTCGTCCATGCTGGCGGTTGTCGCCGTGAAGTCGGTACGCAACGCGGTCAGCGCTGGGGCATCGAGCTCGAAGCGGCCGGACTGGGCCAGCGCCCCCATCAGGTCACGCACCCAGGCGGCATCGCGGCCGCTGGCCTCGAACAGGTAGCGTTCGAAGTTGGAGGAGACCTGGATGTCCATCGACGGCGAGGTGGTGGGCATCACGCCGCGCACCTCATAGACGCCCGTCTCGAAGGTCCGGCGCAGGATGTCGTTGTCGTTGGTGGCGATCGCCAGGCGCTCGATCAGCAGCCCCAGCCGCTTGGCGGCGTAACCGGCGAAAATGTCGCCGAAATTGCCGGTTGGAACGGCGAAGGAGACAGGCCGGGCGGGGGCGCCCAGCGCCGCCGCGGCGACCAGGTAGTAGCTCACCTGCGCCGCCACCCGCGCCCAGTTGATGGAGTTGACGCCCGCGAGCCCAACGCGGTCGCGGAACGCCAGGTCATTGAACATGCCCTTCACCAGGGCCTGGCAATCATCGAACGTACCCTCGATGGCTACGGCATGGACGTTGGCCTCGGTGGCCGTCGTCATCATGCGCCGCTGCACGTCCGATACGCGGCCAGCCGGGAACAGGATGATCGCCTCGACCCGCTTGGAGCCGCGGAACGCCTCGATGGCGGCGCCGCCGGTATCGCCCGAGGTGGCGCCCACCACGGTGACGCGCTGACCGCGGGCGGCCAATACCCGGTCCATCAGGCGCGCGACGAGCTGCATCGCCAGGTCCTTGAAGGCCAGGGTGGGACCGTGAAACAGCTCCAGAATCCAAAGGTTTCGGTCAATCTGCACGAGCGGCGTCACGGCCGGATGGCCGAACCGCGCGTAGGCATCACGGGCGATCGCGGTCAACTCGTCGCCGGGAATCGCAGCCCCGGCGAAGGCGTCGATCACCGCGGCGGCAACCTCGGCGAACGGCTTGCCGGCAAAAGCGCCGATGGCCTCCGGCCCCAGCCGCGGCCAAGCCTCCGGCATATAGAGGCCGCCGTCGCGGGCAAGGCCGGCGAGCAGCGCATCCTCGAAGCCCAAGGGGGGCGCCTCGCCTCTGGTGCTGACGTACCGCACGGGGATGGAGACTTTCTGATTGGGGGGATGGAACCGTTTCACCCTAGGGCGCAAGCCGGGCCTGAACAAGTCGCTTGCGCGATATGCGGCCAGACGGCCCGCCCCGGCGCTACTTGGCTGCTCTTAAGCGACTGATTGCAAACGCCAAATATACGCCAACCAGGGTTGCGGCAAGGCCATACCAGGTGACCGCATACTCCAGGTGCCGATTGGGCAACGCGATGCGCGTCACACCGCCCTTGGGCAGGCCGCCGGGCGGCGTCGAGGCGGCGTCGGCATCTATCGTGAAGGGCAGTACAGCCGCCGAATCGACACTGTCGGGGAAGGCCGAGGCTGTCATGGCGGCCAGATCGGGCCAATACCAAAGGTTGTGGACTACATCGTTCTGCGCTGCAAACAGTCCAGCCGTCACCGGCAGGCGGACCAGGCCGCGCACCTCCACCTCGCCGGTCGGCTGGCCTTCGGCCCGTGTCTCGGGCGCCTTGCGCGCATCAGGCACGAAGCCGCGATTGACCCAGACGACCTTATGTGATTGGGCAAGTTCCAGCGGGGTATAGACCTGCCAGCCGAGCCCGACCGGAGCCGGTGCCGGATCATACAAAAAACGCTCCTTGTCGTGGAGGAAACGCCCCTTCACCACGACATGCAGATATTCAATGTCGGCCGTGCCCGCCTTCGCAGGCTCAAGAGCGGGTAGAGGAACCGGGTCAGCGTGCACGCGGGCGGTGATCTTGGCGAGCAGTCCCTCTTTCCACCGCAGGCGCTGCATCTGCCAGTTGCCCAGGCCGATCAGCACGGCAAGCGCCGCCAGCGCGGCAAGCGTCGGCCACAGCAATCGAGCGTGTTGGAGCCTTTGGAGCATCATGAGAGGTTCCAGGTTTTCAGGGATCAGGTTTCAGCGAGACACGCAGGCCGGCATTCCTGAAACCTGATCCCTGGAACCTGACACCTACAATTCAAGCCGGCCTTCACCGGCCTCGTGCTTGTACTGCAGAGCGATCAGGCCGGCCTTGAGCAGGCGCAGGATGCCGAGCGCAAGCAGCGGCGTCAGCAGGCCCCATAGCACTACATGCACCCAGATCGGCGGCTCCAGACGGAACTCGACCAGAAGGGCACCACCCAGCACCAGGAAGCCCAGGATGAAGATGGCAAAAACCGCGGGACCGTCACCGGAATCGGCGAAGGTGTAGCTCAGCCCACAATGATCGCACTTTTCTCGCAGAATGAGCCCAGATCGGAACAGCGGCCCCTGGCCGCAGCGCGGACAGCGCGCCAACAGGCCGGAGAGCCATGGCGACGGGCTTGGTTGAGGCTCGGTCATGCGCCTCCGTAGCCCTCGCCGGCGATGCCGGCAAGTGGGCAACAGGGCCAGCCACCTCGCTCGCGACGCCGCAACCGATGAACGGGACGTCTGGCGAGGCGTCTACCCCCTACACGTCATCTCTCAAGCATGCCCGTCTCAGGCATGCCCGGCGTCACTCACGAGATGCGACGGGTCGACGCCGATCTTGGACAGGGCGCGCTCGTATTTCTGGTCGAGGTTGCGGTCGAACAGCAGGTCGAGATCCGATGGGCAGTGCAACCAGCCATTGGCTTGGATCTCGTCCTCCAGCTGCCCTGGGCGCCAGCCGGCGTAGCCCAGCGCCAGCATTGCCCTGCTGGGCCCCTTGCCGGCCGCGATTGCCCTCAGAATATCGACGGTGGCTGTCAACGACACATCCTCATCGATCGGCAGCGTCGAGTCGGCAGCGAAATAGTCGGCGCTGTGCAGCACGAAGCCGCGTCCGGTCTCGACCGGGCCGCCGACGTGCACGTCCATGTCGATCAGCTCGGCTGCACCGTTCTCGCCGATGCTGTCGTCACCCTCGATGCTCAGCTGCCCAAGCAGGTCGGAGAAGCTGATATGGGGCGCGCGCTGATTCACAATCAGCCCCATCGCGCCCTGCTCGGACTGCGCGCACATATAGATCACGGAACGCGCAAAGCGCTTGTCGTTCATCAGGGGCATGGCGACCAGCAGCTGTCCGTCGAGATAGCCGCTACCCTTTCGCCCCCTGTCTGAGGAAACCGTCATGCCATGGACACTAGCGCCAGCTGCAGGCACCTGGAAGGGCCTGCAGCGACAATCTATCTTCAGCGGATCGAGGAGGTGTGAGTTGGCCCCCGTGACGCGTGCCTTATGTTCCTGTCAACACCGGAAAAATACCAACAAGGCCGCCCGAAGGCCCCGATGAGGACGCCACGCCCATGCCCAAGGCGCTGAACGCGACGATGCACTTGTACCGCATCTTTACCGTTGTTGCGATTATTGGCCTCGCCAGCGCGGGCCCTGCCCGCGGCGAGCCGTCGCGGGAGCCTGGCGATGCTGCAGCGGCAACGCCGTGGGTAGAGCTGCATGCCGCCCGCGCCCGGCTGCTCACGAGCCAGGCCAAGGCGGCGAATGGCGCCCGGCTTGCCGGTCTGGAGATTGCGCTCGATGACGGCTGGAAGACATACTGGCGCATGCCGGGCGATGCCGGCGTGCCACCGGATCTCAATTGGGAAGGGTCCACCAACGTCGCCGCCGTCAAGGTGCTCTATCCTGCGCCCAAACGCATGCACGAGGCCGGCGGCGAGGTGATTGGCTACAAGCACGCGGTTCTCCTGCCCATCGAGGTCGCGCCGCAGGACCCGACGCAACCCGTCGCCCTCAAGCTCGCCCTGGAGCTCGGCATCTGCCGCGAAATTTGCATTCCCGCCACGGCGAGCTTCGCGCTCACCATTCCGCCGCCTCTCACGGCGAGCCCCGAGGGCCGTATCGCGGCCGCAATTGCCCGTGTGCCGCGCCCGGAAGCGGGCCGGCATCCCTCCGATCCGGAGCTGAAGACGGTGACTATCGAGGGCGGGAAGACGAAGCCCCGCCTGACGATTGCCGCTCACTTCCATGGCGCGGCCAATGCGGATGTCTTCATCGAGGCGCCAGAAGGGCTTTACGTATCGCTGCCGCAAAAGAAGGCGCACGGGGCGGACGGATCTGTCCGCTTTGAGACAGAGCTCGCCGCCGACGTGGCGCGCGATCTCAAGGGCAAGACGCTGACCCTGACGCTCGTGAGCGACCAGGGTGCAACAGAGGCGCGGCGGACTTTGCGCTAGCAGATCCGCTACCGCCGGCCCGCTTGGCTTGGACCATGCACACGCTTTAAGCTCCCGGCCGGGATTCGCAAGGCTTCCACGCCAATCTTTCTCGAAAGGACGCTGCCTATGACCATCAATGTCGGCGATCGCCTGCCGGACGCCACCTTCACCACCATGTCGGCCGGGGGCCCCAAGCCGATGACCACCGCCGAGGTGTTCGGCGGCAAGAAGGTGGCCTTGTTCGCAGTGCCCGGCGCGTTCACGCCCACCTGCTCCAAGCAGCACCTGCCGGGCTATGTGCAGAAATTCGAGGAGCTCAAGTCCAAGGGCTTCGACACCATCGCCTGCACCGCCGTCAACGACGTGTTCGTCCTCTCCGCGTGGTCCGGTGCCAATGGCGCCGATGACAAGATCCTGATGCTGGCCGACGGCAGCGCCGACTTCGCCAAGAAGCTGGGCCTGGAGATCGACCTCACCGCCCGCGGCCTGGGCGTGCGCTCCAAGCGCTACTCCATGATCGTCGAGGACGGCGTCGTGAAGGCCCTCAACGTCGAGGCCGCTCCGCCCGAGCACGACAAGTCCAGCGCCACCATGATGTGCTCGCTGGCGTAAGCCTCGGACGGTGTCCGACCCGGAGGTCTGACACCGTCACCTCGCCATAAAGGTTAACCACACCTATATATCGTCTCCGGCGCCCACGGAGAGCGCGCCGGCCGGAGACTTGCGATGAACTTGTGGCACAAGGAAAAGGACGGCGACGACGAGCTGCTCGATGCCTACTCGCAGGCGGTCGTCGGCGTGGTGGAGAAGGTCTCGCCGTCGGTGGTGCATGTGCGCGTGCGAGGCAACCGCGCCGGCCAGCAAGGCTCGGGCTCCGGTACCATCATAGCCCCCGACGGCCTGGTCCTCACCAACAACCACGTGATCGACGGCGTCGCCGCCATCGAGCTGGCCCTGAACGACGGCCGCCACATGCCGGCGCGCATTCTGGGGCGCGACCCCGATACCGACATCGCCGTGCTGCGCGCGGAGACGGCTGATCGTCTGCCGGCGGCCAGGATCGGCAACTCCAAGAAGGTGCGCCAAGGCCAGGTCGCGATCGCCATCGGCAACCCGTTCGGGTTCGAATCGACCGTCACTGCCGGCATCGTCTCGGCGGTCGGCCGCTCGCTGCGCGCCCAGAACGGCCGCCTGATCTCCGACGTGATCCAGACAGATGCGGCACTCAACCCCGGCAACTCGGGCGGCCCGCTCGTCAACTCGCGCGGCGAGGTGATCGGCGTCAACACCGCCGTCATCATGGGCGCCCAGGGCATCTGCTTCTCGGTGGCGGCCAACACTGCCCAGCACGTGCTCACCCAGATCCTGGCGCACGGCCGTGTGCGCCGCGCCTTGCTCGGCGTCGGCGGCGAGCAGGTGCACCTGCCTCAGCGCATCAAGGCCGCCACCCGCCTCACTCAGGACGCCGGCGTACTGGTCGTTGAGGTTCGTCCGGGCAGCCCGGCCCACGCTGGCGGCATCGAGGCCCGCGACGTGATCGTCGGTGTAGACAAGGAGAGTGTCACCGGCGTCGACGACATCGCCCGCATCCTCGACGGCACCCGCATAGACAAGCGGGTCTCGATCCACCTCCTGCGTGAGGGCCGCCTGCGCACGCTGGAGGTGGTGCCGACGGAGCGGCTGCACGAGCGTTAGGTTGGACGCTTCAATCAACCGAGGCCCAACATGGGCCTATGGAGAAGATGTGAGCACTCCCGGTGCCTGGAGAGCATCCGGCCCGTACGATGACGCTTCCGCTTGACCTGCATCAAGGCGCCTGAGCCCGGGCCGGAAGACAAGTGACCTGCGCTCCCACCCCCGCAGGAATCACAATAACGACGGGCAGTCCGTTACCAGTCTCAAGGGCAGTGTTGCTCGGCCGATGCGCGACCAACCGTGACGATATGCGCCTCGTCCTGCGCGAGTCTGTCCCTGGCCGTTGCGAGGCGCAGATGGCACTTTTGACACCCGG
Source organism: Hyphomicrobiaceae bacterium (assembly GCA_036280295.1). Classification (GTDB taxonomy): domain Bacteria; phylum Pseudomonadota; class Alphaproteobacteria; order Rhizobiales; family Hyphomicrobiaceae; genus AWTP1-13. The sequence continues at coordinate 20,996 of DASURA010000126.1, forward strand.
CAGCCGGCTGATCGCGCGTGAGACGCGCACCAGCGCCGCAGAGAGCGCCGGGAGCCCTGTGTATCGTGTACGGAGGCGACTGTGGCTCACGCCCTGAGCATGCGAGAGGCGGCAACCGGCGCTGCCGAGGTCAAGCCGCTGGCGTTTGCGACAACCACGCTCGCCGTCGAGAACATGCACTGCGGCGGCTGCATGCGGAAGGTCGAGGCGGCGGTGGCCGCCGTGCCGGGCGTCACCAGCGCGCGGGCCAACCTGTCGGCCCGGCGGGTGACTGCGATCCACAGTTCAGCCAGCGTCGGCGTGGCCGACCTCGTCGATGCTCTGGCGCGTGCCGGCTACAAGGCGGCCGAGCTCAACGACGCCGACGCCGAGACCAGAGCCAAGGCGGCAGATCGGGACTTCCTGAAGCGACTCGGCGTCGCCGGGTTTGCCGTGGCCAACATCATGCTGCTGTCGGTGGCGGTATGGTCCGGCGCCACCGGCGACCTGCCGCATTCGGCGCAGACGCTGTTCCACTGGCTGTCCGCGCTGATCGCGCTGCCTGCCGTCGCCTACGCCGGCATGCCGTTCTTCCGCTCCGCCGCTCAAGCGCTCAAGACCGGCCGCCTCAACATGGACGTGCCGATCTCGCTCGGCGTGCTGCTCGCCACGCTGATGAGCCTCTATCAGACCGCGCGCGGCAGCGAGCAGGTCTATTTCGACGCCGCTGTCACGCTGCTTTTCTTACTGCTCATCGGCCGCACCCTCGATAGCCGCATGCGCACGCGCGCCGCCGGTGCCGCCGCCAACCTCCTCGGTCTGCGCGGCACCACCGCCACCGTGGTGGCGCCCGATGGCAGCACTGGCCGCGTCTCCACGCGCACGCTGTTGCCCGGCATGCGTCTCCTCACCGCTGTGGGCGAGCGCTTCGCCGCCGACGGCCGCGTCGTCGAGGGGTGCGGCGACGTAGACGAAAGCCTGATCACCGGCGAGACGCGGCCGCGGGCCGTCGCACCCGGCGCCGAGGTCTACGCCGGCACCGTCAACCTTTCCGGCGCGATGCACACAGAGGTTACGGCCTCCGATCAGAACTCCCTGCTCAGCGAGATCGCCGGCCTGATGGCAACAGCGGAGCAGGCACGCGGCCGCTACGTCCGGCTCGCCGACCGCGCCGCGCAGGCCTATGCGCCAGCCGTGCATATCCTGGGTCTCGCCACCTTCCTCGGCTGGCTCGTTGCCGGTCAGGGCTGGGAGATGGCGCTCACGGCCGCCATCTCCGTGCTCATCATCACCTGCCCATGCGCCCTCGCCTTGGCGGTACCTGCCGTGCAGGTGGCGGCCACCAGCCGGCTGTTCGGCAAGGGTGTGCTGGTGAAGGCGGCGGATGGCCTGGAGAGGCTGGCCGAGATCGACACCGTGGTGTTCGACAAGACCGGGACACTCACCCTGGGCGAGCCGCAGCTCGCCCACCCCTACGCCGTCAATCGCCAGGCGCTGGCGCGGGCCGCCGCTCTCGCCGCTACCAGCCGCCACCCGTATGCCCGCGCCGTCGTGCGCGCCGCCAACGCGGCGGGCCTCGCCGTA